>JBFXAS010000263.1:0-7330 GCA_050184075.1 Gemmatimonadales bacterium
GTGCTGCTGATGTACCTGGTGCTGGTGATGCAGTTCGGGTCGTTCGTGGACCCGTTGGCGATCATGGCCTCGCTGCCGCTCTCGCTGATCGGCGTGATGCTCTCGCTCTCGCTGGCCGGCTACACCATCAACATCATGAGCCTGATCGGGATCATCCTCCTGATGGGCCTGGTCGCCAAGAACGCCATCCTGCTGATCGACTTCGCCAAGTGGGCGCGGGCCGACCGGGGGCTCTCCATTCGAGACGCCCTGATCGAGGCCGGTGGGATTCGGCTCCGCCCGATCCTGATGACCACGTTCGCCCTGATCGCCGGCATGACCCCGGTGGCGCTCGGCACCGGCGAGGGCGCGCAGTTCCGCTCGCCGCTCGGCGTCGCGATCATCGGCGGCGTGATCACCTCCACCCTGCTCACCCTGCTGGTGATCCCGACCTTCTACGAGATTCTCTACGAGTGGCGCGAGGGAATGGCTCGGCTGTTCCGCCGGCGGCCCCGGACGGATCGGTTGGAGCCCGCCCCCGCGCCCATGGCCCGGGAGGGCAGCGCATGAAAGTGACCGCGCCGAAGGACTTTCCCGATCATCACGACGCCGAGCTGGTGCTCCGGCTCTACGAGCTCCGCCGCGAGAGCGTGCTCCGGGCGTCGCGGGAAACCATCACCAGGGAGTTCTGGCCCCGGTCGGTGGAGGAGGTCCAGGCGGTCATCGCCTGGGACCACCCGATGAACACCGCGTTCCGCCAGGTGGTCGGCTACTGGGAGCTGGCGTACGGGCTCGGCCGCCATGGCATCGTCCACGCCGAGTACCTGGCGGAGGCGAGTGGCGGCGAGGCCCTGATCCTCTACGCCAAGCTCGCCCCGTTCCTGGCGGAGTTGCGCGAGAGCGCCGGCGCGCGATTCTTACGCAACATCGAGTGGATCGCCACCGAGACCGAGACCGGGCGCGAGCTCGTGGCCAGGATGACACCCCGCGTCGAGGCGATGCGGGATCAGCGCGCGAGCGGCTGAGGACGGAGCGGACGTGTCGACACCGAAGCGCAAGACCGATTTCAAGGCCGCCTGGGGCGAGGCCCGCGGGCTGATCTGGGCCCACCGGAAGCGGCTGGGCATCGGCATGGCGGTGATGCTGATCAACCGCCTGGCCGGTCTGGTCCTGCCGGGAAGCTCCAAGTTCCTGATCGATCGCGTGCTGGTGCCCGTCGACCAGCCCGGGCTGATCAGCGACCTGCTGCCGGCGGACCGCCACGATCAGCTGATGCTGATCGCCGGCGTCGCGATCGCCGCCACGCTGGTCCAGGCGGCGACCTCGTTCGCCCTGGTCCGGGTGCTCGGCATCGCCGCCCAGCGGGCGATCACCGACATGCGCCGCGACGTGATGGAACACGCGATCCGGCTCCCGATTCGAGCGTTCGACCGGACCCAGACGGGAGTCCTGGTCAGTCGGATCATGACCGACGCCGAAGGGATCCGGAACCTGGTCGGCACCGGGCTGGTCCAGGTGACCGGCGGTCTGGTCACCGCGGCGATCGTGCTCGCGATCCTCTTCGTGCTCAACTGGCAGCTGACCGCCGTCACCCTGGCGGTGCTCCTCCTGTTCGCCGGCGGGATGGCGGTCGCGTTCAACAAGCTGCGGCCGATGTTCCGGGAGCGGAACAAGATCAACGCCGAAGTGACCGGACGGCTGACCGAGACCCTGGGTGGGATCCGGGTGGTCAAGTCGTACGTCGCCGAGCGCCGGGAGCAGCTGGTGTTCGCCCGTGGCGTCCATCGGCTCTTCCGGAACGTCGCCACCACCATGACCGGGGTCTCGGCGGTGAGCGCCTTCTCCTCGATCATCGTGGGCACGATCGGCGCGCTGATGATCGTGGTCGGCGGCGGCCGGGTCTTGACCGGCGACATGACGGTCGGCGACTACTTCATGTACATCCTCTTCACGGGCATGATGGTGGTGCCGCTGGTGCAGCTCGCCTCGATCGGGACCCAGGTGAGCGAGGCCTTCGCCGGCCTCGACCGGATCCGCGAGCTCCGGGCGATGACCACCGAGGACGACGAGGACCGCGGCCGCGCTCCGCTCTCGGCGATGCAGGGCGCCGTGGATTTCGAAGACGTCTGGTTCGAGTACGAGCCCAACACCCCGGTGCTCCGCGACGTCTCGTTCCACGCGCCGGCCGGGAGCACCACCGCGCTGGTCGGCTCGAGCGGCTCGGGCAAGAGCACCCTGATGAGCCTGGTGATGGCCTTCAATCGCCCCACCAAGGGCCGGGTGCTGATCGACGGAAACGACCTGAACGGCCTCAAGCTCCGCGACTACCGGAGCCACCTCGGGATCGTGCTCCAGGACAATTTCCTCTTCGACGGCACCGTCGCGGACAACATCCGGTTCTCGCGGCCCGACGCCACGATGGACGAGGTGATCCGGGTCAGCGCGATCGCCCATTGCGACGAGTTCATCGACGCCTTCGAGAAGAAGTACCACACCGTCGTGGGCGAGCGCGGGGTGCGGCTCTCCGGCGGGCAGCGCCAGCGCGTGGCGATCGCCCGCGCGATTCTCGCCGACCCGTCGATCCTGTTGCTCGACGAGGCGACCTCGAGCCTCGACAGCGAGAGCGAGGCGCTGATCCAGGACGGGTTGCGCTCGCTCCGCCGCGGGCGCACCACCTTCGTGATCGCCCACCGGCTCAGCACCATCATGAGCGCGGACCAGATTCTGGTGATCGAGGAGGGTCGAATCGTCGAGCGGGGGAGCCACGACGAGCTGATGGCCCTCGACGGTCGCTATCGCCAGCTCTACGAGAAGCAGCACCGGATCGAGCGGGACCGCTTCATCAACCCGGGCGAGGAGCTGAGCTCCTCCGACGAAGCGCTGACCCCGACCGGAGGAAAGCCCGCAGCGAGCTGAGGTCGAGCCTCAGTCGCCGGGGTCGAGGGCCGTGCGGCAGTCCTCGATCGGGAGCGTCAGGCCGGCCCGTTCCCAGTGCCCCTCGAAGTCCCACTCCCGCTCGCGGATCTCGGTGAGATCCGCCCACTCCGCGATGCTCAGCACCTCCGACAGGACGCTGCCCTGGTAGCGCAGCGGCCCGCGATCGTGGGTCGCGATGGCCGCCGACGCCTCGACGTCGAGGCTCCAGGTGAGCGCCGCCAGGCCGCCGAGGGGTCCGTGCAGCGCCTTGAGTGAGACCGAGACGAACTCGGCCGACGCCAGGGAGCCCCCGCCCTGCGCACGATAGGTGGCAAAGCGGTCGAGGATCAGCAGCTTGCCGAAGTCATGGAGCAGCCCGAGCGTGAAGACCCGCTCGGGACCCAACGACGCCACCCCAGCGAGCGTCCGCGCGATCGGCGCGGTCCGCACCGAGTGGGTCCAGACCTGCTGCACCAGTCGCCCCAGGTCGCCCCCGGGCTGGGAGAGCAAGCTCTCCATCAACGACGACATCAGCACACTGCTGAGCCCGGCCAGGCCGACCCGCCGGGCCGCCTCGGTCAGCGAGCCGCAGCTGGCCCCGCCCCGCGAGTAGAAGGGCGCGTTGGCATGACGGAGCAGCGACTGCGCCAGCGCGGGATCTCGACGGAAGGTGTTGACGATCCGATCGAGCGAGGCATCGGGATCGCGGCAGGCCTCCATCGCCTGCTGGATCGCCGCCGGCGGTCTGCGGACGACCGTGTTCAGCTCGCCGACCTGGCGGAGCACGGCTGCGGCCTCCTCCGAGCCCCGCCCGAGCTCGAGCACCGCGGCGGCTCGGAGCCCCATCTCGGCCTTCAGCTCGGTCACGAGGGCCTCGCCAGTCGATGGCAAGGGCCGGGGCGAGATCGCCCCGGCGCGCCCGTGGGCGGGGGCGGTGGGCAGCGGCGAGGTCGTCTCGCCGGTCAAACAAGCTCGGAGGCGATGAGGCATGCCGAGAGTATCGGCGGCGCCGGGGGCGCCTTGAGCCCCGGGCCGGACGCGCCCTTGGTACGTGCCAATGCCGCCGGGCAGCCTCAAACGCGGAGCGGCAGGCTCCTGGACCTCACCCCGGTCGCCTGGAACAGGGCGTTGGCAACGGCGGGGGCGATCGGTGGCGTGCCGGGCTCCCCGACCCCGCCCGGGGCGTGCTCGCTCGGCACGATGGCGACCTCGATCTGCGGGGTCTCGTCGATCCGCAGTACCGGGTAGTCGTGGAAGTTGCTCTGCTGGACCCGCCCGCCCTCGATGGTGATCTCGCCGTAGAGGGCCGCCGTCAGCCCGAACACGATGCCGCTCTCCATCTGGGCGACGACCGTGTCGGGGTGTACCACCCGACCGCAATCGATCGCGCACCAGACCCGGTGAACCCGGATCTTCCCCTCGTCGACCGATAGCTCGGCCACCTGGCCGACGATGCTGCCAAACGACTCGTGCACCGCCACGCCGCGAAAGCGGCCCGGGGCGGCGGGCTGGTCCCAGCCCGCCAGCGCGGCGACCGTCTCGAGCACCCGACGATGTCGGGGCGCGGCGGTGAGCAGGTCGAGACGGAAACGGACCGGGTCCTTGCCGGCGGCATGCGCCAGCTCGTCGATGAAGGACTCGACGGCGAACGCGGTGTGGCTGTGTCCCACAGAGCGCCAGTAGCCGACCGGAACCGTCGTCTCCACCTCGCTGAAGCCGATGGCCAGGTTCCGGATGGCGTACGGCATCTCGCCGGCCCCCTCCATCACGTCGGTCCCGGGACCACGATCGCCCAGCGCCAGCCTGAGGGTCCAATCGGGGATCGCGGCAGGGAGGAAGCGACGAAGCACCGATTGCGCCACCACGTGGTGGCGCCACAGCACCGGCGTCCCCGACTGGTCCAGCGCGCCGACCAGTCGATGGGTCGCGGCCGGACGGTAGAAGTCGTGCCGCACGTCGTCCTCGCGGGTCCAGACCAGACGCACCGGCCGGCCCACGGCCTTGGAGATCTGCACGGCCTCGCGGACCGCATCGAGCTCGAAGCGCCGGCCGAAGCCGCCGCCCAGCATCGTGCTCACGACCCGGGCCCGGTCCGCGCTGACGCCCGCCGCCTTGGCCGCGACGCCCCGGGCGCCGCCACCCGCGAAGTACCAGGCGGCCGACTGGAACTGGGTCGGCACCCACACGGTGACGCCCGCGTCGTCGACCGACGCCGTGCAGTTGATCGGCTCCATCGTCGCGTGGGCGAGGTAGGGAAGCTGGTAGGTCGCCTCGACGGTCGTCGCGCCGGTCACGCCGTCCGGATCGCCCAGCGACCGGAGCACCCGACCGGGCTCGAGCAGTCGGGCCTCGCGCTCCTGTCGGAGCCCCAGGTCGGAGAGGCTCGCTCCGGAGCCTTCGCGCCAGCTCACGTCGAGCGCCTCCCGGCCCCGCAGCGCGGCCCAGGTATGCTCGGCCACGATCGCGACGCCGCTCTCGATCCGCTCCACCGCGACCACCCCGGCGACGGCGAGGGCCGGAGCCGGATCGAACCGATCGAGCCGCCCTCCAAAGACCGGGCAGCGGGCGACGACCGCGACCAGCGCGTCCCGAGGCCCGGCGTCGAGCCCAAACTCGGCCCGACCGGTCGTCTTGTCGGGAATGTCGAGCCGGGGAGGCGACCGGCCGATCAGTCGAAAGGCGCCGGGTTCCTTGAGCGGCACGGCGTCGGGCAGCGGAATGGCGGCCGCCCTCGCCGCCAGCTCCCCGTATCCGGCAGAGCGGCCGCTGGCCGGATGGGAGACCACGCCGTCGGCCGTGACGCAGCCAGACGGATCGACGCCCCATCCCGCCGCCGCGGCGGAGACCAGCATCGCGCGCGCCGTGGCGCCCGCTCGGCGAAGCGGCTCCCAGGCCGCACGGATCGAGGTGCTTCCGCCGGTGACCTGCGCGCCGATCAGCGGATTGTCATAGGCGCGGTGGGCCGGCGCGAAGCGGAAGCGGACCCGCGACCAGTCGGCGTCGAGCTCCTCGGCCACCAGCATCGGGAGCGAGGTGCTCACCCCCTGTCCCATCTCCGCCCGATCGACCACCACCGTGATGGTGCCGTCGGGCGTGAGCTCGAGCCAGGCGTTCGGCACGAAGGCGCCTTCGGTGGGGACGGGATCGGGTCCCGCGCAGCCGTCGAGCCAGACGGCCAGGGTCAGTCCGGCGCCGGCACCGCCGACCAGGCGCACGAACCGGCGGCGATCCACGACGGCGTCCTAACGCCTGAGGCCGGCGGTGTAGCTGGCGGGGTCGGCGAGCGCGAAGGTGTTGCGGTCGGCCGCGGCCTCGACCCGGGCCACGTACGACCCGAGCGCGGCGACGTCCGGCACCCGGATGGTGAAGACGTCGCCCGCGGTGAGCGACCCGGTCACGACGACCCGGGTGGCGTTCGTGCCCGCCGGGCCGGAGGCCAGCTGGTAACCGCCGAGCGGCGAGACCGACTCCACCGGGCCGCCCGTGATCAACACCAGAACCGCGCCGTCGGTGGTCGAGGGGCCGCCGTAGGCGACCGTGAAGCTCCCGGCCTCGGGACCGGTCGTGGGTGGCTCACCGCCGCACCCCAGTCCGGCGAGCAGGGCGAGGGTCGTTGCCGCGAGCAGGGCGCGCCTCATGGGGTCCTCACCTTCTGCCCGGCCATCGCGCGAAGCACGGCGGGCGGCACCGCTTGACCGTTGCGACGGAGGAGCGCGAGATAGTCGCCGAGATCGAAGAAGCCGTTCCGATTCCCCGTCAGGTCGAGGAAGTTCTTCTGGTCGGTCGAGAGGGTCGCCGTCCCGAGGATCTCGGAGGTGGCGTCCCCGACGGCGACCGTGACGGCCTGGGCGAAGCTGGCCTGCAGGTCGTAGGGGCGCTGCATCGCGAGCTGGAGCGTCGGGTTGGTGCTGGTGGTGTCGCCCTGCCATCCGACGAAGACCGCGCCCGCGCCGGGGGTCGCCGTGACGGTCGCCGCGGTGCCCGCGGCCGTGAAGATGCCGGCCACGAGATCGCCCACGAGCGTGGCCGAGACGGTCCCGCTCGCCTGCCCCGTCACCACCGCCTGCAGCCGGTGCTCGGCCGAAAAGCTCGCGACCAGCGTGTCGGGTGTCGCGCCGCTGGTGATCGTCTGGGTTCGCGGGCCGCCGTTGCTCCAGGCCTCGAAGCGCGCCTTGGTCCGACCGGCGGTCGTGAACTGGAGCGAGTCGACGGAGACGGTGAGCTGGTCGCCCGGCGGGATCACGTCCTCGTATTTGTTGGCCTGCAGCGCGCCCACGCGCACCAGCGCTCCCGGAATCGCGGAGCGGATCACCGCGGGGTCGCGTCGCCAGAACCGGAACGAGAGCTGGTTGTTCGCCTGGAGCGCGTTCTGGTCGAGGATGAACCCGGCGTAGTCGGCGGTGTGGAGTCTCGCGTCCGGGGTCGAGCGCAGGGT
>JBFXAS010000264.1:0-7252 GCA_050184075.1 Gemmatimonadales bacterium
CGGTGGTACCACCGGACCTACCCGATCTACTTCTTCCTGGTGGCGGACAAGCCGGCGTCCGCCAGCACCGTCTCGGCCTGAATCACGATCGGGCGGTCGATCATCCGCCCGTCGAGCTGCACCGCCCGGCCGCGGGCCTTGCGCGAGGCCTCGAGCACCCGCCTGGCCCAGGCCACCTCGTCGCGCTTGGGCCGGAAGCAGCCGTGCACCACCTCGATCTGTCGCGGGTGGATGCAGAGCTTCCCGCCGAAGCCGAAGCGGCGCTCGCGCTCGGTGTCGGCACGGAGCGCGTCGTCGTCGCGGAAATCGGCGACCACGCCGCCGACCGGCGGCGCGAGCCCGGCCAGACGGGACGCCAGGACGACCCGCGAGCGAAAGTAATCGAGCTCCGCGCCCAGCCCCGCGATCCCCAGGTCGATCCCCAGGTCGAGCGAGCCGAAGGCCAATCGGGTCACCCCGGCAAAGCTCGCGATCTCGTCGGCCAGGCGGATGCCGTGCGCGGTCTCCACGATCGGCAGAATCGGCGTGGCCGGCAGCGCGTGCCGGACCGCGTGGAGCTCGGCCAGCCGCTCGACCTTGGGCACCACTACGGCGGTCACGCCCGCCGCCCCGGCGGCCTCGAGGTCCCGGCGATGCCATTCGGTCGTCGCCCCGTTCACCCTGAGCATCGCCCGATTGCCCTTGGTCGCGAGCCACTCTGCCGCGGCCTCCCGCGCCGTGTCCCGCTCGGCGGGCGGCACCGCGTCCTCCAGGTCGATGATCACCGCGTGTGCCCCGGAGGCGACCGCTTTGGGGAAGCGCTCTGGGCGGTTGCCGGGAACGAACAGCAGGGTGCGGGCGATCCGCGTCATCCACGAGCTCCGAGCAGTCGGGGAACGGTGGCGACCTCGGGAAGCCGCCAGATGGTCTCGAGCAAGCTCGCAACCTCGTCGGGGCGGGCCCCCTCGCGGTAGGCCGCCAGCCGCTCCACCTTGTCGACCAGCTCGGTCCGGGTGAGCGGATTGCCGGGGTCTCCCTTCGGATCGTCGACCCGGCCCTCGAGGCTCCGCCCGTCGGTCGTCGTGACCGTGACCTTCCCGATCCAGCGCTCCGGATAGGCCGCGTCGACCTCGGAATCGAGCGCCATGGTCACCCGGTCGCGGAAGCTCCCGACCCGCGGATCCGAGAAGTGAGCGTCGAACTCGGCCACCCCCGCCCGCCCGAACACGGCGATCATCCCGAGGACGGTGCCCATCGAGAACTTGGCCTGGTGCACGGTGCGTGGCTCGCTCACGTCGCCGAGCACCTCGATCGCGCCCTGGTGGACTCGACACTCCACCCGGGCGATCCGCTCCGCGGTGAGCCCTTCCCGCTGGATTACCTGGGCCAGGGCGTCGGCCGCGGGATGGGCGTGCCGGCAGGACGCGTGGTGCTTGAACGAGGTCTCGGCGGTGGCCCAGCGCCGGCCGAGCCGATCGGTCAGCCTGGCAGGGTCGGGGTCACTCGACGTACCGGCGGCCAGCCCCTTCTCGCCCTCGAGGATCCGACTGGCCCCGGTCAGGCCGCTCGCCGCGAGCTCGGCCGCGAGCAGGCCGTCGGCCGCGGCCTTCGCCGTGTGGAGCTGCTTCGAGTCGGCCGCGTCGCGGAGAAACTCCCAGAGGCCGGCCGCCTGGGTCCCGGCGGAGCCAAATGCGTGGAGCATCGTGCCCGCGTCGAGCCGGAGGAGCGAGCCGACCGCGGCGGCCGCCGCCAGGGTGCCGGCCGTGCCGGTCGTGTGAAAGACACGATAGTGGCTCCTGCCGAGGAACTCGCCCACCCTGATCCCGACCTCGTAGCCCGCCACCACCGCGGCGATCAGCTCGCGACCCGAGCGGCCGAGCGCCTGGGCCGTGGCGAGCGCCGGCGGAAACACGACGGTGCCCGGGTGAAAGACCGAGCCGTTGTGGACGTCGTCCTGCTCCACGACGTGGGACGCGGCCGCGTTCACCAGGGCCGCGAAGAGCGGGCTCGACCCCTCACGGTTGGTGAGCAGCTCGGACGGCCCCTCCGGCGGTCCCATCGCCCGGGCGACGCGCTCGAAGGCCAGCACCTGGTGCGATCCGCGTCCCGCCAGCGCCGAGCCGACCCAGTCGGCCGCGAGCTCCTGGGCACGACTCACCACCGGCCCCGGAATCGCCTCGAACCTGAGCTCCGCCGCAAAGCGCGCGAGGGTCTCGGTCGGTCGATCGCTCATCGCTAGACGGCGCCCGCGCTCCTGAGCTCGGCGATGGCCTCGCCGGAGAGCCCGAGGGAGGCGAGGATCGGATCGGTGTGCTCCCCGAGGGCCGGGACCGGGTCCATGCGCGGCTCCCATGCCGGGGGGAGACCCGGTGGGAGCAGCGCCGGCAGCGGTCCCGCTTCGGTGGCGATCTCCCGCCATCGCCCGCGGGCCGCGAGCTGCGGATGGGCCCAGACCTCGGCGACGGTGTTGACCCGGGCGTTGGCAATCCCGGCGCGATCGAGCCGGGCCACGACCTCGTCGCCGGTGAGGGGCGCGAAGCACTCGCGGATGATCTGGTCCAGCTCCGCGCGGTTGGCCACCCGGCGCTCATTGCGATCGAAGCGCGGATCGGCGGCGAGCTCGGGTCGCTCCAGCACCCGGGCGCAGAACGCCGCCCACTCGCGCTCGTTCTGGAGCCCGAGCATCACCACTCGCCCGTCGCCCGCCTCGAAGGGACCGTAGGGGCTGATCGACGCGTGGGCCGCGCCGCTCCGCCCGGCCGACGGGGCGCCGTCGGTGGCGTAGTAGAGCGGCTGCGCCATCCACTCGACCATGCTCTCGAGCATCGCGATCTCGATCCGGGTGCCGCGGCCGGTCCGCTCCCGCTCGAGCAGCGCGGCGAGGATGCTGGTGGTCGCGTTGGTGCCGGCCGCGACGTCGGCGATCGACGCGCCCGCCTTGACCGGCTGCTCCGCCGTGCCGGTCACCGAGACGAAGCCGGACTCGCTCTGGATCAGGAGGTCGTACGCCTTGCGGTCGCGATAGGGTCCGTCGGACCCGTAGCCGGAGATGTCGCAGACGACGAGCCGGGGATTCCGGGCGGCGAGCGTCGAATGACCGAGCCCGAGGCGGTCCGCCGCGCCCGGGGCGAGGTTCTGGACGAAGACGTCCGCCCGATCGAGCAGCTGGTTGAGGATCGCCAGCGCCTTCGGGTGCTTGAGGTCGAGCGTCAGACTTTCCTTGGACCGGTTGCACCAGACGAAGTAGGAGCTCAAGCCCCGAGCCCGGGTGTCGTAGCTCCGGGCGAAGTCGCCCACGCCCGGCCGCTCGACCTTGATCACCCTGGCGCCGAGGTCGGCCAGTTGTCTGGTGCAGTACGGCGCCGAGAGCGCGTGCTCCAGCGACACGACGGTGATCCCGTGGAGGGGCGGCACGGTCAGAACGAGCGGGGCAGGCCGAGCACGTGCTCGCCCACGTAGGAGAGGATCAGGTTGGTCGAGATCGGCGCGACCTGGTAGAGCCGGGTCTCGCGGAACTTCCGCTCGACGTCGTACTCCGCCGCAAAGCCGAAGCCGCCGTGGAACTGGAGACAGGCGTTGGCCGCCTCCCAGGACGCGTCGGCGGCGAGGAGCTTGGCCATGTTGGCCTCGGCGCCGCAGGGCTCGCCCGCGTCGAACAGGGCGCACGCCTTGTAGCGCATCAGGTTCGCGGCCTCGGTGTTGACGTAGGCCCGGGCGAGCGGGAACTGCACCCCCTGGTTCTGCCCGATCGGCCGGTCGAACACCACCCGGTCGCGGCTGTAGCGCACCGCGCGCTCGATGAACCAGTAGGCGTCGCCAATGCACTCCGCCGCGATCAGCGCCCGCTCGGCGTTCAGGCCGTCGAGGAGATACTTGAAACCCCGCCCCTCTTCGCCCACCAGGTTCTCGGCCGGCACCTCGATCTGGTCGAAGAAGAGCTCGTTGGTCTCGTGGTTCACCATGTTCCGGATCGGCCGCACGGTGAGGCCCTGGCGGATCGCGTCGGCCAGATCGACCAGCAGCACCGACATCCCCTCGGACTTCTTGCGGACCTGCTCGACGGGCGTCGTCCGCACCAGGAGCACCAGCAGGTCGGAGTGCTGCACCCGCGAGACCCAGACCTTCTGCCCACTCACCACGTAGCGATCGCCGCGACGCACCGCCACGGTCTTGAGCTTGGTGGTGTCGGTGCCGGTGGTGGGCTCGGTCACGGCCATCGACTGCATCCGGAGCTCGCCCGCCGCGATCTTGGGCAAGTAACGACGCTTCTGTTCCTCCGAGCCGTGCCGGAGCACGGTGCCCATGTTGTACATCTGGCCGTGGCAGGCGCCCGAGTTGCCGCCGCCGCGGTTGATCTCCTCGAGGATCACCGAGGCTTCGGTGAGCGAGAGCCCGCCCCCGCCGTACTCCTCGGGAATCAGGGCCGCGAGCCAGCCGGCCCTGGTGAGCGCCTCGACGAAGGCTTCCGGATAGGCGCGCTCGTCGTCCATTCGCCGGAAGTACTCGTCCGGAAAGTCCGCGCAGAGCTTGCGGACCCCCTCCCGGATCTCGGGATGGTCGTTGGGGCCGATCGTGGTCATGGCTCGGTCGGAACGGTGCGCATCAGCGTAACGTAGCCTCGGCGTCCATGGCGAGGCGCCCGTCGGCACCGCTCGCCCAGAGCGCCGCGCCGCCGTCGGTCCACCGGCCGGCCAGCGTGAGGTCGGCGCCCAGGAAGAGCGGGCTCACCGCCCGAAAGGCGAACCGGCTCACCACCGCCGCCGGGCGCTCACGGCGGAGCAGGTCGAGCAGGAGCGTGGCGAGGAGCGGGCCGTGCACGATCAGCCCGGGATAGCCCTCGACCTCGGTCACGTAGCGCCAATCGTAGTGGATCCGGTGGCCGTTGAAGGTGAGCGCCGAGTATCGGAAGAGGAGCGCTTCGTCCGGTCGGATGGCGCGGGAGAACTCCGCGCCCGTCGGCTCGGCCGGCGCGGCGCCGGCCACCGGCGAGCCGCCCGGCACGGGGGCGGGACGATAGACGAGGTCCTGCTCCTCGACGATCGCCGGGTCGTCGGCCGGGCCGAGCTCGTGACGCACGGTGACGAAGACCAGCGGTCCGCTCCGCCCGGTCTTCTCGCGCACGTCGGCGATGATCGAGGCCTTCCGCACCTCCTCGCCGATCCGGAGCGGCCGGCGGAGCTCGAAGCGGCTTCCCGCCCACATCCGTCTCGGCAGCGGCACCGGCGGCAGGAACGCCCCGCGCTCCGCGTGGCCGTCCGGACCCAGGTCCGAGGCCCGGTGTCTGGGCAGGTGAAAGAGCCAGTGCCACAGCGGCGGGATCGGATCCCCGGGCCGGGCCGGCGGGTCGTCGCGGTCGAGCGTGGCGGCCAGGAGCCCGATCGGCGCGGCCGTGATCAGGTCGACCTGCTCGGTCCGCCGCCCGATCCAGTCGCGGAGCCCGCCGCGCTCGGCGTCCACCTAACGCTCCGCCGCCGGGCCGCGCGCCACGATCAGACTCGTGAGCAGCAGCGCGACCGCCACCGGCGCCCAGCGCGCGCGCTCGCCAGCGCTCGGGGTGATCAGATTGAGCACCGTGCTCACCAGCGCGAGGGCCACCACGGCCCAGATCCAGCGACGGGAGGACCTCGCCCAGCGGCGCACCGCCACGCCCGCCCGGGCCAGGACCACGGATGCCAGCAGGGCGGCCAGGCCGCCCTGGAGCACGGCGGTGACTCTGATCGGCGGCGGGACCCGCCCCGGATACGCTCCTCCCATCGCGTACTCCCCCCACGGTGCGCCCGCGGCGAGTGCGATCTGAAACCCGATCACCACGAGCGAGAGCGCCGTGTAGAGGAGCGCCGCCGCCCGCTGCAGCCGACCGGCGCGGCCCGGCTCAGCCAAGCTCATCGGAGCCCAGGAGCGCCTCGCGGAACCGGGCGCGCAGGTGGGTGCCGTCGCGAGCCGGCAGCTCCGGCTTCGTCGGCGATGCGCTAACCGACACCACGGCGAACAGGAGCCCGTCGCCGAACAGCCGACCCGCCAGTGCTTCCAGCTCCGCCGGAGTCCGAGCCCGCGCCACCTCCGCGAAGCCCGACGCGCTGGCGATCCCCGCCAGATCGACGCCCCGCGCCGTGTGCGACTCCTGCATGCCGGTCTCGCCATAGCGGGCGTTGTCCAGCACCACGAGCGCCAGGTTTCGCGGTCGCTCGACGCCGACGGTGGCGAGGGAGCCGAGCCCCATGAGGAGCTCGCCGTCGCCGGTCACCACCACCACGCGCCGGTCGGGCTGGGCCAGGGCGAGGCCCAGACCGAGCATGGCCGCTCCGCCCATCGCGCCCCAGAGGTAGAAGTTGAGCGGGGTGTCGCCCGCGGCCGCCACGTCCCAGGTGGGATTGCCGAGACCCGTCACCACGAGCGCGTCGCCGCGATCGCGGAGCAGCCGGCGCACCGCCTCGCGGCGGTCGAGCCCGGTCTCGCTCATCGGGCAAAGGCCTTCGAGCCGATCACCCGCTGATCGACCAGCACCGCGGCGGCCCGGCGCGAGTCGAACGCGAGCCGCGCGGCGGCGGCGAGCGTCGGCGCCACCTCGTCGGCGCGGCCGACCTCGTGCACGATCACCCCGGCGAGCGCGAGCGCCCGACCGGCGGTCTGGCCCATCGGCACCTGCCACGGATTCCCCTCGCCGTAGGTGCCCCGCATCGTGATCAGCGCGAGCAGCGGGATCCGGCACTCCTGGTTGAGCGCCAGCATGTTGATGCAGTTCCCCACCCCGCTCGACTGCATCAGCAGCGCGCCACGCTGACCGCCGAGCCAGGCGCCGGCCAGCATCGCCACGCCCTCTTCCTCGGTGGTGAGCGAGACGGCCCGGATCTCCCGGTCCGCCTCGCACCGGCGGATCAGCTCGGTGAGGCCGGCGTCGGGCACGAAGGCCACCTGGCGCACCCCGGCGGCCTTGAGGGTCTGGTAGGCCGCGCTCGGCCACCCGTCGCCGCCGGGACTCATCGCATCACGAACGGGTTGGCCATCTTGACGCCCGTGTTGATCCAGACGCTCTTGGTCGCGAGATACTCGTCGACCGCCTCGATTCCGTTCTCCCGGCCGTGCCCCGAATCCTTGAAGCCGCCAAACGGCGACATGAAGCTGACCGCCCGATAGCAGTTGACCCACACCGTCCCGGCCCGAATCCGCTCGGCCACCCGATGGGCGCGCCCGATGTCGCGGGTCCAGATCCCCGCGCCGAGTCCGAAGCGGGTGTCGTTGGCGATCGCCACGGCCTCCTCTTCGTCGTCGAAGG
>JBFXAS010000265.1:0-7244 GCA_050184075.1 Gemmatimonadales bacterium
AGTTCGAAAAGGCGGACGTGCCGCTTTTCGGCTGGGCCAGCTGGCTCGACGCCGGAACCTCGCAGGGCGTGGTGAACCGCTTCATGAACTGGCAGGTGCCCCAGCTGGCCGTGATCGGGCCCTGGAGCCACGGCGGCGGCAACCACACCAGCCCCTTCCTTCCGGCCGAAACCCCGACCGAGCCGTCGAGCGCGGTGCAGAACGAGCAGGCGGCCTGCTTCTTCGACCAGTACACCAAGGGCAAGGCCAACGGGATGGGCGAGCGGGCCCTGATCTACTACACCCTGGGCGAGGGCGCCTGGAAGAAGACCGACACCTGGCCGATTCCGGGCACCACGATGCGACGCTGGTATCTGGCCGAGGGCCACGCCCTCTCCGCCACCGCGCCGACCGCCGAGCGCGCGAGCGACGAGTACAAGGTCGACTTCGACGTCACCACCGGCACCCGGAACCGCTGGTACACCCAGCTCGGCGGGCAGGACGTCGTCTACGACGAGCGCTCCGCGATCGACCAGCGCCTCCTCACCTACACCAGCGAGCCGCTCGAGGCGGATCTCGAGGTGACCGGGCACGGGGTGATCTCGCTCTACGTGGCCTCGACGGCCACCGACGGCAACTTCATCGTGTATCTCGAAGACGTGGCGCCGGACGGCAAGGTCACCTACGTGACCGAGGGGCTGCTCCGCGCCATCCACCGGCGGCTCTCGAGCGAGCCGCCGCCCTATCGCACCGTCTACCCCTATCGCTCGTTCAACGAGAAGGACGCCGAGCCGCTCGAGCCCGGCAAGGTGGCGACCCTGGTCTTCCCCTTCATGCCCACCTCGGTGCTCTTCCGCGAAGGGCATCGGATCCGGATCGCGATCGCCGGCGCCGACAAGGACACCTTCGCCCGGCTCCCGGCCGAGGGTGACGTGACCATCGCGGTCTCCCGCAATCGGGTGGAGCCTTCCTTCATCGAGCTGCCGGTGGTACCGCGATGAGCCTGCGCGACGACCGGATGAAGCAGCTGATCCTGTTCTTCGTAGTGGTGTTCGCGGGCACCTTCGGGGTGGTCGCGCTGCTGCTCGCCGCGCCCGGGCTGTTCGGCGAGGCGACGCTCACCAACCCGCTGGTGGTGCTCGGCGTCTACTTCCCTTCCCTCGCCTCGATCGCGCTCACCGCCATTCTCGAGGGGCGGGCCGGGCTCGGCCGCCTGCTCCGGCGGATCAACCCGCTCGGCTTCAATCCCATGTGGTACCTGGTGGTGCTGATCGGGCTGCCGTCGGTGATCGCGCTCGGGATGGTGGTGAGCGGCAGCACGCCGTCGTTCGTCGGGCTCGGCGGCGCCGCGACGGCGATCGGCGTGGCCCTGCTGCTCGACCCCGGCCCCATCGGCGAGGAGTTCGGCTGGCGGGGCTACGCGCTGCCGCGGCTGCTGGAGCGCTTCTCGCCCTTCACGGCCACGCTGATCCTGGGCGTGATCTGGGCCACCTGGCACCTGCCGGCCTTCTTCATGCCCGGTATGCCTCAGAGCGAGCTCAACCTCGGGGTCTTCTACCTCGGGGCGGTGACCGCGTCGATGGTGATGACCTGGGTGGCGCTCAACACCGCCGGCAGCATCCTGCTGGCGATCCTGATCCACCTGATGCTGAACCACGGCGGCGACGCCGTGGGGGCCAGCTTCAATCAGACCACCATGGGGACCCTGATCGCTTCGATCGCGATCTGGGCGTTCGTCAGGAAGCGCTTCTTCCTCGCGCCCGGGCTCAGCGCACCGTCTCCCGCAGCTCGAGGTGCTGCTCCACCTCCGCCCGCGTGAACCAGGCGTCGCGCATCTCCTGCCTGGCGAACAGCTCGAGCTGGTCGCCCTGGTGCTTGGAGTGCGGCTGGGTGGCGTTGCCGTAGGCGAGCAGCACCTTGGCGCGGACCACGTCGCCGAACTCGGTGATGGCGTAGTAGGTGTCGCCCGCGGCGATCGCCATCTTGCCGTCCTGGTCGGGCGCGTAGTATGCCGTCCGGAAGACCCCGACGGGATCGCCGGGCGCCCCGTTGCCGGGCAGGTCCTTCCCCGCGAAGCGGAGCCGCATCACCTCGCCCCACGGGACGTCGAGTGAGCCGTGCGCCGCCTCCACCTGCTCCGCCGCCGCTTCGAGCGCCTTGACGGCCTCGGCCGGTTGCCCCAGACCGCTCGGCGTCTCCAAGGCGGCGTCCAGGCGCCACGGCGTCGCGAACGCGTTCGGGTTGGGTGAGACGTAGCGCTGGGCCCAGGCCTGGAAGAGCACCGCGCCGCGGCTCTCCGCCTGCGCCTGCCGATCCCAGCGCTCGAGCACGTCCGCCGCGGCCTTCGCCTTGGCCGAGCCGCTCTTCCGGGCTGCGGCCAGGAGCGGATCGAGCAGCCGATCGGCCAGCGCCATCCGGGTCGAGTGCTTGTAGGCGATCATCTCGTCGAAGGTGACGCTCTCGTCCTCGGCGAGCATGGTCGCGGAGCGGTGGGGCCGCCAGACCATGTTGACCGGGGCGACGTAGGCCGGGTAGCTGGCCGGGTCCAGCTGGCTCGGCACCGTGCTGGTCCAGGGCGGGTCGTTGGCGTTCTGGAGCCAACCCGTCGGCGGGTCGAGCAGCTTGGGCAGCTCCTCGTAGGAGAGGTACGAGCTCCACTGGTTGGCCGAGGTGTCGCCGGCCACGGTCCCGAACCAGTACCGGACGTCGCCGTGGGACCGCTTGGGGACGTCGCCCCCGAAGAGGTAGTAGATGCGCCCGTCGCGATCGGCGTACATGATGTTGAACATCGGGATCTCGAGCCGCTTCACGGCCGCCTCGAACTCGGCGAAGTTGGTCGCCCGGCCCATGTCCCACCACTCCTGGAGCATCCCCGGTCGATCGAGCCCGGCGACGCGAACGGCGAACGCCACGTGCCCCGAATCGGCGATGACCGGACCGAAGTCCGAGGTCCGGATGGTCAGCGTGTCGTCGGCGAGCGAGCCGTCGGGCTGCCTGACCTTGAGGACTTCGGTGCGGCTCTCGAACGGCTTCACCCGGCCGTCGACCCGGTACCCGTCGCCGTCGAGCGTCAACCGATAGGTGTCGGCGCCGTCGTAGGTGTTGACCGTGTGCGACCAGCCCAGGTGCTCGTTGAAGGCGATCGCCAGGGTGGGAAAGCCGAGCAGCGTGGCCCCGTACACGTTGAAGCCCGGGCCGTTCAGGTGCGCCTCGTAGAAGAGGAAGAGATCGCTCCAGGCCAGGTGCGGGTTGGCGAGCAGCATCGCGTGGCCGCTCGCGGAGCGGGACGGCGCCACCGCCCAGGTGTTCGATCCGGCACGGTGCGCCGGCCGCCCGAACGACGCGATCGCCCGCTCCACCCCGTAGACGAACACGAAGTGCACCACCCGCTGCGCATGGGCCAGCACGTCGACGGCGGTGATCGGCAGCACCGCCTCGACGCTGTCGGCGATCAGCTCGGGATGCTGGCGGCCGTAGGCCGTCATCCCGTCGGCGAAGGCCTCGAGGTTCTGGCGGAAGGCGGGTGTCTGCGCGGCCAGCCAGCTCTCGGCGCGGGCCGGCACGCCCATGGTTCGGATGTAGCGGTCGCTCTCGAGCTCGGCCGGCCCGAAGTACTCGGCCGCGCGGCCCCGGGCTTCGGCGTAGAGCTTGAGCAGCAGGTCCGCGTGGCTCGCCATCTGAGCGTAGCCGAGCGCCTTGAACGCCTCGGGCTCCGACTGGGCGTAGACGTGCGGCACGCCGTAGCTGTCCCAGAGGATCTCGGCGCCGTCCTGGGCGGGCCGGCAGGACGCGGCGAGGATCAGGCCGCCGGCCAGCAGGCCGGCGAGCAGGGTCGTTCTGGCGACGGTCATGACTGGCTCCACACGTGGTCTCGGTACTGTTCGCGCAGCACTTTCTTGTCGAACTTGCCGACGCTGGTCTTGGGGATCGCGTCGATGAAGACGATGTCGTCCGGCAGCCACCAGCTGGCCATCTTCGGCTTCAGGAACTCGAGAATCTCCTCGCGGCCTGGCGCCTCGACATCGGGCTTGAGCACCACACAGGCGAGCGGTCGCTCCTGCCATTTGGGGTGGGCGACGGCAATCACGGCGGCCTCGAGCACGGCCGGATGGGACATCAGGGTGTTCTCGATCTCGACGCTGGAGATCCACTCGCCGCCGCTCTTGACCACGTCCTTGGTCCGATCGACCAGCTGGATGTAGCCCTCGGGGTCGATGGTGGCGACGTCGCCGGTGCGGAACCAGCCGTCCTGGAAGCACTCCGGATTGCGCTCGTCGTCGAAGTACTCCCGCACGATCCAGGGCCCCCGCACCTGCAGCTCGCCGAAGGCCACGCCGTCGTGGGGCAGCTCCTCGCCGCTCTCGCCGACGATCCGCGCCTCCACGAACGGCGCCGGCACGCCCTGCTTGAGCCGGTAGGCCATCTGCTCGTCCTCGGTACCGCTCGCCAGGGTGCTCTTGAGCCTGCCGACCGAGCCGATCGGCGTGGTCTCGGTCATGCCCCAGGCGTGGGTGATCCAGACGCCGAAGTCGCGGTGGAAGCCCTCCATCAACCGGCGTGGGCACGCGGCGCCGCCGACGACGATGGTGTCGATCGACGACGCGTCGACGGTATCCCGGTGGGCGCGGAGGTACTCGTAGAGCCCGCCGATGATGGTCGGCACCCCCCCGATGAAGCTGACCCGCTCGGCGCGGATCAGCTCGGCCAGGTCCTGCGGCTGCATGAAGGCGCCCGGAAGGACGATTTTCGAGCCCAGCATTACGGCCGCGTAGGGGAGCCCCCAGGCATTGGCGTGGAACATCGGGACGATGGAGAGGATGGTGTCCCGCTCCGACATCCCGAGCAGATCGGCCGCCGCCGCCGCGAAGGTGTGGAGCACGATCGAGCGGTGGCTGTAGACCACCGCCTTGGGATTCCCGGTGGTCCCCGAGGTGTAGCACATCGCCGCCGCGCTGCGCTCGTCGAGCCGGGGATAGTCGAAGCCCGCGGGCGCCGCGGCGAGCAGGGCCTCGTAGTCGAGCCCGTCGGCCGGATCGACGCCCTTCCCCAGGTCGTCCATGACGACGACTTGCTCGACCGTGGTGAGCCGATCCCGCAGCTTGTTGAAGAGCGGCAGCAACGAGGCGTCGACGAAGATCGCCTTGTCGCCCGCGTGATTGATGATGTAGACCAGCTGATCCGGAAAGAGCCGGATGTTGAGCATGTGGGTGACCGCGCCCATGCAGGGCGCGCCGAGGTAGACCTCGAGGTGGCGGTAGCTGTTCCAGGCGAAGGTCCCGACCCGGTCGCCCGACCGAATACCGAGCGCGGTGAGCGCCCCGGCCAGGCGGTCCACCCGGCCCACGTAGTCGGCGAAGGTATATCGGTGCACGCCGGTCGCCAGGCGGCTCACGATCTCCTTCTTGCCGTGCAGGAGACGGGCCCGCTCCAGCATGGGCGTCAGGGTCAGCTGGTAGTCGTCCATCATCAAGCCGAGCATCGGCGCTCCTGGGCGTGCTCTGGTGGGATGTCGGGCGTTCGGAGGCTGCGGGCAAGGCCCGGACGGGCGCAGCGAACCGTAAGATACGCATGGAATTTAGGAGTCGCGAGCAGGGCGGGGCCGATCGGTGCTGGTCTCAGGCAGCAGCGCCGGGCCGATCCCGGGGCGGCTCTCGGCCGGGCGCGGTGAAGCTCCCGCCTGGCCTTCCCTTACCACCCTCAAACAACCTCAACGGCGGCCGAAGCGTAGGGACGGATTCCATGGACGGCGTCTCCCTCGCGCTGACAGTCGGCCTCGGCACCGGGGTCGCCAACGGGTGTTTCGTGACCTCGATGCTGGTCGCCGGCCCCCGGCCCGAGCGGCGAAAGCGCCTGGTCCTCGCCGCGATCGTGGCCTGCCTCACACTCTCGGCCGCCGAGGAGCTGGTCGCCCGGGCTGGTTTCCTGGCGCTCGCTCCGCACGCGATCGGCGCTACCCTCACACTCGACTACCTCCTGGCCCCGCTCCTCTGGGCGTACGCCCGGTCGCTCGTCCGGGTCGAGCGGCCGCTCCGGCCACGCGACCTCATCCACCTCGGCCCTTTCTCCTCGCCACGATGGCCATGGTGCCTTTCTATGTGCTGAGCGGGCCGGAAAAGCTCCACGTTGTCGTCGCCGGGCTGCCGACGACGGCCCGGGTCCTGGTGCTCGGCAAGCTGTTCGTCGGGCCGGGATATCTGGTCGCCGCGATCCGGCTGCTCCGCCAGGCCCGCGACTCGGCCAGCCTCGGCGAGCTCGACGCCCGGCGCCGGGCGGAGGTCCTCTGGCTCGGGCGAGCGCTGCTCGCGCTGGCCTCGGTCGGAATCCTGATGGTCTCCCTGGCGCTGGCCGGCGCGGCTGGACTCGAGCTCCCGATCGGTGGGGACGACCTCGGCGGCATCTTCATCACCGCGTCGACGTTCGTGGTTGGAGCGTTCCTCATCCGCCACCAGCCCGCTTCAGAGGGACGGCCGGAACCTCGGCCTCGGAAGTACGCCACCTCGCCGCTCGATCAACGGAAGAAGGACGACGGCCTGACTCGCCTCGCACGGGTGATGGAGGAACGCGCTCCCCACCGTGACCCGAACTTGACCCTCGACGAGCTGGCCCGCCTCGTCGGACTCCCTCCGAACCACCTCTCTCAGCTGCTCAACGAGGCCGTCGGGCTGAGCTTCTACGACTTCCTCAGCCGCTACCGGGTCGAGGCGGCGAAGCTCCTCCTCGCCGATCCGGCATCGGCCCACCGCACGGTGCTGGCGATCGGGCATGCGGCCGGCTTCAACAGCAAGTCCTCCTTCAACCGGGCGTTCAAGCGCCTGACCGGCTTCACCCCGACCGAGTATGCCCGGCGAGCGAGCCGGGCTGAGCCCGAGGCGAGCTTGCGAACCGTCTCACTCGACCCAGCGAGTCGACCGTAGGGCTGGGCCGCGTCAGTCTGGTCGGTCATCGCGGCCGCGGGCCGCCCCGAGAACTCTGAGACCGAGCGAGGCATCGATGTCCCTGTATCGGCTTTGGCGTGGGGTCGCCGGCGCGGCGGCCCTGGTGGTGGCGACCGGCTGCGGCTCCGGCACCGATCCCGACCCCAACCCCGGGCCGCCCGACGACCAGAACATCGAGATCCGAAACGGCGACGTCACCATCGTGGGCTCGCTCGACGTCCCCGCCAGTCCCGGACCCAACCCGGTGATGGTCTTCGTGCCCGGCTCCGGACGGACCACCCGGGAGGACGACCGGGCGGCGCTCGACATCGCCTTGCCGCACGGCGTGGC
>JBFXAS010000266.1:0-7243 GCA_050184075.1 Gemmatimonadales bacterium
TGTGCTCTTCCGATCTAGCTGCTCCGGGCCAGCGTCAGCTTCGTGCTCGACCGGCGGTCCTGATGGCCGGCCCCCGTCGCCCCAGGTTTTACGTGACCGTGCTGGTCACCGGCTTCCTCCTGGGCGGCTTTCTCAACGCCTTCCTCCGCAACATCTTGCCCGACAGCCCGGCGAAGACGCTGTTCACCTATGCGCTCCGGGCGGAGGCGGGCCCTGTCCCTATCAATCTGCTGGTGGTACACTTCACCCTCGGGCCCGCTGGCGTCGACATCTCGCTCCTCAGCGTGATCGGGGTGTTGCTGGCTTACCTGGTGGCCCGGTCGCTCTTTTAGCGGAGTCGGTATGTTTGGCAACATCGGTTTCACCGAGATGATGGTCCTCCTGCTGGTCGTGCTGCTGGTCTTCGGCGCGCGCCGCCTGCCGGAGATCGGCCAGTCGCTCGGCAAGGGCATTCGGGAGTTCAAGCGGAGCATCTCGGATGCCGGAGAGTCGGTCAACAGCGCGCTCGACGACCGCGGCTCCTCGCCCTCCCGGCAGATCGATTCGTCGGCGCCACCGACCTCGAGCGAGCCGAAGCGGCTGTCGCAGTAAGCCCCGAACCGCGCGTCGGTAGCGGCGCGCTGGGGTGGAAACGGCGAGGGGGTGGCTCCGGCGGAGCCACCCCCTCAGGCGTTGTCGGCGCCCTCCGCTACGGGAGTCCGAGCCCCGCGTTGCGCTCGGCGTTCTGGGCGGCGGTCCGGTAGATCTCGTCGCGGTTGTCGGTGATCCGGGCCGACTCGCGGAGGGCCGTCATGTAGGACTGGAAGCGGCTCTGGCGTGCGGCGTTCAGGGCCTGATTCCGGATCGCCGCGAGGTTGGCGGCAAACTCGCTCGAGTCCGCCGGGGTCCGCTCGAGCGACTGGAGCACGTAGAGATTCCGGTCGACGCCGTCCGGGGTGTCGTCACCCGGGATCGGCTGACTCACCTTCCCCTGCTCGAGCCCGAAGGCGGCCCCGATCAGCACCGGCGATGGCAGCGACGCCGTGAGCCGGGCGAACGGACCGACCTCGCGGTACTGGAAGCCGAGCGAGGCGGCGGCGGTGGCCAGCCCGCTCGCCTGCGCCTGGCTCACCAGCTGCCGGGCCAGCTCGGCGGCTTTCTCCGACTTCTTCGCCAACCGGGCCCGCTGCTCCGCCTCGGTGCTGACCCGATCGAACGGCGGCACGCCCTCCCCGGTCATGCTGTCCAGCCGGAAGACGTAGTACGCGTTAGGCGCCTCGATCACCTGGCTCTGCTCGCCCGGCTCGGCCAGGAAGGCCCAGACCCCGGCGTCCGGCACCTCGCCGCCCTCCGGTGTGGTCACCCGCTGGCCTTTGACGAACGGCCCGACCGTGCGGATCGGGATGTTGAGCGCCCGCGAGGCCGTGTCCATCGCCGCCGCGTCGAGTCGCTCGGCCACCAGGGCCTCGAGCGAGTCGGCCTGCGTGTCGAGCTGGTCGCGATGATCGCCCGTGATCTCGATCGGGACCAGGATGTGGTGCGCGTGCACCTGGTCCCGGGAGCGGCTCTCGACCTTGACCAGATGGAAGCCGAACTGGGTCAGCACCGGATCGGACAGGGTGTTGAGCGGCAGGGTCTTGACCGTCTCTTCGAAGGCCGGGACGTACTGGTCGGGCGCGGACTCGCCGAGGTCGCCGCCCATCGCCCCGCTGCCCGAGTCGGCCGATTCGCGCTGGGCGACTTCGGCGAAGGGGGCACCGCCCTCGATCTCCGCTTTGATCGCGAGGAGCCGATTGCGCGCCGCCGCCGTGTCCGATGCGTCCGGCACCCGGCGGACGTAGAGGTAGCTCAGATAGGCCTGGCGTTCCCGTTTGAACTCGTCCCGGTGCTGGTCGTAGTAGGCGCGCGCCTCCTCCGGCGTGACCGGGGCGGCGGCGTCGCTCACATCGCTGGCGGGGTCGATCACCGCCAGCCCGACCTTGACCTGCTCCCGCTCGTCCCGATAGCGCTCCCAGAGGGCCGCGTCCGAGATGAAGACGTTCGAGACCACCGACCGGTAGAGCTTGGCCTGCATCAGCTGGTCCCGATACTGGTACTCGAGGCTCGGCACGAGGGACTGCCCGACCGCCGAGGCCAGCCAGCGCTGGTATTTCTCGGGGTCGAACCGGCCGTTGGTCTGCAGCTCGGGCAGCTGCTGGATCTCGGGCAGGGGGATGTTGCGGATGGCCTCGGCGACCTCCTCGTCGGAGACCGTCAGCCGGCGGCGCGAGTACTCCTCGTTGAAGAGCACCTCGCGGACCACCTGATCCCAGACCTGCTGGCGGATCGCGGTGATCTGGTCGAGGCCCAGCGGGCCCGAGGCCCGCTCCTGCTCGTTGTTGATCGCGTTCTGCACCCGCTGATCGAACAACCGCAAATTGATGGCCTGGCCATTCACCTTACCCACGTCGCTTCGCGAGATCAGCCCACCTCCGCCCCCGCCCAGGCCGCTCAGATCGAACACCAGCCAGAGGAAGAACGACGCGGTGAGCACGATCACGATCGGCTTGGCGGCGTTTCGAAATGCTTGCATCATGGGGAGATACGCTCCAGGGGACCGCGGAATTCGGAAGGGGCCAAAGCTAACCCCCGAGGCCGGGGTCCTCAAGCGAGATGCGTGGCACGGTGATTGACAGTATGCGCCCGGGGTGAGTAAAGTTTCTTCAACTGCCACAACAACTTAGGGGGCGAGCCCCAGGATGGCCCAGTCCCGAGAGATCGAGAAGTTGCAGCGCCGGTGGCAAGAAAACCCACTGGGGCTGACCTTCGCGCCGTTGGCGGAGGCCTACCGCAAAGAGGGCATGTACGCCGACGCCCTCGAGTTGCTCGATATCGGGCTGGCGCAGCACCCCAACTACGTCCCGGCCCACATCGTCCGGGGCCGTTGCCACCTCGACGCGGGCTCCGACAGCCAGGCAGAGGCGGCCTTCACCCGGGTGACCGACCTCGATCCGGAGAACGTGATCGCGCTCAAGGGCCTGGCGGAGATCGCCGAGCGGGCCGGCCGCTACCACGAGGCGGCCGACCTCCTCGGCCAGCTGCTGGCGTTCGACCGCAGCAACGACGACGCGAAGGCCCAGCTGGCGCGGGTCCGCTCCGCGCTCGCCACCCCGTCACCGGGCAGGATCGACCCCGGCCCCGTGGTGCTCGAGAGCCAGGGGACGGACCCGGGCGTTCCCGACACGCTGGCTCCGACTCTCGAGATTCCGGCGCCGTCGGACGCGCCCCTCGAATCGAGCGAGCCCGCCGAGCCGCCCAGCGTGACGATCGAGCCGCTCGCCACCATGGAGTCCGAGCTCGCGGCGGAGGCGGACGAGGCGGCGGTCGAAGGCGTGGGCAGCCTGCTGGAGCCGGTCGAGCCCGTCGCGGACGAGCCGTCTGGGATCGACCTGGACGCGCCGATTCGGTTCGGCGCCTCCGGCGAAGCTGAGGTGGCGGACGAGCCGGCGGCCGACGACGAGCCGGCCCCCGTGATCGATCTCTCGATCGACCTGGCCGGGGTCGGGTCAGGCGATGCCGACGGCGAGGCTTCGGGTGGGGCCGCCCTCGACGTCGAGGCCGGGGAGCCGCTCGCGGCGGACGTCGCCTCCGGGTTGCCCGAGGATGTCTGGGCGGAGGAGCCGCTCGAGGCGGACATCGTTTCCGGGTCGCCCGAGGACGTCGAGACCGAGGAGCCGCTCGAGGCGGACATCGTCTCCGGTTTGCCCGAGGACGTCGAGGCCGAGGAGCCGCTCGCGGCGGACATCGTCTCCGGATCGCCCGAGGACGTCGAGGTCGAGGTCTACCGGCCGATCGAGCTGAGCGCCCAGCCGGCGCCCGAGTACGAGGTGTCCCGCGAAGCCGAGGCACCGGTCGGGTCGGAAGCGGCCCGGGTCGAGGCTGAGGCCGCGCTCGCAGCCGAAGAGTACGCGGCGCTCTCCTCGGAGCCGGCCGAGCCCATCGGAGAGGATGCTCTCGTCCCGAAGCCGGCCGAGGCCGCTCCCGGGTCCGAGCTGGCCGGGGTGGCTGCGGAGGAGGAAGGGGCGGCGAACCAACCGGAGCCTCAACTCGTCGCAGGGCTGGTCGAGGGGGCGGCGGAGTCTGAGCCGGAGCCCGATCCGCTGGCTGTCGACGCGAATGGTGGCGAGGGCCGGGATGCTGGGGAGCCGGCAGGAGAGTCTGGCTGGGAGGCGCCGTACGTCCCGGCCGAGCCGACCATCGCCACGATCGAGGCGCCCGAGTCGCCGGCCGAGGAGGCGCGGATGCCCGACGCCGCGCTCGACGAGCCGGAGGCGATGGAGGAGGCCGACGCCGAGTCGGAGGAGACGACCGGGGACGACGAGCCGTTGCTGGTGACCGAGACCATGGCGGAGCTCTTCCTCAAGCAGGGGCACCAGGAGCTCGCGCTCGCCGTCTACAGCCAGTTGGCCACTCGCGACCCGGAGAACTCCCGGATCCGCGACGCGATCGCGCGCCTGTCGGGCGACCCGGAGAAGCCGGGCGTGCCGAGCTACGCGGCGGCCCGCACCGGAGGCCGCTCGGTGCGGAACTACTTCGACGAGCTGCTCGGCGCCGCGCCGCCGGACTCGTCGAGCGCGGAGTCCGGCCCCGCGCTGGGGTCGGTCTTCGGCGACGAGCCGTCGACCGCGACCGCGACGCAGCCGCCGGCCGCCGAGGCGGGCCCGAGCTTCGACGAGTTCTTCGGTGACGATCACCCGAGCCGGAGCGGCGCCCCGGGCGAGCCGCGCCAGAGCGCGGCGCCGACGCCGACCTCCTCCGACGACATCGAGGAATTCAATTCCTGGCTCCGAGGCCTGAAGCGCTGAATGCGCGTCACGGTCCTCAACGGTCCCAACCTCAATCTGCTGGGCACTCGCGAGCCGGAGATCTACGGCCGTGCCACCCTGGCCGACGTCGAGTCACTGGTCCGCGCGGAAGCCGACGGACTCGGGGTGGCGCTGCGCTGGGTGCAGAGCAACCACGAGGGCGTGCTGATCGACGAAATCCAGGCGCTGCCGGGGTCGGCCGACGGCATGCTCCTGAACGGTGGTGCGTACACTCACACCAGCCTGGCGATGCGGGACGCGCTGCTCGCCGTGCGGGTGCCGTTCGTCGAGGTGCACCTCTCCAACCTCTTCGCCCGTGAGGGCCGGCGGCGGCGGTCGCTGTTCGGCGATCTCGCGATCGGGGTGATCACGGGTTTCGGACCGCAGGGCTATCTCCTGGGGCTGAGAGCGCTCCTCGCGACTCGCCCGGATGCCTGACGCCCGCGAGCGGCGTCAGGGGAAGCTCCGCCGGGCGCTCGCCGATCGGGGGATGGGCGGGATGCTGGTGGCGTCGCTCCCGAGCATCCGCTACCTGACCGGATTCTCGGGATCGGGTGGGATGCTGATCGTCGCCGAGCGGGCGACCATCCTGGTCACCGACTTCCGCTATGCCTCGCAGGCGCCGGCCGAGGTGGGCTCCAGCGCTGAGGTGCAGATCGAGCCCAAGCACGTCTGGGGCGGCGTCCGGGACGCGCTCGCGCGGCTGGGCGTCCGCCGGATCGGCATCGAGCGGGACCAGCTGACTCTTGCCGGCGTCGCCGAGCTGGAGCCGCTCGAGGGGGTCGAAGCGGTGCCGGTCTCCGGGATGGTCGAGGCCTTGCGGGAAGTGAAGGACGAAGCCGAGATCACGGCCCTTCGGGATGCCGCCAGGCTGGCCTGCGACGCCCTCGATTCGATCCTCGGCTTCATCCGGCCGGGCCGGACCGAGTTCGAGGTGGCAGCCGAGCTGGAGGCGGCGCTCCGACGTCGGGGGAGCGAGTGGTTCGCCTTTCCGACCATCGTCGCCTCCGGGCCGCGGACCGCGTTGCCCCATGCCCGGTGCAGCGGCCGCGCCATCCAGGAGGGTGACTGGCTGTTGCTCGATTTCGGTGCCCAGGTCGACGGGTATTGCAGCGACATCACCCGGACCTACGTGGTCGGCGCCCAGCCCGACGGCCGGCAGCGGGAGGTCTACGAGGTGGTCCGACGGGCCCAGGAGGCGGCTCGGCGGGAGATTCGGCCCGGCCAGACCGGTAAGGAGGCCGACGACCTGGCCCGGGATCTGATCATTCAGGCCGGAATGGGCGACCGATTCGGCCATTCCCTCGGCCACGGCCTGGGCCTGGAAGTCCATGAGGGACCACGGCTTTCGCAGCGCAACGCCGACCCGCTCCCGGTCGGCGCCGTGGTCACGGTGGAGCCGGGGGTCTATTTTGATGGGTGGGGGGGCGTACGGATCGAAGACGACGTGGTGCTCCGACCGGACGGGGCCGAATGCCTGTCCGACGGTCGGACCGAGTTGACCGCATTGGCCTGAACCGCCGCAACCGGTGACCATGACACCTGAAGAAATCAGAGCGCTCGCGGAGGTCTTCCAGAAGGTCCCCGGCGCCAAGGGGATCGACCTGAAGGACGTCAAGAAGCTGGCGGAGCTGCTCCGGGAATCACCCGAGATCGGCTCCATCGAGCTGAAGGGCTGGTTCGGCACCGGCGTGGTGATCACCCGGACCAACTCGGGGTTCGTGATGCCGGCTCCCGCCGCTCCGGCGCCGTTGCCGGCCGCTCCGCCCGCGGGCGATGCCACCGAGGCGCCGAAGCCGGCCGGGACCCCGCTCAAGGAGATCAAGTCGCCGATGGTGGGGACCTTCTACGCGGCGCCGGAGCCCGGCGCGGAGCCCTACGTCAAGACGGGCACTCGGGTCACCTCGGGCGCGACGGTCTGCATCATCGAAGCGATGAAGATCATGAACGAGATCGAGGCCGAGTTCGGCGGCGTGGTCCGCGAGGTCCTCGTCGACGACGCTCAGCCGGTCGAGTTCGGCCAAGTCCTCTTCCGGGTGGATCCGCATGGGTGAGCCGCTGGGTGGGGCGGGGCTCTCCGGCCCGCCGCCGTTCAACTTCAAGCAGGCCATCTCGCAGATGGTCCAGCGCCAGGCGTCCGACCTCCTGCTCAAGGTGGGCCGTCCGCCCACCATTCGGGTGAACGGCGACCTCCAGGCCCTCCCGATGCAGCCGATCCGGCCGGAGGAGCTCAAGCACCTTGCCGAGCAGATCATGACACCTCGGCAGGTGAAGGAGTTCGCCGAGCGGAAGGAAGCCGACTTCGCGATCGGCGTGCCCGGCGTGGGCCGCTTCCGAACCCACATCTACCAGCAGCGCGGCACGCTCGCGTTCGCCTTCCGGGCGATTCCCTACGAGGGCCGGACCTAGAAGGAGTTGTT
>JBFXAS010000267.1:0-7198 GCA_050184075.1 Gemmatimonadales bacterium
GGTCAACCCGGGGCCGTTCCTTGACTTCGACGCTTCCGACCCCTTCCAGTGGAGCGTCCGCGGCTCCCTGTTCGATCGCTCCTCGCGCCAACCGGTCTCGGTCGCCCATGTCATTGCCCAGCGGTCTCGATGCCTGGTCGAGCCGGCCGGCGATCCGCGCCGCCGCCGTCGTCAGCGAAGACGGTCTCCTGGTGCATGATCTGCTCGACGCCGGCACCGACGGCGAGGCGGTGGCCGCGCTGGCCGTGACCGTCGTGCGACATGCCCGCCAGCTCGGAGAGGCCCACGGCGACGCCGAGGTCCGAACCGTGGTGCTCGACCGGCCGGCCGGGCCGGCCATCCTCTCGCCGATCGACGAGCGCCACACCCTGGTGGTCTTCGCCCGGGCCGATCGCGACATCGGGCCGCTCCTCTTCGACATCCGCCGGTCGCGCGAGTCGCTCGGCCAGTCGATCTGAGGCGGCGATGCGCTGGGCGGTGATCCTCGCGGGCGGGTCGGGCACCCGTTTCTGGCCACTCTCCAGTCCGACCCACCCCAAGCAATTGCTGCCGCTCGCCGGCGACCGGTCCACCGCGCGCGATACCCTGGAGCGCCTCGAAGGACTGATCGACCGGGAGCGGATCCTGGTGGTGACCGGGCCTGCCCTGGCCGGCCCCCTGGCCGACGCGCTCGGGCTCCCGAGCGAGAACGTGTTGGTCGAGCCGGAGGCCAAGTCCACCGCCCCGGCCCTCGCCTGGGCCACCCACGAAGCCCGACGTCGGGACCCCGACGCAGTGCTGCTCTCGCTCCATGCCGATTGGTATGTCCCCGATCGAGCCGCCTTCCGCCGGGTGGCCGACGCGGCGCTCGGTGTCGCCGAAGCGAGCGAGCGGTTGGTGCTCGTCGGCGTGACGCCGTCCCGACCGGAAACCGGATACGGGTACATCGTGCCCGGCGCGGCCCTGCCAAGCCTACCTGCCGCCAAGGTGAGGAGATTCACGGAGAAACCCAACCGGCCCGCGGCCGAGGCGCTGATCCAGCAGGGAGCCCTCTGGAACTCGGGCCTGTTTGCCTGGCAGGCCAGGGTCGCGCTCGCCGAGCTCGACCGGCACACGCCGGAAGTGGCCAGGCACCTTCCGGCGCTGGTCCGGTCGGGACCGGCGGCGTTCTTCGGCGCGGTGCCGCCAACCACGATCGACGAAGGGTTGCTCGAGCGGAGCGACGCGGTGGCCGTGGTCTCGGGCGACTTCCGCTGGGACGACATCGGGACCTGGGAAGCCCTCGCGCGGATCCGAAGCCTCGATCCGGCCGGCAATGTCCTGGTCGGCGGGGCGATCGCCATCGGCTCGGCGAACAACATCGTCTGGAGCGACGGCCAACCCGTCGTGCTGTCGGGGGTGGACGACCTGGTGGTGGTCAGCGCCAACGGGCGCGTTCTGGTGATGCGCCGCGATCAGGCTTCGCGCCTGAAGGAAACCCTGGAGCAGCTGCCGGCCGCTGTGCGGGAGCTCCGATGACCCGAAACCTGGTCCTGGTCGATCCCGATCCGCCCAGCGGTGCGTGGGCGCCCTTCGCCGGCGCCCGCCCCATCGCGGAGCTCCGCGCGGGAGCACACCGGATTTGGGAGCGGTGGGTCCAGGCGACCTCGGCAGACATCGTCTCGGTGATCGCTCCCCACGCTGCCGGGTTCGCCGACGTCGACTCGATCCCGGTCCAAGCGGAGCCGGTGGTCGGGCCGGCGTTGGTGGCGCGCTCGACCTGGCTGCCGTTGGAGGAGATCGCCCTGCCCGCCGACGCGCGCGGCATCACCGATCACGGACGGACCGTGGCGTGGCGGGTGCCCGCCGGCGAGACCTGGCGCGGGCCGCACGAGCTGGCTGACGGAGCGGTCGAGAAACGAGGCTTCCGACTCGACGGCGTCGTGAGCCTGATCAGCGCCGTTGAGCGACTGCTCGAAGCCGACTGTGTGGCCCTCGCGGACGACCCGGGCGACGGCATCCCATCCGGTGTCGTGGTGATCGGCGACCCGGCCAGGGTGGTGGTGCGGGGCGCGTCGGTCGAGCCGCAGGCGATCTTCGACGTGCGCAAAGGGCCGATCGTGATCGAGCAGGACGCCGTGGTCCGCGCCGGGGTCCGGCTGGAAGGGCCGCTCTACGTCGGGCCCCATTCCTGGATCCTGGGCGGAGCGATCCGCCACTCGTCGATCGGACCGCACTGCCGGGTCCATGGCGAGGTGTCGAACTCGGTGTTCCTGGGCTACGCCAACAAGAGCCACGACGGCTTTCTCGGGCACAGCGTGCTGGGGCACTGGGTCAATCTTGGCGCGGGCACCATCACCTCGAATCTGAAAAACACCTACGGCGAGATCCGGCTGGCGCTGCCCGAGGGGCCGCTCCAGACCGGGCGCAACAACGTGGGGACGCTCTTCGGCGACCACGTGAAGACCGCGATCGGCACCCTGCTTCCGACGGGCACCGTCCTGGGCACCGGTGCCAACATCCTGGGCGGGCCGGTGCCACGCTACGTGGCCCCATTCGCCTGGGGCGGGCGTGACGCCAACCGGCTCGACAGGGCGGGCTTCCTCAGAGTGGCCGAGCGGGTCCTGCCCCGCCGCGGCGTCGAGGTGACCGCGGAGGTCCTCGCATCGCTCACCGCCACCTACCAGCGGCTCACCCGGTGATCCGCCTCTTCGCGCTCGCGTCCGGCTCCCGGGGCAACTCCTTCGCGCTCGAGAGTCCCGACGGCGTCCTGCTGCTCGATGCCGGGCTGAGCGCTCGCGAGACCATGAAGCGGGCGGAGCGGGTCGGGCTCGACCTGGCCAAGGTCGTCGGGATCGCCCTCACGCACGAACACGGCGATCACGCGAGCGGCGCGGTGCGACTGGCCGCCAGGCTCGGCGTGCCGATCGTCGCCACCGAGGGCACGCTCCGGGCGCTTGGCGTGTGGGAGGGTGAGCAGCCGGTGCTCGTCCTCCGGGGTTCCTCGGTGACCGAGCTGGCCGGCTTCTCGCTCGGGTGCTGTCGGCTGCTCCACGACGCGGCGGAGCCGGCCGCCGTCGTGGTCGAGGCGCGCGACGTTCGCGTGGGCATCGCCTACGACTTCGGCCGACCGACGGTCGGGCTGCGCTACCTGCTCCGCGACCTCGACGGGATCGTGCTGGAATCGAACTACGACGAGGTGTTGCTGCGGACCAGCCAATACCCCGCGTCGGTGCAGCATCGAATCGCCGGCTCCGGTGGCCACATGTCGAATCGCGCCACCGCGGAGCTGCTGGGTGAGCTGATCCATCCGGATCTCTCGCTGGTGGTGCTGGCCCATCTGAGCCAGCAGTCCAACACGCCGGAGGTGGCGCGGGCGACGGTCGGGAGCTTCCTGAAGGAGCGGGGATACCGGGGCCAGCTCGCGGTGGCCGTGCAGGACGAACCGATCGGGCCCCTGACCATTCGGCCAGGGGCCCTCAAGAGCACTCAGGTCGAGCTGGAGCTCACCTAGCGCCGACCAGGTCCGGGTCGGGCGGCACCGGGACGTCGGCAGGCCGTGGCGTGGCCGGGCCGACTCGACGGAGGGTGACGTCCTCGGGCAGGTCGGGCCCGGACAGGGTGATCCGGTTGCCGCGCATCTTGATCTTGTAGACCTCCCACTCGCCGCCCAGGGCGATCATGATGCTCTCGCCCTTGAGCCGCCAGCGCACCATCTCCTCGCCCCACGAGGCGCTGCTGTCGGCGCGGATGACCACGGTCCGCGGGCCGTTGCCCTCGACCTTGCCCTTCTCCAGCTTCCAGGTTCCGGAGAGATCGCCCTTGCCGTTCTGCGCCGCCATCGGCCCTGCCGCGCCGAGCAGGCCGGCGACCGCCAGCCCCAGCATCGACGCCCGCTTCCAGATCACCTGCCGCATCGTCGTCCTCGATCGGGGGGTTCGAGCCTGCTCCTAACGTCGCCCGACGCTCAGCGCCGGGCAAGTGCCTTGAGCAGATCCTCGTCAAAGACGTATTCGAACCTCAGATATGCACCCTCGAGGGTGTACTCGGTGTCGCGGAGGTCCCGGTCCCGGAAGCCGAAGACGTTGTATCCAACACCCAATCGGAGGCCGGCCGCGACCCGAACACCGAGCTCGCCGCCCACGCCGAAGCGGGTGCCGCCCTCGGAGGCGCGCAGACCGCTTCCCTGCACCCCCAGATCGAGCCGGCTGCCGATGTCCTGCACCAGGCGAAGCAGCCCGAGGTCCGCCCGGCTCGCGTACTCGACCGGTCCAGTGCTGTCGGTCGCCCACTTGGACGACCAGCGGCCCGACACGACGAGGCCGCCCGTCGCCTGCCAGTTGGCGTGCGCGCTGGCCAGGGTCACGGCCCGCTTCAGCCGGCCGGTCTGCGCCGCGCCTAACCGCTCGAGCGTGCGCTCGACCCGGGCGAGGCCGTTCCAGCGGCCGGACCGGGTCTGCCTCCACGCGAGGCCGACCTGGCCCCGGCCACGAACCCGGTCGAGACCCAGATCGCTCCACAGGGCCCGACCCAGGAAGGTCCAGTCGCGGCTGAGCTTGTGGGCGTACCCAATGGACCCGAGCCAGGTGTCCGTGTCGGCCGCGTCCCGGAACTCGACTCTGGCCGTCGCGCGCCAATCGGGGTTGGTGCTGTAGTCGATCGCGCCGGTCACGGCCGTCGCGTCGGTGAGCGCGGTGCTGGCGCCCTCGATCGGGTGCACCCGCTCGAAGGTGGCGTCGAGGCTCAAGCCGGCCGCCAGCCGCCAACGGTTGCGCAGCCCGATCACCGCCTCCGCGTCGCGCCCGGCGAGACCCTCCCGCGAGCGGACCTCACTGAAGACCTGCCCGTCCTCGGCGTACCCACCATCCGCACCGAACACCGTGGCCGACGAGCGCTGCTCGTTGTTCAGGGCGAAGGGGCCGGCGAAGGAGGAGAGGAACTCGTGCCTGGCATAGAGTCGGAGCCGGCGCATCGCCTGCAACTCGGCGCCGACGGCGCCACGCCGCTGGTCGGACTCGCGCAGGTCCTGGTCGTATTCGCCGAACAGGCGGAGCCGCTTGAGCCCCGCCGCCACGGTATCCCCGAGCTCGAGGCTCAGCCTGCCGTGCGCGGCATTGGTCTCGTTCGGCGTCGCGCCCTCCGTGCCGGGGGTTGCGGGCCCGCCCTGCTCCCGCCCATAGCGGTATCCCACCTCCAGCCTGAGCAGCTCGCCCACGCTCTGCTCCACCCCGAGCAGGGCGCCGTCCCGACGGGCCGCCGTCCGACGGTCTTCAGTCCGGAGCGCGTGTCCGATCAGCCGGGTGGACGGGGTCACCCCGAGCGAAACCCGCCCGCCGAGATCCCGGCGCCCGCCCGGGAAGGTCGAGGACGGATTGTCGAACGCCGAGTCGCTCTGGATCCCGAAGGCGTGGAGATCGAAGCGGCCAGCGTGGTGGCGAAGCTCGACCCGCCCCGCGGAGCCGGGGTCTCGACTGTTGCCGTTGGTGCGGGCCAGCTCGCCCTGGATCGTGGTTCCCTTCCCCAGTTTCAGGGCGGCGTTCAGGCCGAACATCGTGAAGCTGTCGAGTGGATCCTCTTCCTGGACCACGGTCCCGCCGAGCTCGACGCGACGGCCGAGCCGGAGGCTGGCGTCGCCCCCGTAGACCCACCGCGCGTCGCCGCCGCTCGCCAGCTCGTAGGAGACGCGGATCGAGACCGGGTTGAGATCGCCGTCGATGCTGGGCACGGGCCGTCGGAAGAGCAGCCGTCCGGTGAAGGGCTCGACGGTGTAGTCGACCCAGCGGCGCATCGGCTCGAGCCGGAGGATCCGCGAGGGCTGGTTCCGATCGCGGGTGACCAACTCGACCCGCTCGCTGTTGGCGAGCGCCTCCGCCTGCGAGAGGGCGTAGGGCCCCGAGATACCACGCCCCGGCAGCTCGTCCACCACCTGCCGACTCTCGGTACGCGCCACGAACGCCTCCACCCGGGCGTTCTCGCTCTCGAAGTGCTGGGTCGCGCCGGTCAGGGTGCGGAGGTAGGCGCCCAGCTCCTTTGCCTCCGTGGCGGAGGGAGTCGAGTAGTCGCCGTAGAGGAAATAGCTCCGCTCCTTGTCGATCCGGACATAGAGCCGCTCGGCCGAGCGGGCGTCGAACTCGCGAATCGATTCGTCGCCGTAGACCGGATAGAACTCCTCGGGGCGGATGTCGCGGTTGAGCCGCGCATCCGGGTCGCGCTCGCTGTCGAACGCCACGGTGAGGAGGTAGTCGCCGCGGATCTTTCCCTTGAGATAGAGCGCGCCGCGGGCGCCGCCCTGCCGGGAGCTGTCGGCGCTGGTCGCGGAGAGATCCCGCAGCTCCTGCTCAAAGCCGTCATCGGGCCGCGCCGCCACGATCGCGCCTCGCGTGAGCGAGGTGAAGTCGAGCCGGCCCTGGATCAGACCGGCCGCCATCAGGGGCCGGGCGGCCGGCACGAACGCGATCAGCGCCTCCTGGCTCGCGACGCCGCTGGTGACCCGGACCTCGCCGGCGCCTTCCCGGAGCGGCGCGACCAGGCCGAAGGTGCCCACGCCGTCTTCCAGCGCGGTCTGCACTCCTGGCTCCACCGGATCCCGATCGACCGCCTGCCAGCGCCCGAGACTCGCCTCGAGGGTGATCGGCACGCTCGAGGACTTCGGCGTGCCGTCGGCCGCGAGGAGTCGGACTCGAATCGCTACCTGGGTCGAGCCATCGGCCGGTACCGGAGAGTTGGGAACGCTCACCTCGAGACGGTCGGCGTTGGGCGGCGGCTCGACGGGTCGGTCCGCCAGGCGCACCAGGGCGACGCCGTTGCGCTCCGCGATCGGCGCCGACGATGCGCCGGTCACCGATTGATAGACACCGCGGATCGGGATGCTGTCGCCACGATCCCGTCCGATCCCGGACGCGGCCGGCGGCGTGCTGACGGGCCGATCGGACACGATCGGCTCGCCGGTGGACTCGCCCCCCGGGCCGGTGACCGGCCCGTCGCGCCGAGCGCGGATCGCCGCGAGGGCCGCTCCGTCGGCCACGAGGTCGCCGACGAAGTCGGCGCGATGGAGCTCGCCCCGCTTCAGGTCGGCGAGGTGGAGCCCCGGCCGCCCGACCTGCCGGCTGCCCGTGATCGCGAGTCGACCCCCGGCGGGCAAGGTCGTGGAATCGACCTTGACCACCATGGGCAGCGGCGCGAGGCCGTAGAAGCTGTCACGACCCTCGCCGTCGGTGATGGCGGCGGTTCCATCCGAGAG
>JBFXAS010000268.1:0-7067 GCA_050184075.1 Gemmatimonadales bacterium
GCTCAAGGTCGAGCACCTGATCACCGAGTACCACTTCGACAACCTGGCCAAGCTGACCCTGCTGACCGGGTCGATCCTCTTCTACGCCTACGCGATGGAGTACTTCGTCGCCTGGTACAGCAGCAACACCTACGAGCAGACCACCTTCTGGCGCCGCGCCTTCGGGCCGCAGTGGTGGGCGGGCTGGACCATGATCCTCTGCAACGCGGGGGTCTCCCAGCTGCTCTGGTTCAAGAAGATCCGGACCAATCTCACCTCGCTCTTCGTGATCTCGATCTTCATCAACATCGGGATGTGGTTCGAGCGCTACGTGATCATCGCGTCGTCGCTGAGCAACGACTTCCTGCCCTTTGCCTGGGGTCAGCTCAATCCGACCTGGGCCGACTGGGGCATCCTGCTCGGGTCGTTCGGGTGGTTCGGGATGTACTTCCTGCTCTTCGCCAGGACCTTCCCGGTGGTGGCGATTCAGGAGCTCAAGGAGCTGATCCCAATGCCGCGCCGGCGGGGAGGGGCGCACTGATGGCCAAGGCCATGACGGGCGTGCTGGCCTCGTTCGAGCACGAGGACGCCGCCATCGACGCGATCAAGGGGCTGCGCGCCAAGGGGTATCGTGATCTCACGGTCTACTCCGCGGCCCCGAATCACCATCTCGAGGAGGCGCTCGACCATCCGGTGAGCTGGGTCCGGGCCTTCACCCTGATCGGCGGTCTCACCGGTTGCGCCGCGGGCTTCGGGATGACCGTCTGGATGTCGCGCGACTGGCCGCTCCTGGTGGGCGGCAAGCCGATCGCCGCGATTCCGCCGTACGTGGTCCTGGCCTTCGAGCTCACCATCCTCTACGGTGCGATGTTCACGGTGCTCGGGATGGTCGTGCTCTCCGCGATGAAGTCGCTCAAGGGACGCCCCTTTCATCCGCGCTTCAGCGACGATCGGATCGGCGTCTTCGTTCCCTGCGCCGCGGCCGACCGCGGCAGCGTTCGGGCCCTGCTCGAAGCCACCGGTCCCGAGGAGGTGACCGATCATGGCGCGTAAGCCCTTCGCCCGCCTGCAGGGTCGGGTCGCGAGCGTGCTCGCGCTCGCCCTGCTCGGCGGCTGCAACTTCTACTACGACACCGTGCCCTCGCCGGACGACCTGATGAAGCTGGTCCCGTGGTTCGATCACATGGTGACCTCGCCGGCCATCTTTCCCTACAGCTCGATCACCGTGCCGCGGGAAGCCGTGCCGGGCACGGTGCCGATCACGGGCGGCGAAGCCGACTGGCGGGTCGGGGCGCCCAATCCGGCGACCCTGGTGTACGCGTTCGACTCCGCGGCGGCCGCGAACCTGGTGAACCCGCTCGCGCCGAGCGAGATGGTTGCGCGCGGCGACACGCTGTACGGCTACTTCTGCGCCGTCTGCCACGGCGGCCTCGGCGCCGGCGACGGCCCGGTCGGACGGCGGGTGGGCGCGCTCTCGCTCCTCACCCCGAAGGCGCGGGCGCTTACCGACGGGTACCTCTACTCGCTGATCCGCTACGGGCGCGGCGTCATGCCGGTCTACGGCGATAAGATCTACGACCAGCGCGACCGCTGGGCGGTGGTCAACTACGTGCGGGCCCTGCAGGGTGCCGCGGGGGCGGCGCAATGAACGCGACCGATCTGCGGAATCGCCTCGCGAGCCGCGCCGTGAGCGGGAGCTACGGGCCGTTTCGGGTGCTCGGCCTGCTGCTGACCGCGGTCGGCGCCGCCCTCTTCGGCTACGCGCTGATGTCGGACCATGCCGACCGGGCCTGGCATCTCTTCCACGTCAATTGGCTCTTCTTCACCGGCCTCACCGGCGGGAGCCTGGCCCTCACGGCGGTGCACAAGCTCGCCAACGCGAAGTGGTCCGGCGTGATCCTCCGCTTCGCCGAGGCCAACGTCTTCTTCGCCGTCGTCTCGCTGATCGGCCTGGTGGTCATCTTCACCGTCGGATACGAGCCGATCTACGGGCACATGCACGAGCAGCTCCACTCGCTCTCCCACGGCAAGGCGCTCTGGCTCTCGCACGGCTTCATGTTCGGCCGGCTGCTGGTCGGCCTGCTGGTGCTCTACGGGATCGGCTGGGCCCTGGTCCGCGCGGACCTCGTGCCCGACATGCACCTGGTCAAGGATGCGGTCAACGACGGCCGGCGCGACCTCTACGGCCGGATGACGCAGGGCTTCGACGCCTCGGCGTCCGGCAGAGACGCGCACCATGCCAAGATCAATCGGCTCGCCGCCTGGTACGTGCCGATCTACGCCCTGGTGTTCACCATGGTCGCGTTCGACGGCATCATGGCGCTCCAGCCGCACTGGTTTTCGAACCTGCTCGGCGGGTTCTATTTCATGGGCTCCTTCCTGGGCGCCCACACCCTGCTGGTGCTGACGATGCTGTACGGCCGGAGCCACCTCGGCGTCTCCGACCTGGTGTCACCCAAGCAGCGTCACGACCTGGGCAAGCTCTGCTTCGGCTTCACGGTGTTCTGGGCCTATCTGATGTGGTCCCAGTTCCTGGTGATCTGGTACGGCAACCTGCACGAGGAGACCGGCTTCGTCTTCGCCCGCCTCTGGGGGCCGTGGCTGCCGATCGGTCGGGCCGTCTTCGTGGGCATGTTCCTGGTGCCGTTCTGGGGACTGCTCTTCGTGGCCGCCAAGCGGACCGCGCTCACGCTGGGCCTTTTCGCCACGGTGAGCCTGCTGTCGCTTTGGCTCGAGCGCTACCTGCTGGTGTTGCCATCGATCACCCACGAGCCGGGGCCGGTGTTCGGGTTGCTGGAGCTGGGCCCCACCGCGCTGATGCTCGGGCTCTTCCTGGTCTGCTACGCGCTCTTCGGCCGTCGTTTCCCGATGGTGTCGCCGCGGCTCGCCGAGATCACGCTGGCCAAAGAGGCGGCGCACCACGGACACGAGCCCGAGGCCGCGAGCCTGCACCAGGCGCCCGCTTGAGAGCCCGGTCGCAGAGTCCAGAACGACAAGCGGGGGCGAGTCCGGTGACTCGCCCCCGCTTCGCGTTGCCGATGCCCGCGATCAGTCGCGCAGCGTGATCGTCTTGACCAGGGCGTTCAGGGTGTCGGCTGGCAGGCCGCCGGTCACCATCGCGACCCGCAGGCCGCGCCGGGTCCGACCGCTGGCGTCGACCAGGTAGTCGGGCGGCGTGAGGGTCGCGCTGCTGGCGTTGAATCGCCCGGCGTTCTGCTGGGCGTCGACCAGCGCGGAAACCTGCTCCTCGGGGCCCTCGATCGTCTTGATCAGCCGCCCGGACGGATGCTGCTGCGCCACGACCACGAGCGGCCGGGCGTCGCCGACGGTCGGCTGCACCTGCACGTCCACCACCGGGAGCCCGTCGATACGGGCCAGGTTGCCTCCGGTCACCGAGTAGGCCTGGTACCAGTCGACGGTCTGCGAGAGCCCCGGCAGGGTCAGCCCGGGTCCCTCGTCGGTTGCCTCGAACGAGGCCACCTGCAGCGTCAACGTGCCCGTGGCCGGCGCCGACATGACCGTGGCCGTCCTGGGCTGCTCCACCCGGGCCGCCGGCGTGGGCAGAACGCGCTCGATTTCGTCGGGCTCGTTGGCGAGCCGCTCGAGCGGGCCGACGTCGCTCATCGCGACCAGCTGGCGGCCGGCGTCGAGGCTGGTGCCGGAGCTCGACGGCGTCTCGGGCGCGGCTGGTGCGCCGTCGGCCGCGATCGACTCGGCGGGCGATCCGGGGAAGAGCAGCGAGCGACCGAGCCAGCCCGTCGCCAGCGCGGCGACCAGGCCGGCCGCGAGCGCGCCTCGTCGCGCGACCCGTGCCCAATCGATCCGGGCCGCGGCGACTCGCGCCTCGTGGCGGGCCACCAGCTCGGTGAACGGAGGGGCCGAGTGGCGGCGCGACACCGAGGCGGCCGCCAGCAGCGCGGTAATCCGGTCGCGAACCGCGGCCACCTCGTCACGAGACAGCTGGCAGTGGCGGCAGCCCGCCAGATGGCACTCGATCTCCACGCACTGCGACCGGCTCAACGCCTGATCGAGGTAGGCGTGGAGCTCGTCTTCAGGAATGTGCCGCATGCCGACCGTCGAAGTCCATTCGGTCATAAGCCTCCAACAACCGCTTGCGCGCCCGCGCCAGGGTGGTCCCGATGGCGCCGACGGCAAGCCCCGTCTGCTCCGCGATCTCCGGGTAGCTCATCCCGGCGTCCCAGAGCAACAGCACTTCTCGATCCCGCGCGGTCAGCTGCTCGAGGGCGATGCTGACCTGCTCCCGCCGCTCGTCCTGCTCGAGCTGGTCGTCCGCCGACTCGTCCGGGGTCGACATGGGCAGCGGGTCGTTCGTGAGCAGGGTGAGGTGTTTCTTCCTGCGCACCGCCGCTCGGGCCTCGTCGCGCGCGAGATTGGCCGCCACGGCGAAGATCCAGGCCCGCGGCTTCTCGGGCCGGTGAGCCATGGCGCGAATGAACACTTCCTGCGCCAGATCCTCGGCGCGGTCGGCATCCCAGACCTTGCGGTAGAGGAACCGGACCACGGCGGAGTAGGTCGTTTTGTAGAGGCGCTCCAACTCGTCGGTCATGCCGACTCCTCCCCGGGGGTGCGTCTCCGACACATGCAGGGACGCCCGGCGGCCTCAAATGTTGCACACCAAGGACTTAGCTCGCAAAGCCTGGCGGGCCCCAGGCCTGCGGGCAAGCTCAAGCGGTGCTTGAAGTCTGTTGTCGTAAGCCGCTGTATTGTAGTCGCTTAGCTCGCAGGCTTGAAGACGCAGCCTCGGTGGTAGGTGCTGTCGTCCTTCGGCCAGTCGAAGCAGAGCCCGGGCTTGGCTTCCGTGCCGTTCGGCCGGCGCCGGCCATGCAGCGCGCAGAGCCGACCGTCGTCCTCCAGGAAGGCGCAGGCGGAGATCATCTCGACGCCCATCGAGTCTGGCTCCTCCCGCTCGACCTTGCAGAGGAACGGGGACTTTCGGCTCTTGAGGAGCGCTTCGAGTTTGGTTGCCCGGGGCCCGCACAGCACCTCGACCTGGAGGTCCCGGCAGCACCCCGCGCCGATTCGGTTGTCGGCCGTCCGGCAGCGCGCGGTGGCGCACGGGTTGGGCGCATCTGCAACCGGCAGGCTCCGGCGAGGTGGGGCCGCCTTGGGCAGCGTCCCGCGCACCAACCGCCCCCGGGAGACGTACTCGAACTTGTCCCCTCCGAGCCTCCGCTCGGCTGGCGGGCTCCGGCGCTCGCGGACGGATTTGCCCGGGCCCGAGAACCGGTGCGCCGTGCAGCGGGCCCCTTCCCCTTCAATCTGGAGGTAGCGGCAGGGGACGTGGAGTCGGGCCCTGGTGTAGAGGTGGTCGCCATCGCGCCAGAGCTTGCCGAAGCTGATCCGCTCGGTGTGACCGAAGAGCCAGGTCGCCTCGGGATCGGCCGACGAGACGCCGTCCTCGAGCGCCGCGACGCGGAGGACGACCGAGAGGCCGGCACATTGAGGCCCGAGCTTGGTGCAGCGGGGAGGCGGTGCCATCGAGACTCCGAAGCGGGACTAGGTTTTTGTGGGCCGGGGCCCTATAATTGTGAACGATTTCACAAGCAGATGACCGGGAGCCGGGGGGCTATCCCGACTTTCGAAATCGGAATCGACAACCCAGGGGAGGAAACGCGTACGATGCGAACGATTGGCTGGATGGCGGGGGCGACGTTGCTGTTGGCTGCGTGTGGTGGTGGTGAGCAGGGCGCCCAGCCGGCGCCGGCGCCCGCGGCGCCCGCTCCGGCCCCGGCCGCTGCGGCCGCTACCGGCGCCACGCACGACGTGCAGATGGTGCTCGAGGGAACGGCCTACAAGTTCGTCCCGGCCGAGCTGACCATCAAGGCGGGTGACAAGATCAACTTCCACAACACCAGCGGTGGCCCGCACAACGTCGCCTTCTGGGCCGACAGCATCCCCGCCGGCACCGAGGCCGCGCTCGCGGCGCTGATGACGGGCGACAAGCTCGACGCGCTGAGCGGTCCGCTCCTGATCGAGCCCAATGCGGTGTACTCGATCACCTTCACGGGGCTGCCGAACGGCGAGTACAAGATGCACTGCACGCCGCACCTCGCGATGGGCATGGTCGGAAAGATCACCATCGCCGAGTGACGCTGCCGGCGTTACCGTCGAGGAGCAACGAGACGCGGGGTCCCGAGGGCCCCGCGTTCTTCGTTGGGGGTGGTCGATCATCGCGGGTGCGCCCGGGCGAACGCCCGGGCGGCGAGCATCGCCCCGGCGGCGACCAGCAATCCCGCGATCGCGTCGATGGCGTAGTGCATCTGGCAGTATACCACGCCGACCGTGAGCGCACAGGCGATCAGCGCGAGCGGCCAGCGCCAGGCCGCGATCGACACCGAGGCGACCGCGGCCCAGGTTCCGGCCACATGCGAGGACGGGAAGGCCGCGCCGTAGCTGCTGGCCTGGCCGAGCACCCCGTAGACCAGGCGCGCGGCGGGGTTCGCGACGAACGCGCCATCCGGCCGGGCAAACTCGTAGTAGGGTCCGGCCACCGGGTAGAACACGAACCAGACATAGCAGGCCAGGAATGCGGTCAGGATGGCGAAGGTCGCGCGCCGTCGGGCCTGGAGATCCCGCTTCCAGGTGGCGAGCACCAGGGGGAGCGGCACGACCACGTACTAGGCGCAGTACGCCGCGTGAAACACGGTCGACCAGACCCCGCTCGGGGAGGCACGCCACCAGTCGCGGCTGGGCTGGCCGCCGAAGAGCGCCTGCTCGACGGCCTGGATCGTTCGATCGTGGGTCGGTCTGGCGCCGTGCCCGTTGAGCGCGTCGAGGGCGCCGTAGAGGGCGAGCAGCAGCAGGAGCGGCGTCCCGTCTCGGAGCAGCTCTCCCAGCCGGCCCGGCCCCGCTTGGGTCAACAGGCCGAGCAGCACCAGGATCAGGAGGTGGGCGAGCGCCACCCAGCGCAGGTCCGGCCACTCGCCCGAGCGGGCGATGGCGACCGGGATCACGATCATGGCGTAGCCGCCGACCACCCATTCGACCGGGCGGAGCTTCAGAGCCATCGATGTCGGCGGTACCAGTCGAGCGTGAGGCTCGCGCCTCGCTCGAGGTCGTGGGCCGCG
>JBFXAS010000269.1:0-7065 GCA_050184075.1 Gemmatimonadales bacterium
TGACCCAACAGCTGGTCCGGGCCCTCAATTCCTGGGGCATCGACATTGGCCAGCCGGTGCTGCTCGATTGTGTCCGCGCCCTCCCCACGGGGCGGATGCTCCAGAGCAGCGCGGGCCGGGCCTTCGGCCTGCTCACCAACGGCTTCCTGATCCTGATCTTCGTGATCTTTCTACTGCTCGGCCGGCGGCGGGAGATGATCAAGAGCGCCGTCTTCCGCGAGATCGACTCGAAGATCCGCCGCTTTCTCGGTCTCAAGTTCGTGATCTCGGCGGTGACCGGCTTGCTGGTCGGGTTGATCCTCTCGCTGCTGGGGCTCGATCTGGCGCTGGTCTTCGGGCTCTTGACCTTCTTCCTCAACTTCATCCCGTCGGTCGGATCGATCGTGGCCGTGCTGCTCCCGTTGCCCGTGGCGATCGTGCAGTACGAAACCCTGCTGCCGGTGATGGGCGTGCTGGTGTTGCCGGGAATCGTCCAGATGGTGATCGGCAACGGGATCGACCCCAAGATCATGGGCCAGGGCCTCGACCTGAGCCCGGTCACGGTCCTGATCGCGCTGGTGTTCTGGGGCTTGATCTGGGGGGTGGCCGGGATGCTGCTCGCGGCGCCGATGACGGCAATCCTCCGGATCGTGCTGGCCCAATTCGACACCACCTGGCCCGCGAGCGAGCTCCTGGCGGGGCGGTTTCCGGAGGCGGGGCACACCGGCACCTGGACCGCCACGCCACCGACGGAATTGGGTCGCTCACCCGCCGGGACGGACCCCCAAGCCTGAGCACCGCGGGGTTGGCCGGCGACGTCGATCCGGCCCTGGCGGCCGAGTGTTGGGAATCGACGCGGGACCGGCGGGCTTCGAGGAGTCGATCGTGGCGATCGGAAAGCGCACCCTGCCTGAGCGCCGAGCAGCGGCGGGAGGTCTGCCACGACAATGCCACGCGATTCCTGCGCCCGTTAAACGCCTCGGGAGCGGGGCCGTGAGTACTTGGCCGGGGCCCCCGCGCCAGTCTCAGCCGGCCCGTTCTGCGGTCGAACGGGACGCGAGCAGCCGCCCCAAGACGGTCTGCAACCCCTCGCGCTCGGGGGAGTCGAAGTTGCAGAACACGATCGCGCCCACCCGATCCCGCGGCCGGAACCCCATGTAGGTGGCGATCCCGGGGTCGCCTCCGCCATGTCCCCACTGGAGCTCGCCGCCGATCTCGCCGCTCGACCAGCAGAGCCCCCGCCCGAAGTGGGTATCGGAGAGCATCAGGTCGACGGTCTCCGACTCGAGAATCCGCCCGCCCTCGAAGCCGCCGCGGCCGCTATAGGCGCGAAGGAAGCGTGAGAGGTCGGTGACGCTGGTCCGCAGGAGACCGTCGGGATAGTTGTAGAAGCTGTAGAGGCAGTGGGGTACCAGCGCGCCCGGAACCAGGGCGCTCTTTGGCACTCCGGCCGCCAGGAGCAGCGGAGCCGAGTCGCCTTCGGGCGGAGGCGAGAAGTCGTCGGGCAGCCGCGAATAGGTCACGGCATGCCGGGCCAGGTCGACCTCGGTCGTGAGCCAGCCGCTCGCCTGCATCCCGAGCGGCGCGAAGATCCGCTCCCGGCAATACTGGGTGAAGGGCTGCCCGCTCAGGCGCTCGACCAGGTGGCCGAGCAGGCCGAAGGCGACATTCGAGTAGGCCCGCGGCGGCTCCGGCGGGTCGGGCGTGCCCGGCGCCCACTGGTGGAAGTTCGCCTCGCCGTCGTAGGAGGCCCCACCCTCGGTGAAGTAACCCTCGATCCAGGCGCCGAGCGCCACGGCCGGATCGCCGCAGGCGTAGCTCTTCTCGTACGACGGGCCGTCGGCGATCGAGGAGCGATGGGTGAGCAACTGACGCACCGTGATCGGCACCTCGGGGAAGCGCGGGTTCCTGACGGCAAACGGGAGCAGACCGTTAACGTCGTCGTCGAGCCCGAACCGACCGGCCTCCCACTGCTGCATGACGGCGGTAGCCGTGATCGTCTTGGAGATCGAGCCGATGTTCTGGATCGTGTCGGCCGTCATCGGCCGCTCGCTCGCCAGGTCCGCCCAGCCGAAGCCGCGCGCCCAGGTCAGCTCCTCACCCACGACTCGCGCCACCGCGACGCCCGGACTGCCGCTCCGCGGGAGCCAGCCCGCGACCAGCTCGGCCAGGTCGTCGAGCTCCGAGGCCGAGCGGCAGGCGAACGCCACGCTCGCGATCGCGGAGCCCAGGGCGATCGTGAACTCGCGTCGCGAAAGTCCGATGCTCCGATCCATGATGGCACCTCCCCGAGACGTGGCGGCCTCTAGCGGCAACAGGGACATCCCAATCCTCCCAGCTCCATCGCACCGGCAGCCATCGTAACCGACCGCGGCTCGACCACCCCACGCCCCGCCGACCGGACGGCGGCCTGCCCTCCCGCCACCGGAGTCGCCATCCGCTCAGTTCCGCTGCGCGACGGGCGGTCCGGGCTCCGCCGATCGACCGCGATCTCGAAGCGATGGGTGGCCAGGTCGGTCTCGATCGCGATCGCGCCTGGGCCGAGCCGATGCCAGCGCTGGTGCTCCTGGCCGTCGCAGCGCACCCTAACGCGGTCCAGGTCGCCCAGGCCGGTGACCCGAAAGGTGGTCGGGCGATCGGCTTCCCCGTCCGCCGGATAGGTCTCGACGTGGAGCAGGCCCGTGGCAGGGTCGTTCCACGCGCTGCTCACGCCCAGGCTCGGGAAGTCGACGCCTTCGACCGTCGGCTCGGCGAACTTCGTCAGATTCGGCTGGCGGAAGAGCCGCGTCCACGCCCCGACTCCGCCCACTTCCGCCATCATCATGATGGCCGAGAGCTGGCCCCGGGGCCAAGGCTCACCAAGGCGAAACCACCACCCGAACTCCGAATCGGCGCGGCCGAAGAAGCGGGGCTCGAAGTGCTGCTCGGCATAGTCGCCGAGGCGGCGGTCGGTGCGGTCGTCCCCCAGCTCGCGGGCGAGGATCCGGCCCAACGCGAGGAAGCGGGGATCGGGAGTGGGTTGGATCGGCGCGCGCGGGTCGTTCCATCCCATCCTGGCGACCGCGCCGTGGTAGAGCAGCTCCGCGAAAGCCGGGTCCTGCGGCAGGAGATAGAGGGCGTTGGCGAAGCCGCCCGAAGGCCCGACCGTCTGCTTGTGGCGGACGATCGGGTCCCAATAGAGCGCCACCCACTTGAGCCGTCCGTCCTCGACGCCAAAGTAGTCGCCCCGGGTCTCGGTGCTCCACCGTTGCCAGGCCTGATGCCGGTCGCTGGCGAACATGGTGTCGTAGAGGCTGAGGCCCAAGCCGGCGGCATTGAGACAGAACGGCCAGACCTTGGTATTCTCGCAATGCGGTCCCGCGGGGTGGCGCTGCCAGAGCTCCACCAGCCAGTCGGCGAGCCGGGCCTGGGTCCACTCGAACCGGGTGCCGCCGACGCCGGCCACGTCGAAGCGGTCGTGGCGGAGATCGCGGCCGCTGACGTAGCCGGACAGTGTCATCACCAGGTTGAGCCACCCCTTGAAGAAGAGGTTGCCGTCGGCACCGATCGGGTCGGGCTGGAGCCCCCAGGGCGCCACTCCGTTGGCCGTCCAGCCGGGCACGTCGTATCGGCCCACCAGATGCTTCGGGAGATAGGTCGCGATCCACTCGTCCGGATACGCGTTGCGGCGAGGATCGGGGCCGATCTGGGTGAGCCAGTCGATCGCCGCCCAGTAGGTGGTGTGGCGGCGAACCAGCTCGTCGAGGATCCGGCCGTACACCTCGCGCCAGGCCGGCGTCCGATCGGCCATGATGCCGACCGCGTACGCCGACTCGGAGAGGTCGAAGCGCGCGAAGTTGAGCACCGGCTCCGAGGAGTAGCGATCCCACCAGGGGTGAGGCTCGCCGGCTTCCGACCAGTCATCCGGCGTGGTCGCCTTGCGCCACAGGAAGCGGAGCCAGCCGCGGGCGCGGGCATTGAGGGCGGGAACGGTCACGACCGCTGAAGCTACCGGGCGGATCCGACGCCGGCAACGGAGCTCCGCGCCACCGCGCGTCGGCCCGGTTCGGGGGAGCCCGTCGGACCGGTGACGGGATAGATTGGGGGGATCAAGCCCTGGAGGAGCCAGCAGATGACACCCCGCGTTCACACCACCATCGCCTCGGCGCTTTGCGGTCTCGCGCTGTCGGTCCTGCCGACGGCCGCCGTCGGGCAGCTCTCGTTCGAAGAGCGGGTCGACTCGCTGGCCGCGGCCAAGATCGCCGCCGGCCCCCTCGCCGGGATCCAGATCGGCGTGGCCCGGGGCGGCAAGGTGATCTTCGCCCGCGGCTACGGCATGGCCAGCATCGAGCTGAACGTCCCGGCCACGACGCGGACGGTGTACCGGATCGGGTCGGTGACCAAGCAATTCACCGCCGCCGCGATCATGCAGCTGGTGGAGCAAGGGAAGGTCTCGCTCGACGACGAGATCACCAAGTACATCCCCGGCTTTCCAACCCAGGGCCACAAAGTGACGGTGCACCACCTCCTCACCCACACCTCCGGCATCAAGAGCTACACCAGCCTGCCGTCGTGGGAGAAGCAGCAGCTGCTCGACCTGACCCACGACGAGCTGCTCGCCTTGATCGCCAACGAGCCGTTCGACTTCGCGCCCGGCGAGCAGTGGCGGTACAACAACACCGGCTACTACCTGCTCGGGATGATCGTGGAGAAGGCATCCGGCCAGCCGTTCGACGAGTATCTCGAGCAACACATCTTCCGACCCGCGGGCATGCCCTCGTCCTCCTATTGCCACGAGCGGAGCATCGTGCCGAACCGCGCGCAGGGCTACGAGGCCAAGGACGGCGAGCTCGTCAACGACGGCCACATCAGCATGAACACGCCGGGCGGCGCCGGCGCGCTCTGCTCCACGGTGACCGATCTGATCCGCTGGACGGATGCCCTCAGCAAGCACCGGGTGGTGAGCGCGGAGTCGTACCGGACGATGACCACCCCCGCCAGCTTCGGCGACGGGCAGACCACGCTCGGCCGACCGGGGCAGCGCGGCGGCGACGTGAGCTACGGCTATGGGCTGATGCTCTCGAAGGTCGACGGCCATCGCCGGGTCGCGCACGGCGGCGGGATCAACGGCTTCCGCACCCAGCTGGCGCACTACCCCGACGACGATCTGGTCGTGGCCGTGCTGATCAACTCCGGTGGCAACCCCGGCGAGATCGAGGCGCTGGTGGCCAAGTGGGCGTTGGCCGCGCGAGACGCGATTCCCTAGGGCATGGCCGACTTCCATCCGTTCGCGGAGCCCTACCTCCTCGACCCCTACCCCACCTTCGAGCGCCTCCGCGAGGAGGCGCCCGTGCTCTACGACCCGGAGCTGGACTACTGGGTGGTGAGCCGGTACGACGACGTCAAGGCGGTCCTCAAGGACGCGGAGCGGTATTCCAATCAGATCACGCTGGCGCCCCTCAATTCCTTCTCGGACGAGACCAACCGGATCCTCGAGGAAGGTGGCTACCGGGCCAGATCGGCGATGGTGGGAACCGACCCGCCCTATCACACCAAGGCGCGGAAGCTGATGAACCAGGCGTTCACCCCCCGCCGGGTGAACGAGCTGGAGCCCTGGATCCGGCATCTGGTCGAAAGCCGGCTGGCCGGCCTGCCGTCCAAGGGGTCGATGGACCTGGTGCGGAACCTCACCGACGAGCTGCCGGCACTGGTCCTCTTCAAGCTCTTCGGCGTGCCTGACGACGACGTCGGGCTCGTCAAGCTCGGGGCCGAGCACCGGCTGCTGCTGGTGTGGGGCCGGCCCTCACCCGAGCAGCAGGCGGAGCTGGCGCGCGGGCTGCTCGTCTTCTGGCAACACAGCGAGCGGATGGTGGAGCGCCGCCTGCGGGAGCCGGCCGACGATCTGACCAGCGACCTGATCAGGATTCGCAACGGCAACGACGAAGTCCTCACCCTCCAGGAGATCGCGAGCCTGATCTTCGGGCTGCTCTTCGCCGGCCATGAGACCACCACGGCGTTCATCACCAACGCCGTGCGCCAGCTGCTCGGCCGCGGCACCGCGTGGCGGGACCTGGCCACGGCGCCGGCCGGTCTGCCGGCCGCCATCGAGGAGCTGCTCCGGCTCGACAGCTCCGTGATCGCCTGGCGACGACTGGCCCTCCAGGAGACGACGATCGGTGGGGTGACCGTGCCGCTAGGCGCGCGGATCCTCCTGCTGCTCGGGTCCGCCAACCACGACGACGCTCGCTTCGCCTGCCCGCACCAGCTCGATCTCGACCGTCCGAACGTGCGGGACCACATCGCGTTCGGATTCGGGATCCACTACTGCCTGGGCGCCGCGCTCGCGCGGCTGGAGACGAAGGTGGCTCTCGAGTGCCTGATGGAACGCTTCCCGGCGCTCTCGCTGCTGCCCGGACAGCGTCTCTCGTTCCACGCCAACGTCGCCTTCCGCGGCCCCCGAGAGCTCTGGGTTCAGTGGTGACGGACCGGGTGCCGCCGCTAGCTTCGAGCTGAGCTGCAGTCTCAATCGAGCGATCCTCCAGGAGGGTCTATGCGCGGTGTGGGCAGTGGTCCGTCCCTGCGGTGCTCCCGATGGCTCCGAGGTATCGCAGTCCTCTGGGTCGCCGCATGCAGCACCCCTCCGTCGGGCACGGTGCCCGATTTCGTTGCCGGGCTCCCCGCCCTCGGCGCCGCCTCGAGCCGGCACGACGCCGCGATGACCGCCTTTGTCCGGGACCTCGAGGCCTGGGCCGCGCGGGCCGGTCAGCCAAGCTCCGCGGAAGCCTTGATCGGCCCGATGTTGCTGCGGACCTCCCGCTTCCACGCGGTCCCGCCCGCCTCGGACACGGGTCTCGAGGCGGACTACCAGCGACTCGACCTCCGGTTCGCCGCCCTCCTCGACCAGGGCGACAGCCTCCGTCACGCGGCAGACGCGGCTCACGAACGACTGGTCGAATGGGTCGCTCGGGAGGCGGCGGCAGCCGGTGATAGCGTGCAGACTCTTCGCTCGCCCGTCTTCCCGCCGAGCCCGAGCGACCCGGGTCGGGCAGCGATGGCCGGGGTCAAGTGCTCGCTGATCTCGGTGTCCGTGCTTCCCAGCAAGGAGGG
>JBFXAS010000270.1:0-7053 GCA_050184075.1 Gemmatimonadales bacterium
CTCCTGTCCGGAGACCTCGGGGTGGCGGTGGAGGTCCCGCCGGACCTCGATCAGCTCGCCCTCGATCCCGGCGAGCGTGGCGCTCACCCGCTGAAAGAGCGGGGATTGGCCTGCCGCCGGTGCGGGAAGGGCCAGGCACCCGAGGGTCGTTCCGAGCAGGAATCCGGTGCGCATGCGAGGGTCTCGTGGGTCGTGTGGCCGAGGGGCGAGTGGCGCGGGACGGGCACCCGTACGGTCTGATCGGGAGGCCTGTTTCGGAGATCCGGCGCGGTGGACGCCCGGCCGGCCATGGCGTACACTGATCGGAGCACGGAGGCTAGCGATGGCGGGTTTGATCGGGGCGGTGGTGTTGATCATGGTGGCGGTCTGGCTCCTGGCGGGCCGGCAACGGCCGCGCGAGGTCGCGCCCGAGGACGACGTCACCACCCCGATCGATCTCGACGAACTCGAAGCGGCCGAGCGGGAGCTCGAAGAGGATCTCGAGGGCCGGGAGCTCGACGATGGCTGGGACGACGACACCGACGATTGGGGACCGGGCACCGCGCGCTGACTCCGCGCGCGACGGGCGTCTCAGAGCGAGAAGTGGTAGTTGGCCTTGATCAGGAAGACGTTGCGCATGTCGTCCCCGAAGATCCGGCCGAGATTCCGGAACGGATCGAAGCTGGGGTCCGACTCCTGGAGGAAGCGCGACTGATTCCAGACCAGGAAGAGGGTCGATCCCGGCCGGTATTCCCACCGGAGCACCACGTTGCTTCGCAGCGAGCGCTGATGGAAATCGAGGCCCGGCACCGTGAAGCTCGGCGCCGGGCCGTTGCCGTCGGCGTCGAGGGTGACGGCGCCCGTGGACGGATCGGTCGTGCGGGTCGAGCCACCGGTGCCGTAGCGGAGGAAGTCGTAGCTGCGTGGGGCGAGCAGCGCTTCGGGAACGCCGAAGTCCGCCGACGCCACGAAGGGCTGCGCGTAGACCTGGAGCGAGAGCGACGGGTTGAAGTAGTAGTTGAGCCGGGTGCTCACGCTGAGCACGTTCTGGGTGAGCGGGGCGAAGACGTAGCGGCTCCCGAACGTGGCGCCGGCGACCGGGTCGGCGTAGGTGGCCAGATAGAACTGTGAGTAGGCGGACCGGGTATAGGCCGGCGAGATCTCGAGGTTCGCCCCGCTGCGGGTCTGGAGGGTGAGCGAGCCGCTGAGCAGCTGAATCGACGACCCGCTCTCGTCCCAGGTGAGCCCGGCGGTGACGCCGGCCGAGACCGCCCGCCGCGTGTCCGACCGGACGCCCAGCGCCACGCTCCCTCCCTCGGGCAGCTGGATCAGTGGGCCGCCTCGGGTGGCGCGGTCGTCGAGTCCGCGAGACCGATACCCGGCCGAGGCCCTGAAGTACCAGAGGTTGTGCAGCTGGCCGGACGCCGCGACCTCGAGCTGCCGGGTGAGGGCGTCGCCACCGAAGTTGAGCGTCTGGGCGCCGCTCACGCTGATCGACGCGCTCCGCGCGAAGCGGGTCGGCGAGACCCACACGCGCGTCAGGTCGGCTCCGATACGCACCCGGTCGGCGTCGATCTGAAACCCCGCGTCGTTCGACTCGAACCCCGGCGACACCGCCAAGCCCGACACGCCGAAGCGCCAGACCCCGCCCGGCTTGCGCAGCTCGGCCTGCCCCGACCATCCCCCGAGCGAGGTCCGGCTCGGATCGAAGTCGAGGTAATCCTGATCGGGCCGCTGGTAGTAGCGGGCCGACGACGTCTGGGCCAAGGTGATCGCGGCCGGATCGCCCTCGATCCGGCTGCCGGTCACGAACCCGCTCACCTGATACTGATTGCCGGCGAAGCGCCGGAAGAAGTCCATGCCTCCGACGTAGGCCGCCCGCCGCACGTTGGCGAACGCCGGGTCGTCGAGCTTCCGATGGACCGTGGTGCCCATGAACCCGACGCCGCTGCCACCGTCCGGCGCGTCCCGCTTGATCCGGAGCACCCCGTAGTTGCTGAGCGGCTGCACCTCCACTCGATCGAGCCCGGTCCCCGTCGGGTCGGCGATGCGGGCGGATTCGCGCCCGGTCACCGCGTCGAGCATCCCGATCGACCACCCCCCGCCGAGCCGGCCGGACAGCTTGGTGGCGCCGAGGATCGTGGTTGCCGCCGGCTCGTCGACGAAGGCGCTCGAGCCGAGCGCCGATCGGATCGGCGCTCCACCGACCCGCCGTGAATAGAAGAGCAGGCTGTGGCCGCTCCCGAAGCGGAAGAGGTCCGACCCCTCGACGAAGAACGGGCGGCGCTCCTCGAAGAAGCTCTCGAACGCGGTGAGGTTCACGACCGAGGGGTCGGCCTCGACCTGGCCGAAGTCGGGATTCGCGGTGGCGCTCAGCGTGAGGCCGGCGGTCAGTCCGTACTTGAGGTCGAGGCCGGCGGCGCCGGCGGTGACGCTCCCGTCGTCGAACGGATTTGCCCCCGGCACCCCCTGGGTGAGCTGGGCCTGGCTCGAGACGTAGGGCAGCAGCTCCAGCCGCCGGGGCGGGGGGATGTTCGCGAGGCCGAGGAGGTGCCCGAACTTGGAGGCGCTGCCGGGCTCGGTTCGGGGCGACCATTCCCAGTCGACCGCCTCGACCCCGCGCTGGATGTCGCGCCGGAACTGAATCCCCCAAGTCTGCTCCGCGTCCCTCGAGAAGCGGAGCTGTGAGAAGGGGATTCGGAGCTCCGCCACCCAGCCCAGCGAGTCGATCTGCGTGCGGGCCTCCCAGACCGGGTCCCAGCCGATGTCGAAGTCCTGTTGCCCATCGTTGGACGCGACGCCGTCCCGCCGCTCGCCGGCGGGGGTCACGCCGAAGACGTACTGAGTCCGGTGATCGTGGTACGAGTCGATCAGCACGAAGAAGACGTCGTTGGTATGCTGGAACGAGTCGCGCCGGTTGAGCCGCCGGGAGACCAGGTCGGGCTCGTCGTCGTACAGCCTGGCGGCCACGTAGAGCGCGCTCCGATCGTAGGCGACCCGCACCTCGGTCTTCTGCGACGCCGGCCGCCCGTCGCTCGGCACGTCGCGACGGAAGCCGGTCTCCGGCGTGATGCCCAGCCAGATCGGGTCGTCGAGGCGGCCGTCGAGGTGGGGCGGGGCCTCCGCGAAATGGGCCGTCACCGCGCGCGGTACCCGCCCGTTCCGATGGCGGAGCGAGTCGGCCACGACAGGTGGAGCCGCGGCCTGCAGGAGAAGGAACGCAGTGAGCATGAGATTGGGATGCCGAGCGGTATACAATCAACTCGGGAGCGACGGCCGCGGCAACCGCGGAGCTCGCCGTCCTGCCAAGGTGCGCGGGAAGAGCCGGGGCTCCTAGATTCCGCGCCGAGCCTGGGCCAGAGTCGAGCGAGAGCGAGGACGTGAGGATGGATCAGCTGGGCGGTGGCGCCGAGCGGCGCCGCTTCTTCCGGGACAGCTTCGGGACCTGGGTCCGCCGCACCATGGAGCGGACCGAGGGCCGGCTGATCCAGGAGCGCCGGTTCCGGCCCCCGGGCTCGCTGCCCGAGGTCGCCTTCCTCGCCGCCTGCACCCGCTGCGGGGAGTGCGGTCCGGTCTGTCCGGTCCACGCGATTCTCACGGTCCCGCCGGCCGGCGGGCTGGCGGCCGGGACGCCCTATCTCGATCCCAAGAGCCAGCCCTGTGTGGCCTGCGCCGACATGCCGTGCGTGGCGGCCTGTCCGACCGGGGCGCTGACCAGGCCGGAGCAGGGGTGGGCCAACTATCGCCTGGCCACGGTCGAGTTCCTTCCGGAGCGCTGCGTGACCTTCCGGGGGACTCCCTGCCAGGTCTGCGTCGACGCTTGCCCGATGGGGGCCCAGGCCCTGGTGTCGGACCCGGCCGGCCATCCCGTCCTCCGCCGGGAAGGCTGCGTCGGGTGCGGAGTTTGCATGCGGGAGTGCATTTCGTTCCCGAGCTCGTTCGAGCTCCGACCAGCGGAGGGTTGATGGCCGAGGAGGTACCCTATCGGATCGAGAAGCCGTGGGGCTACGAGCTGATCTGGGCTCGCACCGACCGCTACGTGGGGAAGATCCTCCACGTGAAGGCCGGGCACGGGTTGAGCTGCCAGTATCACAATCGGAAGGACGAGACCATGCACGTCCTCCGGGGGCGGCTCGAGCTCCATCTGCAGGAGCAGGGCGGTCCGGTCACCACCAGGGTGTTCACGGCGGGTGAATCGGTCCACATTCCACCCCTGCTGATCCACCAGCTCGAGGCCCTGGAGGACAGCGACATCCTGGAGGCCTCGACCCCGGATCTCGACGACCTCGTCCGCCTGAGCGACCGCTACGGGAGAGCCTAACGGTGCAAGTGATCATCCCCCTCGCAGGCAAGGGAACCCGCGTCCGTCCTCACACCCACCTGGTGCCGAAGCCGATGCTCAAGGTGGCGGGCCGCCCCGTGATCGACTGGGTGATGGACCGGGTGAGCGAGCTCGACGTGTCGGAGCTGATCTTCATCACCGGGCATCTCAAGGAGCAGGTCGAGGCCTACGCGACCAGCCGCTACGGGATCCCCTGCCGGTTCATCGAGCAGAAGGTGCAGGACGGCACCGCCGGCGCCGTGAACCTGGCTCGATCGGCGGTCACGGAGCCGATCCTGATCATCTTCGTCGACACCGTCTTCGAAGCCGACCTCACCCTGATCAACCGGACGGTCGCGGACGGGATCATCTGGGCCAAGGAGGTGGAGGACTACCAGCGCTTCGGCGTGGTGGTCACCGACCGGCAGGGCTACATGACCAGGATCGTCGAGAAGCCCTCCGAGCCGATCTCCAAGCTGGCCAACATCGGCCTGTACTACATCAGGGACACCGCCGCGCTCTGGGCCGGCATCGACCACACCCTCGCCGCGTCGCCGGTCAAGGGCGAGTACTACCTGACCGACGCCTTCCAGCACATGATCGACCACGACCGCAAGATCCTCACGGCGGAGGTGGGCGGCTGGTACGACTGCGGCAAGGTCGACATGTTCATCGAGACCAACGAGATCCTGCTCAACAAGGGCGCCGCGCGGCGGCCCGCGTCGCTCCCCGCCGACGTCACGATCGTCGAGCCGGTGCTGATCGAGGACGGCGTCACCCTGGCACGGTCGACCATCGGCCCCAACGTGACCGTCGAGCGAGGCACCACCATCAGCGACTCGACGGTCAGCCACTCGCTGATCGGACAGGGCTGCACCATCGAGGGCTCCACGCTCTCCGCCAGCATGCTCGGCAACCGGGTGACCGTCACCGGCTATCGAGGCGGCGTGAGCGTCACCGACGACTCGGAGGTGCGGGGGGCGTGAGCCTCACCGATCCGCTGGCCCGCTCGTTCTTCGATCTCTGGCATCATCTCGACCCCGTCGGTGCGGGGCGGCTCGACCCGCTCGCGCCACCGCCGACGCTGGTCGACTACGATCCCGACACCCTCGGCCAGCATCACGCGGCGCTCCGCTCCCTGCTCGGGGCCGCGGAGGCGCTCGAGCCGGACTCGCTCGACGACGAAATCGACCTCACCATTCTGCTCGACGCCCTCCGCGGGCTCGAGCACCAGCTCGACCAGGAAGCGCCCCGCTTCGCCGACCCGGCGCTCTGGGCCGACCGTCTGGCCGAGACCCTCACCGCCCGGGTCGGTGAAGCCGAAGTGTTGGAGGCGATTCCCGCCTGGGCCAGCGCGGCGGCCGAAGGGCTCGGTCGCCCCCCGGTGTTCGGCCTCGCGACCGGACTCGCGATCCTCGAGGCCACCTTGGGCGAGTTGGCCGGCGAGCGCTGGGCCACGGCGGGCGCCGACCGGCTGGCCCGGGCCAGGGCGGAGATCGAGGGCCTGATCCGGGCCCTGCAGGCCGAGAGCCGACCGGTGACCGACGCTTCGCAGGTCGGTATCGGCGAGGCGGCGGTCGATCACCGACTCCACTTCGACTTCCAGGTGACGCCCGGCGGCGGCGCGGAGCTCCGGTCGCTGGCGGCGCTGGCCGAGTCGCTCTGGGCGGAGGTCGAGGCGGCCGGGGGCGCCGACCTGGATCCGAGCCCGGCTGGATTCGACGGAGTGCTCGAGGCCTGGCCCGCCCACCGTGCCCTGGTCTCGGCCGACGCCGTGGTCCAGACGGCGCGCGCCGGCGCGTTGGGCGGCGGCGCGCTCCGGGTGAGCGCCGGACGGATCGACGGCGAGGTCCTCGCTGCGCGCTACGGGCCTCGTGGGGCGGCCGGGTTGCTCCTGGGCCGCGCCTCGGCGGCTTCGGAGATCCGCCGCCGCTTCCTCGCCCCGGCGACGCTCGAAGGCTGGGCGCTCTTCGCGGAGGCGCGCGCCGCGGCGCGCGCCTCGGGATCGGCCCGCGCCCGACTCCTCGCCGACCTCCACCGTCGCGTCGTGCTCGGCGCCGTCGATCTCGCGATCCACCGCCGCCAGCTCCCGCCGCTCGACGCCGTGACGCGACTGGGCGACCGGACCCGCTGGTCCGAGGCTGACCGCCTGGCGGCGGTCCGTGGCATTCTGCTCGCGCCGATGGACGCCTGCGGCAGCGTCGTGCTCTGGCGGGAATGGGAGCGCCTCGCGGCCGACTTCGAGGGCGGAGCCGACGCCCTGGTCGAGCGGGTCTTCGCGACCGGGCTGGCCAAACCCGTGCTGATACGCTGGCGCCATGGAGCCGCGGAGTAGGCCAGCCGCCGCCGCCGGACTTCCCGCTCCCGTCAAAGGGCTCGCGCTGGTCTCGTTCTTCAACGACGTCGCGAGCGAGATGGTCTACCCGCTCCTCCCCGCGTTCGTCACCAGCACGCTGGGCGCCGGACCGCTAGCGTTAGGCGCGCTCGACGGCGCCGCCGACCTCGCGGCGGCCCTGCTCCGTTGGTGGAGCGGGCGGCTCGCCGATCGACCGGGGCTCCGACGGCCCCTCGTCCTCGGCGGGTACGCCCTCGCGGTGGTGGTCCGACCGGTCGTCGCCCTCGCGAGCGCGGCCTGGCAGGTGATCGGCCTCCGGGTCACCGACCGGGTCGGCAAGGGACTCCGCTCTCCGGCGCGCGACGCGATGATCGCCGACCTCGCCGCCAGCGATCGGCACGGCCGCGCCTTCGGGATC
>JBFXAS010000271.1:0-7011 GCA_050184075.1 Gemmatimonadales bacterium
CCCCCGGCGCGCGCTCGAGCCGGACTCGCACCCCGCGCCGGGCGAGTGGCTCGTCGTCGACGATCAACACCCTGAGCGGCTCGCTCACGCCGCCGTTCCGCGGAAGGGAAGCGCGATCTCGACCCGGGTGCCGTCCCCGTCCGCCTCGATCGTGAAGCGGTGCGCCTCGCCGTAGCGCCGCTCGAGTCGCTCGCGCAGGTTGGCGAGCCCGATCCGCTCGCCGTTGGACTCGGCCGGCACGCCACCGTTGGCCGCGCCCCGACCACGATCGGAGATCGCGAGCACCAGCTCGCCGCCCGCCCGCGTCGCGACGATCTCCACGCTGCCGCCCCGCTCCCGCGGCGCGATTCCGTGGCGGACGGCGTTCTCCACGATCGGCTGGAGCAGGAGCGCGGGCACCGGCGCGCCCAGGGTCTCCTCGGCCACCTCGACCCGCACCTCGAGCCGGTCGCCGAAGCGGACCCGCTCGATCGCCAGATAGCGCTCGGCGAAGTCGAGCTCCTCCGCCAGGGTGACCGTGTCGGCGCCGGGCGAGTCGAGCACCAGGCGGAGGAAGTCGCTCAGCCGGGAGAGCATCTTCGACGCCTCGTCGCTCCGGCCCTCGACCACCAGCGTCGAGATGGCGTTCAGGCTGTTGAAGAGGAAGTGCGGCTGGAGCTGAAAGCGGAGCGCGTCGAGCCGCGCCTGGCTCGCGAGCGACTCGGCCCTGAGGGCCCGCTCCCGCTCCAGCGCCAGCGCCTCGTCCCGCTTGATCACCAGGTAGAGCACGCTCCAGGCGAGCAGGGTGAAGGCGTTGTAGACCGAGCCGACGAAGACATCGAACGGCCCGCGGATCTCCCGGACGCGGCCGAGCATCGCCTGCGCGATCGGGAGGTCGGTCAGGTTGTCCGCGGCGGTCCAGACCAGCGCCATGCCGTAGGAGGCCGCCACCGCCACCAGCACCAGCCGGGTGACCGATGCTCCATCGCGGAGGAGCCGGCGGTAGACCTCGCGCAGCGCCAGCGAGCAGCAGAGCCCCAGGACAGCCAGCAGTGTCTTGGACACCGCCATGTAGCCCAGGGGGAAGATCCCCAGGCGGGAGACGGCCATCGCCACCGCGTAGCTGCCCCAGCCGAGCAGCTGGAGGGTCCAGAAGCGATCCGGGCGCCCCCGGGGGGGCGCCGCTCGCTCGGGGTTGGCTTCAGTGGCGGTCATCGCTCGCGGCTGGTCGTTAGGGTGCGCCGTCGGATCCTCGATCAAGATCCCCGACACGGCCGGGCCCCGCAATCCGGACGGCTGGCCCAAACACGCCGAGGGCGATAGGTTAGCCGCCCGAACCCGTTTTCTGACGAGCGCGTATCGTGCCGGATATCGGATACTTCCATCCGCAGCTGGTCCACTTCTCGATCGTCCTGGCGATCGTCGGCGTCGCCTTCCGGGTGATCTCGCTCACCGGCCGCCTCAAGTGGACTCACCCGGCCGCCGCCACGCTGCTGATCGCCTGCGGAGCGATCACCTTCTTCACCGAGCGCTCCGGCCACGACGCGCATGGCCCCGCCGAGCGGATCCCGGGCGCGTTGTCGGCGGTGCAGACCCACGAGGAATGGGGCGAGCGCACCCGCAACCTGTTCCTGGTGATCGCGGCGCTCGAGCTGGTGGGGCTCGCGATGGGCACCCGGAAAGCCGCGGTCGGGGTCCGCGCGGTCGCGGCGCTGGCCGGCCTGGCGGGCGTCTACATGATGTACGAGACCGCGGAGCATGGCGGCGAGCTGGTCTACGAGTACGCCGGCGGGATCGGCACCCGAAGCGGCGACTCGACCGACGTGCGGCGGCTCCTGGTGGCAGGGCTCTACCACCAGGCGCAGGCCGAGCGCGCGGCCGGCCGGAGCGAGGGAGCCGCGCGGCTGATCGATGAGATGGCCCGGCAGATGCCCGGCGACTTCAACGTCCGGTACCTGTTGATCGAGTCGCAGCTCAAGGATCGCCACGACGCGGCCGGCGCGCTCGAGGCGGCCCGCGCGCTCGCCCCCGCGGCCGACGACGCCCGCGGCCGGATGCGCAAGGGTCTCCTGCTCTCCGACGTCTACCAGGCGCTCGGGTTCGGCGACTCCGCGCGGGCCGTGCTCCAGGGGCTGCTGACGGAATTCCCCGAGAGCCGCGGCCTCCAGCGCGCCCTCGACGCGATCAAGTAGCCACGGGGGCCGCGAACGGGTCGACGTCCGCCGTCGGCCCGAAGGTGGACGGGAGCGGGACGTCGAGGGTCCGGAGATAGGTCGTCAGCTGCCCCCGATGATGGTAGAAATGGTTGAGCAGGAACTCCCGGACGAGCACCATCCGGGGAACGGTCATCAGCACCTGGCCGTCCCGCTCCAGCTTCCAGGGAGTCGACAGGGCCGCGTCGCTCATCCGGGCGAGCGCGGCCTTCGCGTTGGCGTGCCCCTCGTCGAGGGTCCGCGCCGCCTCGGCCCGCGACCCGGCCTCCGCCTGGCTCCGCTCCTTCGGGAACTGCGATACCTCCTGGGCCACGAACCCGCTCACGATCGAGGGGATCTGGCCGAGATGCAGGGCCAGCTGCCCCAGGCTGTACGCCTTGGGATGCGGCCGCCAGCCCAACCGGTCTTCCGGAAGGCGCTCGAGCAGGGTATGGGTCTGCTTGACGGCGTGGTCCAGCTCCATCGCGAGGGCTTCGACGATCATGGGACACCTGTCCGTTCCAGGGGTGACGCCGGCCGGCGGCCGGCACATTGACTTGTGAAACGCAAGTCAATCTACAGTGTCGCTTGTTTGTCGCAAGTCATCCGCCGATCTTAGGACCCCATGCCGAGCCCCGAAGCCAGCTGGCGGAGCCGCTGCCCCATCAACGTGTCGCTCGAGATCTTCGGCGACCGCTGGTCGCTCCTGGTGGTGCGTGATCTGCTCTTCGGAGGGCCCCGCTCCTTCAGCCAGCTGCTCGACGCCCAGGAGGGCATCGCCACCAACGTCCTGACCGATCGGCTCCAGCGGCTCGAGGCCCACGGTATCGTGGAGCGCCACCCCGATCCGAAGGACGGGCGGCGGGGACGCTACCTGCTCACCCCGAAGGGGCTCGACCTGGCGCCGATCCTGATCGAGATGGTGAGCTGGGGCGCTCGCTACGAGGACACCGCGGCGCCCCCCGCCATCCTGCGCGAGATCAAGCGGGACCGCGAGAGCTTTCTGGCGGCCCTTCGGGAGCGCCGGAAGGCCGATCGCCAGGGTACCTGAGCCTGGCCGCTCAGATCGACCGGCCGCGGTCCTTCCAGTAAGGCGCGCGCAGCTCGCGCTTCAGGGTTTTGCCCGCCACGTTGCGCGGGAAGTCGTCCATCACCAGCACCTGCTTGACCCGCTGGTAGCGGGCCCCGACCCGCTCGTTGATCCACGCGGCCAGCGCGTCGGCCTCGACCGGCTCCGTGGTGAGCACCGCGATCACCGGCACCTCGCCCCAGCGGTCGTCCGGGATCCCGAAGGCAGCCGCTTCGCGCACCGCCGGATGTCCGATCGCGACCTCCTCGATGTCTCGCGGATAGACGTTGATCCCGCCGGAGACGATCATGTCCTTCTTGCGGTCGACCAGGTAGAGGAAGCCTTCCTCGTCGAGATAGCCGAGATCGCCGGTGAAGACCCAGCCGTCCCGGATCGCCTGGGCGGTGAGATCGGGCCGGTTGTAGTAGCCCGGGGTGACGTGCCCCGAGCGGCCCACGATCTCTCCCACTTCGCCGGGCGGGAGATCGCGGCCTTCGGAGTCGACGATCCGGATCTCCGTGTAGGGCATCGCGCCGCCGACTGAACCCGGCTTCCGCGCCACGTCGTCGCGGTCGAGCACCGTGGCGAAGCCCTCGGTCAGGCCGTAGAGCTCGTAGAGCCGCCTCGGCAGCCGCGCGATCAGCGCCTGCTTGTGCTCGAGCAGGAGCGGCGCGCCCAGGGAGAGCACGCACTCGAGGGAGCCGAGCGCCTCGGCGGTGGCGACCGGGTGGGCGAGCAACGCCGCGATCTGGGCCGGCACCAGCATCACGTGGGTGACCCGCTCCTTCGCCACCGTCTCCACCAGCGCGACGGGGTCGAACTTGGGATGGAGGTGGAAGGTCGCGCCCTGATACGCGGCGGCGATCATCGGGATGAAGGCCCCATTGAAGACCAGCGAGCCGGTCTGGAGCACCACGCTGTCGGGCCGCACCGCGAAGGCGGCCGCCATCATCGGCCCGTAGTCGGCGCGGATCCTGTGAGTGTGGACGATGCCCTTGGGGAGACCGGTGGTGCCGCTCGAGTAGATGATGTTGTAGATGTCGCCGGGCTCGAGGCCGGGGTCGGCCGGCACGGCGTCCGAGGCGGCGGCCATCAGCGCGCCCAGGCTCAGCCAACCGTCGCCCTCGCCGTCGACTCGCAACCGAATCAACGACTCGCCGCCGGGCAGCTCGGCCCGCACGGCGTCGACCGCCTTGCCGGTCGCGGCGGTGGCGATCACCGCGCGGGCGCCCGAGTCGCGGAGCAGCGTCGCGAGACCGGGGCCCTGGAGCAGCGGGCTCATCGGCACCGAGACGATGCCCGTCTTGGCCGCCGCCCAGTAGAACAGGTACAGCTCGGCCGAGTTGGGCAGCACCGTGGCGACCCGGTCGCCCTTGGCGAGGCCCTGGGCGAGCAACGCGTTGGCGAGCCGGTTGGCGTCCCGGTCGAGCTCGCGGAACGACCAGCGCCGGCCCTGGAAGCTGAAGGCCGGGTGCTCCGGCCGCTGCCGCGCCGCGCGGGCGAGAAGCGAGGCGAGCATCAGCCGTTCTCCCGGACCCGGCGGAACCGCCGGTCGAAGCCCTCGTTCACGTCACCCTCCTCGAGAATCCCTCGCAAAGACGCGGCGGTCGGGCCGCGATCGATCCGATCCGGGACGCGAACGGTCGCGGCCGACCTGCGAACAGCCGCGGCCAACTCGCGAGCGACGGCGGTCGGAGCGCAATATCCACACGCCCGGGACCGAGCCCAGACGTTGCGCGGCCTTGGCGAAGTAGATCCGACACTCGTCGCGACGGGGGGACTCGCGCACGGCGCTACCCCAGTCACCGGCAACCGCGACCGGATCCCGCGTGGCCTCGTTCGCCGGGCCCGCGATGGCGATCGCGCCGGGGCGGCGTCGCATCCGAAGCGCCCACAACGGCATACGGGAAGCCGATCGGAGCGGCCGTTCGGGATTCCCCCGACACTGGCGGGCGACTCGCGACCGCCGGTCCACCGCCGGCGTCCGCGGGGTCGCCGGATCCGCGCCCGGCCAGCCGACGACGAAACCCGTCCCGGCAGCGGCCGTGTCCGATCCCCACTCGGCAGCGATCGCGAAGCGGAGCGCCCGATCCGATCGAGCGCGACGCGCGCTCGGAGACCGCCCGGCCGCGAGCTTTGCACCGACCGCCGCCTCGCGAGGGCTCGGGCCCGATTCGGGCACCCCGAGGCCGGTCGAGGCCGAGAACGGGCTCGAATGGGGCGGCGGGAGCCGAGTGCAACCCGAAATGCACCGCGTCCGAGCCGCGAACGATCGCGGCCCGGCGGCAAGCAACCGCGTCCGTGTGGACAAAGGCCGCGCTCAGGGCGTCGCGGGAGCCACGTACTTCGCCCACCAGTCGAGATAGCGGTTGACGATGTCGACCCGCTGGCTCGGGAAGCCTGGTCCGTGGAACATCCCGGGATAGACGACCAGCTCGGTGTCGATGCCGAGCGATTTGAGCGCCTGGTACATCTGCTCGCCGCCGGTGATCGGGACGTTGAAGTCGCGCTCGCCGCCCATGAAGAGCGTCGGGGTGGTGATCCGGTCGGCGTTGAAGAAGGGGTGCGACACCTTGTTCCACGCTTCCGGGTTCTTCCACGGCGGGCCCAGTTCGGTCTCGTACTGATAGACGTACTGGTCGGTGCCGTACATGGTGTGGAAGAGCGCGCTGCCCGCGCCGCTCACGCCAGCCTTGAACCGCCGGTCGGTGGCGATGGTGGCGTCGGTGAGGATCCCGCCGTAGCTCCAGCCGCCCAGCACCAGGCGATCCGGATCGGCGTAGCCCGCGGCCACCGCCGCGTCGACCGCGCCCAGGAGGTCGACCACCTCCTTGTTGCCCCAGTCGGCGTAGATCGCCTTGCTGAAGGCCTCGCCCCGGCCCGAGCTGCCCCGGTAGTTGACCGCGAGCACCACGTAGCCGCGCGCCGCGAACACCTGGCGCATCAGATCGAAGTCGTGCTGCTCCTGCCCGAATGGGCCGCCGTGGATGTGGAGCGCCATCGGATAGCGGCGGCCCCGCTGGTAGCCCGGCGGAAGATAGACCAGACTCCCGACCGTGGTGCCGTCTTTGCTCTTCGAGTCGAGCCGTTCGACCGGTCCCAGGGCGAGCCCGCTCATCAGCTCATCGTTCACCCGCGAGAGCCGTCTCAGGCTGCCGTTCTCGAACGCGGTGACCTCGAACGGCTGGCCGTCGTTCCCGTGCAGGGTCACCAGCCTGCCCGTCGCGTTGCCCGAGAGGCGGGCGAAGGCCTCCAGTCCCTTGGTGAGCCGCTCGATCTTGCCCGACGCGACGTCCACCCGAGCCAGCTGAACGATCCGGTCGTCCTCCAGCCGGAACCAGATGCTCCGACCATCGGGCGACCAGACCGGGTCGCGCACCGGCCGGTCGAGCGACTCGGTGAGGACCCGCGACTCGCCGCCCGCGACGGGCACGACGGCGATCCGCTCGTGGATGTAGGCGTAGTAGCGCGGGTCGCCGCCCCGGTAGTAGGCGATCGAGCGCCCGTCGGGGCTGAAGACCGGCTGGTCGTCGTCGCCCTCGAAGGTGGTGAGCTGGACGGGCGTGGCGCCGGGTCTGGCGTCGATCAGATAGATGTCGCGGTTGAGATTGCGATCGCTTCCGGGCGCGCGCCTGCTCGCGAAGGCGATCCGCTCTCCGTCGGGCGACCAGGCCGGCGCCGCGTCGTCGTAGTCGCCCGTGGTGAGCTGCTCGACCTGCTTCGACTCGAGGTCGAAGAGATAGAGATGGGTCCGCCGCCGGTCGAGGTAGC
>JBFXAS010000272.1:0-7004 GCA_050184075.1 Gemmatimonadales bacterium
GCTCTCCGCCACCGTCCGCCCCGGCTCGGACTCCGCGGAGACCGCCATGCTCGAGGCGAGCACCCCCCGCCGCACCGTCGCCGGGTCGAGGCAACGAACCAGGTTGGCGGTGCCCAGCACGTTGGTGTCGACGTCCAGGTAGAACTGCACGAAGCTGCCCCGGACCGAGACCTTGGCCGCGAGGTGGATCACGGCGTCGACCCCGCGGAGCGCGTCGCGAACCGCGGCGGGGTCGCGCACGTCGCCCACCTGGAGGGTCGCGCCAGCCGGCACCGCCTCGCGGGTGCCGGTGGAGAGGTCGTCCAGCACCACGACCTCGGACCCGCGCGCGAGGAGATCCCGCACCACGTGCGCCCCGATGAACCCGGCCCCGCCGGTGACCAGGACCCGGCCCTGCCCGGCGCCGCTCACTCGACCTCGACCTGCTGGCACTGGATGACGCTGTCGCCGTGCGCGATGATCCGGTCGTGCTCGCCGGAGAGGGTGAGCGCGGTGCCGGCGAAGACCAGGCTGTTGGTGAGCCGGACCGGATGGGCCAAGCGCACGCCGGGCCCCACCACGCTGCCGGCCAGCTCGGAGCCGGCCGGCACCGCGACGTCGTCGGCCACCAGGCGGTCGAGTCCCCGCTTCTTGAGCTCCATCAGGTTGACCTGGAGGAGGTCCTCCGGAAACGTGATGTTCATGTCTTCCTCGACCACCGGACTGTGGTACACCCGGTGGCCGTCGTCGATCATGATCTGGATGCTGTCGGTGATCTCGTACTCGTCGCGCATCGCCGTGCGGGGCGTCCGCCGGATCGCGTCGAAGATGTGCTGGTCGAACACGTAGAGCCCGCAGCCCTTGATCGTGCTCCGGATGTAGCGCGGCTTCTCGATGACCCGCCGCACCCGCCCATCCTGGTCGTAGATGATCGCGAAGTTACGCTTGATCATCTCGGGATCCGGCTCGACCTTGCTCGCCAGACAGCCGTTGATCTCACCCGAGAGCACCCGCTCGATCATCGGGTGCAGATCGCTGGTGGTCAGATAGATGTCGCCGAGCATCAGGATGAAGGGCGAATCGATAAAGCGCTCCAGCTTCCCGACCGCGTGGGCGAGCCCGAGCGTCTCCCGCTGCTCCACGTAGCGGATCGAGACGCCCCAGCGGCTGCCGTCGCCGAGCGCGTCGACGATGGTGTAGCCGAGGTGCCCGATCACGATCAGCACCTCCTCGGCGCCCAGGTCCCGCAGGTACTCGAGCTGGCAGGCGAGCAGCGGTTGGTTGCACACCGGGAGGATCGGCTTGGGCAGGGTCTCCGAGAACGGGTAGATCCGGGTGCCCTTGCCGGCGGCCAGGATCACGCCGACCAGGCCCGCCTTCTTGGCCGTCATCTAGGCGTCGCCCCAGCGGCAGACCAGCAGCTTCTGGATCACGTAGACGGCGTCGCGCGCCTTGATCTTCTTGCCTTCGGCGTGGGTGCGGCCCACGAAGCTGATCGGCACTTCGGCGAAGCGGGCTCCCCGCCGCGCGAGCTTCGCGGTGAACTCGGCCTCGAAGTGGAAGCCGTTCGCATGGATCGTGAGCCCGTCGATCAGCTCCCGGCGGTACATCTTGTAACAGGTCATCAAATCAGTGATCCGGATCCCGTAGAGCAGCCGGGCCATCGCCGACATCACCCGGTTGCCGAGATTGTTCACCGCGCGCATCTGCTGGATCTCGCCCTTGAAGCGGCTGCCGTAGACCACGTCGGCCGTGCCGGCGAGGATCGGGGCGAGCAGCCGCTCGTACTCCTCGGGGTTGTACTCGAGATCGGCATCCTGGTGGACGACGATGTCGCCGGTGGCGATCGGCAGCAGGTGCTTGAGGACGCCGCCCCGCCCCACGTTCTCTTCCATGAAGTGGATCTGGAGATCCGGGTGCGGCTCCATCGCGCGGAGGATGTCCCGGGTCCCGTCGGTCGAGCCGTCGTCGCAGACCAGGACTTCCTTGGCAATCGGAATCCGGGCCGCGAGGACGCGGCTCACCAGCGGGGCAATGGTCCGGACTTCGTTGAAGACCGGGACCAGGACACTCAGCTTGGTCACGTTCACTCCGGTTGGGGCGAAGAGGCCGCGACCCGAGGTCGAAGCTCGGACCGGCCGCCCTCGGGCGGTGGCAATATTCCTGCCACGGGAGCCCCCCGATCGCGCCGCCGGCGAAGGGACGGCGTTGACGGGAGCCAACTTAGGCCACCGCTCGCCCGGATCGCCAGGGGGGCGCGGGACCGAGCCCGCCGACCCGCGCCGCCCTGTGTGCACGGGGGCCCCGCCGGACGTCACCGTACCGTTCCCCCACATCGAGGCCCGAGCCGCGAGCAACTGAGCCTAACGTGCCCTGGAAGCGGTCCATCATCGGTCCAGCGGACCCCCCCTGCTGCTGGTTGCAGTCGACCCGGGCCTCGGCCGGCCGACCTCGTAACGAGGCCGAATCGTCGACTGGTCGAGTGCGGACCCGACGTTAGGTCGGCCGGACCCCGATCTCGAGAGAAAGGGCCGCTCATGCGATGGCCGTCGAGACGAATCTGGTTGCCCACGCTGGCGGTGCTCGTCGCCGGCTACGCGATCGTCGCGTGGTGGCTCATGCCCGAGGCGATCCGGGCCGCCCACGACGGCAGGTTCGGGCTGCTCGACCGCTTCATGGCCGGCCGCGACACGGTCCCCGTCGAGCGCTATCTCGACGCCTGGACGGCGCTGGCGCGCTCGGTCGCCTTCGTGCTGGCGACGGCCGTCGTCATCGTCGGAGCCAGCCGGGTGATCTTCGCGCGACGGTCCGGCCAGCCGAGCCAGGGAAGCCCCGATCCATCCGTCCGGGACGTGATCTGGAACGCGCTCTGGTTCGGCCTCGTGGTCGGGCTCGGCGAAGCGTACTACGTCAGCGGCAAGGCCCTCATCCTCCGCGAGACGATTCCGAATTTCCGCCCGGCCGGTCCCAACTCGCTCTGGATGGCGCCGCTGGGCGACATCGCGGCCTTTCTCGCGCTGGGCCTGGTGGCGGCCCCACTCCTGGTCCTGCTCAGGCGCCTCGCCCGGCCGGGGCTCGCGGGACGGGTCCTGATCGGGCTCTTTGTCCTGCTCGCGCTCGTCGCCCTGATGATGGTCCCGAAGCGTCTGGAGCTCTGGTCGGCGGCGCTGCTCGCGACGGGCCTCGCCGTCCAGCTCTCCCGGTCCGCCGCGCTCCGGCTCGAGGTCCGCCGCGCCGCGCTGCCGGGTCGCGTCGCCCGGCTGGCGCTTGCCACCCTGGTGCTGTTCGTCGCGGTCCGCCTCGGCGAGGCGTACCGCGAGCGTCGCATGCTCGGAAGCCTCGGCCCGCCGGCGGGCGGCCCCAACGTGCTGCTGGTGGTGTTGGACACCCAGCGCGCCGAGAACATGAGCCTCTACGGGTATGCCCGCCGCACCACGCCCTCGCTCGAGCGGGTGGCCGCGGACGCCGTCGTCTTCGAGCACGCGATCGCGTCGGCCTCGTGGACGCTGCCCTCCCATGCGACGATGATGACGGGGCGCTACAACGTCGAGCTCCAGACCGGTTGGACCGCCGCGCTCGACGATCGTTTCGACACCCTCGCCGAGGTGCTGCGGAACCAGGGCTACCGCACCGCCGGGTTCGTGGCCAATACCACGTTCTGCAACGACCTCTACGGGCTCGATCAGGGATTCGCCCGCTACCGCGACGAGTCGATCACGCCGGGCGGAGCGGTCCGGAGCACCTGGATCGGCCGGAACGTCGTCCAGTGGATCCGGATGCGCCTCGGCGACCACAGCGCGCTCGACCGGCGCCGCGCGGAACGGATCAACGCGGAGCTCTTCGGGTGGCTCGACCAGTCGCCGGACGACCGGCCCTTCTTCGCCTTCCTGAACTACTTCGACAGCCACGGCCCCTACCGGGCGCCCGAGCCGCTCGGCCTCGAGTATGCCGCCCGGGACAGCCGCTACTGGCTCCGGGCCACCAAGTCGTCCGAGTACCCGCCGGAGGAGCTCCAGCAGCTGCGCGACAACTACGACGGGGCCACCAGCTACGTCGACCACCAGGTCGGCGCGCTGGTGAGCGAGCTCGAGCGCCGCGGCCTGCTCGAGAACACGATCGTGATCGTCGTCGGCGACCACGGTGAGGAATTCGGCGAGCACGGGTGGATGGGCCACGGCGCGAACCTCTATCTGCCCAGCCTCTGGGTTCCGCTGCTGATCCGCTTCCCCTCCGGCGCGCCGCGCGGGGTTCGGGTGGCCGCGCCCGTGAGCCCCCGCGACATCCCGGCCACCGTGCTCGAGCTCGCGGCGGGGGGCCGCGCGGCAGGGCGCCTTCCCGGGGCCAGCCTCTCACGCTTCTGGCGCGGAGGCGCCGAGCAGCCGGCCCCGGACACCCTCCTCGCCGAGCTCGAGGCCGACCAGGCGCTGGTGATCGATCGATATCACTTCATCCGGCGGGCGAACGGCAAGGTCGAGCTCTACGACCACCTGGCCGACCCGCGCGAAAGCGTCGACCTCGCCGGCCACGCGGTGACCCTGGTCGAGAAGCTCTCGGCCAAGCTCGACGACCTGTCCGCGAACCCCGAAGGGGGCCTCGTGGCCGGCGGTCACTGAGCCGGGCTCGTTCTGGCTGCGGTCGTCCCCTCCCTCGCGCAGTGGCCACCGGCCGGCCCGCCCGGTCCCCGATAGTGGGGACGCAGCAGCGGAAACACAGCAGCCTGGCTTACTGTAGCTAAGACGCAACATTCAGTTGCGCAAATGCAACACACATGATTCTCCCGGGACGGCCGGCCGCGAAGTGCCCCACCCGCCGCCCTCGGTGGTAGTTTTTCCCTTCTCATGGCCCCGCTCTCCTTCCGCCACCGCATCTCGATCGCGCTGCTGCTCCTGGGCGCCCCCGCGGCGGTCGCAGTCTTCGGCTGGGCCTATTCCGTCCTCACCACCAACCCGGCCAAGACCGTGGACCAGGCGCTCCTGCCGGTCCGGAACTCCGCTCGGGAGCTGCTCGCGGCAGTCGACACCGCGGCGCTGTCGCCCGAGGCGCACGAGGCGCTTCGGGACCATCGGGACGTCTTGAGCCTCCAGGTCACTCTGGCGCAACGGGCGGTGCAGTACAATCGCTGGCGAACCTACGGAGCAGCGATACTTCTGACCGGGTTGGGGGGTCTTCTCCTTGCCGTGTCGTTCCTGTTGGGGAGGAGCTTGACCCGCCAACTGGCCCAGCCGATCGAGGAGCTGATCGGCTGGACGGGCAACATCCGTCGGAACGAAGCCCTGCCGCCGGACCCGGCGCGGCCCGGGGCGCCCGAATTCGCCTCGCTGCGCCACGCGCTTCGCGACCTCGCGGGCGAGCTGCAGCGCGCTCGGCGGGCCGAGCTGGAGCGGGAGCGGCTCAGGGCCTTCCGGGAAATCGCCCGGCGGGTCGCGCACGAGATGAAGAACCCGCTCACCCCGATCCGCTTTGCCGTCGCGGCGCTCGGGCGGAGCGCCACCAGGGAGCAGGAAGACGCGCTCGACGTGCTCCGGACCGAGTCGGCGCGGCTCGAGCTGCTGGCCAGGGAGTTCTCCAATCTGGGCCGGCTCCCCGAGGGGCCGCCTGCCGACGTGGACCTGGGCGAGCTGGTGAACGAGCTGGTGCGGACCTCGCTCCCGCCGGAGATCGACGCGTACGTGACGGTGACCGAGGGCACGCCCCACGTCACCGGCCACTTCGATCCGCTCAGGCGGGCGCTGGCCAACGTGGTGCGGAACGCCGCCGAGGCGATGGGCGGGCGGGGACGGCTGGAGATCACGGTGCGGCCGTACGAGGGCGGGGTCCGGGTGGCGGTGGCCGACCAGGGGCCCGGGATCCCGGAAGAGAAGCTGGATCGGATCTTCGAGCCGTATTTCACGGAGAAGGCCGAGGGCACCGGGCTCGGCCTGTCGATCGTCAAGCAGGCGGTCGATCTCCATCAGGGCGACATCGAGGTGGTGGAGACCCCGGGCGGTGGGGCCACGTTCGTCATCTGGCTCCCGCTCGCCCGCGAAAACGCGCGCACCAGACCGCCGGATCGCCCGTTCGTCGAACGACGGGTGGCGGATCGGAGAAGGGATTGGCGATGACGGCGACGATCCTGATCGTCGACGACGAAGCGAACATTCGTCGCATGCTGGGGGCGTTGCTCGCCAGCGAGGGCTTCGAGGTGGCGGAGGCGGCCAACGGCAACGCCGCCCTGCTCGCCCTGGAGGAGAACCGCCCCGACGGCATCATGCTCGACCTGGCGATGTCACCGGGGCCGGACGGGATCGACACGCTGGGGAAGATCCGGGAACGGGACCCCTCGGTGCCGGTGATCATGATGAGCGGCAAGGCGCAGCTCAACGACGCCGTGCGGGCGATCAAGCTGGGCGCCTTCCAGTTCCTCGAGAAGCCGCTCACGCCCGAGGCGGTGCTGGTGACGCTCCGGTCGGCCCTCGAGCTGACTCGCACTCGCGCCGAGAACCGCGCGCTGCGCTCCCAGCTCGGCCGCACCAAGGCCGAGCTGGTGGGGGCCACCCCGGACATCGGCCGGGTCCGCGAGGCGATCAACCAGGTCGCGCCGACCGAGGCGCGAGTGCTGATCTACGGCGAGTCGGGCACCGGCAAGGAGCTGGTCGCGCACGCGATCCATGCGGCGAGCCGCCGGGCCGGCAAGCCCTTCGTGTCCGTCAATTGCGCCGCGATCCCCCGCGACCTGGTCGAGTCCGAGATGTTCGGCCACGAGCGGGGCGCCTTCACCGGCGCCACGGACCGCCGGCTGGGCCGTTTCGAGCTGGCCCACGGCGGCACCCTCTTCCTCGACGAAGTGGGCGATCTCAACCTCGAGGCGCAGGCGAAGCTGCTCCGAGTGCTCGAGTCGGGCGAGATCCAGCGGCTCGGGGCGGAGCGGATGCAGCAGGTGGACGTCCGGGTGCGCGCGGCCACCAACCAGCGGCGCGATCAGGCGGTCGCGGCCGGCACCGGGCGCGAGGAGCGCGGCGTCCGCCGCATCGGGGGGCCGAGCGAGT
>JBFXAS010000273.1:0-6810 GCA_050184075.1 Gemmatimonadales bacterium
TCGGAGTGCGGAACGGACGTGGGGTGCGGGTGGCGGACGTCGCCACGGTCGTCGATGGGCCGGCCGAGCCCGCCTGGTACGTGCAGCACGTCGAGGCCGGGCGGAGCGAGGCGGCCGTCACCATCTCGATCGCCAAGCGACCCGGCGTGAACGCGGCCGACCTGGCCCACCGGCTGCTCGCCCGGGTGGACGAGCTGACCGGGACGCTGGTGCCGAGCGACCTGACCGTCGACGTCACCCGGAACTACGGCGAGACGGCCAACGAGAAGGCGCAGGAGCTCTTGAGCCACATCCTGATCGCGACCGTCGGGGTCGCGGTGCTGGTCTGGCTCTCGCTCGGCTGGCGCGAGGCGCTGGTGGTCCTGGTGGCGGTGCCCGTCACCCTGGCGCTCACGCTGCTGGTCTACCGGCTGCTCGGCTACACGCTCAACCGGATCACGCTCTTCGCACTGGTCTTCGCGATCGGCATCCTGGTGGACGACGCGATCGTGGTGGTGGAGAACATCGCCCGCCACCTGGCCATGAAGACCCGCTCGAGCGAGGAGGCCGCGGTCGAAGGCGTCGACGAGGTCGGCAACCCGACCATCCTGGCGACCTTCACGGTGATCGCCGCGATCCTCCCGATGGCCTTCGTGAGCGGGTTGATGGGTCCGTACATGCGGCCGATACCGGTCGGCGCGTCGATGGCGATGCTGTTCTCGCTGGCCGTCGCGTTCATCGTGACCCCGTATCTGGCGCTCCGTCTGGTGCGCGAGGCCGCGCACGGCGCGCACGACGAAGCCGCGACCGGACGGGTGGGCGGCTGGTATCGTCGCCTGCTGGAGCGGCTTCTCGAGCGCCGGGGCGAGCGCTATCTCGCCTACGCGGTCGTCGTGCTGCTCCTGCTGGGCTCGATGGCGCTGGTTGGGGTGCGGCTGGTGACGGTCAAGATGCTCCCCTTCGACAACAAGAGTGAGTTCCAGGTCGTGCTCGATCTGCCCGAGGGGACGACCCTCGAGACCAGCGCCCGCGCCGCGAGCGAGATCGCCGAGCAGCTGGTGCGCGATCCGGTCGTGCGCGACGTGCAGATGTACGCGGGCACCGCGTCGCCCTTCAACTTCAACGGCCTGGTCCGGCACTACTTCCTCCGCCAGGGTCCGGAGGTCGCCGACCTCCAGGTCAACCTGCTCCCGAAGCACGACCGCGACGAGCAGAGCCACGACATCGCCGTCCGGCTTCGTCCGGGCATCGAGGCGATCGCCGCACGCTACGGCGCGCGGGCCAAGGTTGCGGAGATCCCTCCGGGGCCGCCAGTGTTCGCGACCATCACGGCCGAGGTCTTCGGGCCGAACGACGCCGAGCGCGAGCAGGCGGCGCTGCTGGTTCGCGAGGCGTTCGAGGCGACCCCTGGAGTCGTCGACATCGACTGGACGGTGCCCGATCCGAGTCCGGAGCTTCGGGTGATCGCCCGCCGCGACCATGCCACCCTCGGCGGTCTGGGCGTCGCCGACCTGGCCCGGCAGGTCACGGTGCTGGGCGGGCTCGAGGCGGGCCAGCTCCACGACCCGGTCTCCGCCGAGGCCGTCCCGATCGTGGTCCGCTTTCCGAGCGCCGAGCGGGTTGGCGCGGAGGCGGTCCGGGCCTTGCCCTTGCAGGCCCCGTCCGGCGCCCTGGTGGCGGCCGGCACGTTCGCCCGGGTGGAGGAGGCGCCTCGCCTGGCGCCCCGGTACCGCAAGGATCTCAAGCCGGTCATCTATGTCACCGCGGACGTCGCCGGCGAGATCGAGGCCCCGGCCTACGCCATGCTCGCCATCGATCCGGTGCTCGGCCAGCAGGGCATCGAGACCACCTGGACCGGCGCCGGGGTCGACACCGACCGGGTGAGCGTCAATTGGGACGGCGAGTGGCAGATCACCTACGAGGTCTTCCGTGACCTCGGGGTCGCGTTCGCCGCGGTGCTGGTGCTGATCTACTTCCTGGTCGTGGCCTGGTTCCAGTCCTTCAAGACCCCGCTCGTGATCATGGCGCCGATCCCGCTCACGCTGATCGGGATCCTTCCGGCGCACGCGCTGGGCGGCGCGTTCTTCACCGCGACCTCGATGATCGGGATGATCGCGCTGGCCGGCATCATCGTGCGGAACTCGATCCTGCTGGTCGACTTCGCGGAGTTGGCGCGGGAGCGGGGCAGAGCGCCGCGGGAGGCGGTGGTCGAGGCCGGGCTGGTGCGGGCTCGCCCGATCGTGCTGACCGCGGCGGCGGTGGTGATCGGTGGAGCCGTGATGGTCAGCGATCCTATCTTTCAGGGACTCGGGATCGCGCTGATGGCCGGCGCGGTCGTGGCGACGGCCCTCACGCTCGTGATCATTCCGCTCCTGTATGCGGAGGCGCAGCGATGATGAAGCTCACGGTGGTCACCGTCGACAAAGAGCGGAAGGGCGACGTGGTCGAGCTCTTCGAGCGGGCCGGCGTCACCGGGTACTCGCTGATTCCGAGCGTGCTCGGCAGCGGCCAGACCGGAAAGCACCTCGGCAGCCGGGCCTTCCCGGGCGACAACGCGATGCTGCTGGCCCTGGTGCCCGCGGCGCAGCTCGAGACCCTGCAACGCGGGCTCCGGGCGCTCGAACAGGAGCTCCGGCCGGGTCAGGGGCTGATGGCATTCAAGATGGACGCGGAGCAGCTGCTCTGAGCGAAGATGGGCGCAAACGTTTTTCTGGAGAGATGACCATGCCAATGCATTACGCCATTCGATTGATCGCCGGAACCTTCGTGCTGGCATCGGTGGCGCTCGGCTACTGGGTTCACCCCGCCTGGTTCCTGTTTACGGCGTTCGTGGGCCTCAACCTGGTTCAGTCGGCGTTCACGCGCGGGTGCCTGATGGAAAAGATCCTGGCCAAGCTGGGAGTCGTCAAACCCTGAGCAGCGGCGGCCCGCCCTCGAGGCGGCCGCCCGGACCAACTCTCACTCCTCGAGAGGAGTCGACGATGGCTCGATCATCACGCTGGCTTGCCGTTACCCTCGTCGCGCTCACCACGGTACCGGTGAGCAGCGCCGACGCGATTCCGGCGTTCGCCCGCCGATACAAGGTGAGCTGTGCCCTCTGCCACAACGTGATTCCGGCGCTGACCGCCTTCGGCGAGCAGTTCGCCGCCAACGGCTTCCGCTTCGCGTCGGGTGAGGAGCCGAGCGACACGATCGCCACGGGCGACGATCTCCTGACGCTGCCGCGGTCGCTCCCGGTGGCGGTGCGACTGGACCTCTACGCCCAGGCGTACGCCAACGGCCGCGCGGCGACCGACTTCCAGACACCGTACGGGATCAAGCTGCTGAGCAGCGCGGCGATCTCCAAGACGCTCTCGTACTACTTCTACACCTTCTTCAACGAGCGCGGCGAGCTCGGCGGCGTCGAGGACGCGTTCATCCAGGTCAACGACATCGGCGGCCAGCCGGTCGACCTGATCGTCGGCCAGTTTCAGGTCTCCGATCCGCTCTACAAGCGCGAGCTGCGGCTCGAGTTCGAGGACTACGCCATCTATCGGACCCGGGTGGGCACGGTCCCGACCGACCTGACGTACGACCGTGGCATCATGGCCAAGGCCGACGTGGCCGGCTTCGGCGTCACCGGCATGGTCTACAACGGCAACGGCAAGGGCGCGGCGGACGAGGAGCGGCATTTCGACTCCGACATCTTCAAGAGCTACCTCTTCCACCTCAGCCGAGACCTGACGGAAGGCGTCAGCATCGGGGCGCTGCTCGGCACGGGTCAGACCAAGCTGGACGGGGTGCGCAACCGGACCAACTACGTCGGCGCCAACGGCACGTTCAGTCGGGGGCCGCTCGAGCTCAACCTGCAATACCTCCGGCGCACCGACGACTCTCCCACCTTCGATCCGAACGAGCTGACCTCGACGGTCGACGGCGGTTTCGCCGAGCTCCTGGTCCGGCCTGCCGGGTCGCGCTGGTACGGCTTCGGCCTCTACAATCTCGTGACCGGCGACCGGCCGCTGGTGGACGTGCGGCTCGGCACACCGGCCAACCTGCGGCGCTACGAGAGTTACTCCGTGGGCGTCGGCCGCCTGGAGCGGCGCAACTTTCGCTGGACGGCCGAGACCTCGTGGGATCCGCGCCAGGAACGGTGGCGCTGGACCCTCGGCGTCGTGACGGCGTTCTGAGGGGCAGGACCATGACCGACACGCCTTCCCGTCCCGTGACCGTCCGCTGCCCGTTCTGCGAGCAGCAGAACCGGGTGGATCTCGCCCGGCTGGCCAACGGGCCGAGGTGCGGCGGCTGCGGACGGCCGCTGCACCTCGATCGGCCGATCGCCTCGACCGACGCGGACTTCGATCGCACGATCTCGACCGCTTCCGTGCCGATCCTGGTCGACTTCTACGCGGACTGGTGTGGCCCCTGCAAGATGATGGCGCCGACGCTGGATCAGCTCGCGAGCGACGCCACCGGCGAGGTGCTGGTGCTCAAGGTCGATACCGATCGCAACCAACAGCTCGGGATACGCTTCGGGATTCGCGGCATCCCGACGCTGGTCGCGTTCCGTGACGGCAAAGAGGTGGCGCGGCACACCGGCCTCGCCACCAGACAAGAGCTCGATGCGCTGCTCGGGCGCTCCACGACGAGGGCAGGATGAGCGATCAGGAATTCGGAGTGCGGCTGCGGCTGCAGGAAGGGTATCGCTTCGAGGTCGAGGTCGACGGAGCCCCGGACTTCGTGGTGGACGAGGCCGCTCCGCTGGGCGCAGGCGCCGGCCCCAACCCGGCGCGCCTCGTGGCGACCGCCGTCGGCCATTGTCTTGCGTCCAGTCTGCTCTTCTGCCTGCGCAAGGCCCGGGTACCGGTCGATGGCGTGGCGGTCGACGTCAAAGGCACCTACCGGCGCACCGAGCGCAAGCGGTTGCGGCTCGGAAGCCTCTCGGTGACGCTCAGTCCGGGGCTCGAGGGGACCGAGCCCGAGCGGGTGGCCCGGTGCCTCGAGATCTTCGAGGACTACTGCGTCGTGACCGAGGCCCTCCGAGGGGGCCTTCCGATCACAGTGGAGGTGCAAACGGGCCTCGCGCCCGCCGTCTGAGCCGTCCGCCGGCATCTTCCCCCCGCCTTCAGCCTCCGTTCACCAGCCCGACCGCAGTTTTGGTCGTGGCTACTGCGGGAGTCCCCATGTTCCAATCGATTCTGGTACCGCTCGATGGGTCACGCTTCGCCGAGGCGGCGCTGCCCTGGGCGAGCCGCCTGGCGCGGAGCGCGCACGGCGGCATCCAGTTGCTGATGGTTCAGCCGACCGCGGGCGACCTCGCCCTGGTGCCCGCGGGCGACAAGGACGCTCCCTGGCGCGACGACGCCGAGGGTGATGCCGCCCGCCGCCGGGGCTACCTCGCGGAGACCGTGCAACGGATCGTGGGCCGGACGCCGCAGTGCCGCTTCGCCCTCCGCACGGGACCGCCCGCCGAGACCCTGCGCCAGGCGATCGAGGAGCTGTCGCCGGAGTTGGTCGTGATGAGCACCCACGGAGCCGGGTCGCTCTCGCCCTTCTGGCTCGGCAGCGTGGCTGACTACCTGCTCCGCGTGGTCCACACGCCGCTGCTCCTGGTTCGTCCCGAGCCGCCCGGCGCCGCGGGACCCACGCCACCGGTGCGCCGCATCGTGGTCGCGACGGACCTCTCGCCGAGCGCGGAACAGATCCTCGACGTGGTGCGACGGCTCGCCTGCCTCGAGCAGGCGCACGTGACCCTGCTGCACGTCGTCGAGCCGGCCCCGCTGGTGCCTCCCGTGCCCGGCATCACCTGGCGGATGGGCGCCAATCTCGAGAACGACATCGGCCACGCCCAGGTCGAGCTCGATCGCCTGGCCAGCGAGCTGCGCCGGTCCGGGATTCGGTCGGCCGCCCGGGTCGAGACCGCGACCGATATCGCCGGGGCGATTCTCCGATACCTGCGCGAGGCGGCGGACCTCGTCGCCCTCACCACCCACGGGAGAGGCGGACCGCGCGAGATGCTGATCGGCTCCGTGGCCGACAAGGTGATCCGGGGCGCCTCCAAGCCGGTCCTGGTGCAGCGCCCATCGATCGCCTGACCCGGGTTTGCGCGACCCGCGCTCTCCGTCGCGAGCCGGTCGAGCCAAGTTGACTCGCTGGCGCCGACCGCTCAGCTTGCGGTCCCGATGCTCGCCATGATCCAGACGCTGCCCTCGCTTGCCGAGTTGCTCGGCGTGACACCGGAAGAGGTGTGGACGACGGTCGCCGGCAAGGCGGGAAGCCTGCTGCTCATCTGGGTGGGCGCCTGGTTCGCCTTCCGCATCGTCCGGGCGCTCGCCCGTCGGATTCGGGACGCCGCCGACGATGGCGACGACAGGCACATGACCGCGGCGGAGAAGCAGGGCCACACCCTCTCTCAGCTCGTGGTGAGCACCGGCCGGATCGTGGTCCTGGCGCTCGCGGTGCTGCTCTCGCTCGCCGAGTTCATCAACATCGGACCGCTGCTGGCCGGCGCCGGCGTGCTCGGCCTCGCGGTCTCCTTCGGCGCGCAGTCGCTGGTCAAGGACGTGATCTCGGGGTTCTTCATCCTGATCGAGCAGCAGTTCGCCGTTGGCGATGTGATCGAAGCCGCCGGCAAGACCGGCGCGGTCGAGCGGATCACGCTCCGGATCGTTCAGCTCCGCGATCTCGAAGGCAATCTCCACACCATCCCCTGCGGGCAGATCACCACGGTCACCAACCGCACGGCGGAATGGTCCAGGGCCGTCGTCGACGTCGACGTCGGCTATGGTGAATCGATCGCCCGGGCCCTCGAGGTGTTCCGCGACGAGGCTGACCGCCTGGCTGACGACCCCG
>JBFXAS010000274.1:0-6755 GCA_050184075.1 Gemmatimonadales bacterium
CTCGCCCTTTTCCTCGGGCTGGTCTACCTCGTCGTGGTCCGGGTGGCCAGGCTGGCCGCCCGGGTCAAGCCGGCCGACGCGATTCGCTATGGGGCCGAGGCACACCAGGAAGCCCGTGGGGCGGGCATGCCGTGGCGGCGGATCCGCAACCTGGCGGTCCCGGTGCTGCTCGCGATCAAGAACCTCGGGCTCTCCCGGAGGCGGGCGGCGTTTCTCTGCGTGAGCGTGGGATTCGCGACGGTGGCCGCGGCGCTGGCGGTCAACCTGGATCACTCCTTCCAGCAGATGCGGACCGACCTCGCGCCCTTCGGCTTCGACGGGGCGAACGTCCGAGTGAGCCGCACGGGCCGGCGCTTCGGGATGCGACACGAGGCGCTGATGGAGGCCCTGGCCTCGCGTCCCGACGTGGGGGCCGTGGCCACCTGGGATCCGCTCGACGGCACCGTCTGGCTTCCGGCCACCGGATTCCCACAGACCACCATGGGCATCGTGGTGGACGGCGACATGGAGGGCCTCCGGTACGGCAATCTCCGCGGCCGCAACCCGAGCGCCGCGGGCGAGGTGTCGCTCGCGATCCGGACGGCGGCCGACCTCGCGAAGGACCTGGGCGACACGGTCCAGATCAACCTGCTCGGCGTGACGCTCGATCTGGTGGTGACCGGCGTCTACCAGTCGATCAACAACACGGGCCACGGCTTCCGGATCCGGCTCGACGCCGTCAAGGTAGCCGATCCGCTCTGGCGGCCGAGCCAGTACGGGGTGGCGCTCGCGCCGGGTGTCGATCCGGACCGGTTCATGGCCGAGCTCGAGCGGGAGTACGGCGAGGCGGTCGACGCCAAGCCCGGCGACTACTTCATCCGCGACCAGCTCGACGCGATTCTCGCCGGGCTGCGGCTCGCCAACGGGTTCCTGGCGGCGGTCTTTCTGCTCGCGGCGTCGATCTTCATCGTCAACACCACCCTGCTCACCATCGCCGAGAATCGCCGGATGTTCGGGATCCTGAAGACGGTGGGCATGACCCCGGCCGAGCTCAGGAGCTCCGTGGTGTACGGGGCGTTGCTGCTCGCCGTGCTCGGCGTGCTGGCGGGACTCCTGCTCTGGTGGCTCGCGGCCCCGCCGGCGCTCTCGGCCTTCTTCTCCCAGGTGGGGCTGGTGTCGTTCCCGCTTCGCCACTCGCTCGTGGGGATGGCGGTCGCGGTCGCGGCGATCCTCGGCTTCGCCGCGTGCAGCGCCTGGATGCCTTCCCGGCGGGTGTTGACGGTCAACCCGCGCAACCTGATCGTCGAGTGACCCCGATGACCCCACTCCGATCGTTGGCCGCCGCCGCCGCCGTGCTGGTGGTCCTCGGCGAGACCCCGCTCGCGGCCCAGGACGCCACCGTCGCGCGGATCGACCGGTTTCTGCGGGCCCATCTCGACACCATCCCGATTCCCGGTTTCTCGGCCGTGGTGGTGAAGGACGGACGGGTGCTGCTCGCGCGGGGCTACGGTCGCGAGGTGGCCGGTCGACCCGCGCCGATGACCGAACGGTCACCGGTCGCGATCGGCTCGCAGACCAAGTCGTTCACCGCCGTGGCGATCCTGCAGCTGGTGGAGCGCGGCGCGATCGCGCTCGACGCGCCGGTCACCCGCTATCTGCCGTGGTTCAAGACGGCGGATCGGCGGGGCGCCGAGATCACCGTTCGGATGCTGCTCAACAACACCTCGGGACTGCCGAGCGTCGATCGCTGGCTGTTCAGCCGCGACACCGCCGAGTCGGCGATCGAGCGCGAGGTGCGGGCGCTCTCCGCGGTGCCGATCGTGCGGGCGCCGGGTAAGTCGTTCGAGTACGCCAACGAGAACTGGAGCGTCGCGGGCGCCATCATCACGGCGGTCACCGGTCTGCCGTTCAGCTCCTACCTCGAGCGCGAGATCCTGACGCCGCTCGGGATGCGGCGCTCGTCGACGGGGTTCGCCCGGTTTCGGGAGATCGGCGCGCTCTGGGGCCACTATGCCGGGCCCGATGGTGTCGCCCCGGCGGCGCCACGCTTCCTGGCGGTCGGCCTCCCGGCCGGCAGCGAGCTCCGAGTGAGTGCCGCCGACATGGGGCGCTACCTGCTGATGCTGCTCGGGAAGGGCAGGCTCGATGGGACGCGAATCCTCTCGGAGGCGAGCGTCGCCCAGCTCTTCGAGCCGGGCAGCGTCACCACGGCGTCGATGCCGGAGATGGGCGTCAGCGGGGTGCCGACGGGCTACGGCATGGGGTGGGCCATCAACGAGATCGATGGGCGGACCATCATCCACCACGGCGGCGACGCCATCGTGATGGGCTCCTGGACCGCCCTCGATACGACGGCCAAGGTGGCGGCGAGCGTCTTCTACGGCGGTCCGACGCTGGATCCCTATCGCTTCCCCAGCAAGATCTACGTGGTCAACAACCTCCTCCACCTCGCGCTGGGCGAGCCGATCACGGACTTCGGTCTGCCGAAGGAGGGCGACCCGACCGTCAACGACTACACGCTGCCCGCGACGCTCCGGGCGCGCTACGTGGGCGAGTACCGGTCGACGGGTGGCCAGCTGGTCGCGATCGCGGCGTCGGCCGAGGGACCGCTCCGGGCCCGGCTCACGGGCGGTGATCTCCGGATGGACTACGAGCTCGACTTCGCGAGCGAGGCGAGCGCCGTCTTCCGCAACCTGTCGGGCGGAGCGGTGGTCCGGTTCCTGGTGACCCCGAGCGGGCTGGTGACGGGGATCGCCGGCGGGCTGCCGGGCGGTCCGTTCCGGAAGCGGAGCGCCGAGGAGCTGAGCCGGGTGCAGACCGTGCACTCGCCCGGCGGAGGCTTGGCGTTCCAGCTGCCGACTGGATGGTCCGTCCGGTGGACGGGGGAGCGGTTCGTCGCGCATGGGCCTGGGGGATCGGGAGTCCGACTCGAGGGCGGGATCGCGACGACCCTGTGGACCGAGCTGGCGGGGCAGGCCAGGCGCGCGATGTCGGACGGCGACCGGGGTGGGGCCGCGGAGCGGACCGAGACGGTGGGCCGGTTTGCCTGGCAGGAGCTGGTCTGGCGCGATGGGCCCCAGTCAGATCGGCGCCAGCGCTTCCTCGCGCTCGCGGAAGAGGCCGGGCGGTCGTTCACACTCGAGGTCTTCGCGCCGGAGGGCGCGCTCACGCCGGCGCTCCGAGAGGTTGTGGTGCCTCTGATGACCTCGCTCGAGCTCCGGACGGTCCTGGGCGACCGTTAGGCGCCAGTCTCGGCTGGCTCCCGGCGCCAAGCCGGGACGAGGTCGGCCTCGCCGACCGGTATCCGCCGGAGGGTGGTGTCGCTGGCCGATGCTCTGCGCCCGCGCGCCTGGTGGCATTGCCGGCGACTCGGAGCCGAATCCGGAAGGCAGCGGTGGACGAGTGACGTTCGAAGAGCCCCTGGCCGTGCTCGACCGGGAGGTTGCCACCACCCGCAGCCATCTGTCTCGGCTGCGTTGCTGACCGCACTCGCTGGGGCTGAGAAAGCGTCGGCGGACGACGCTCCGCCAGCTAGAGGGTGATCACCGCCCCGGCCCAGGCGGTGGGGTCGTCGTCACTCTTGAAGAGCTTGGTGCGATCGACCACCAGCGATCCTCCCTCGAGGGAGATCGGATGGCGATCCATGTTGCGGGTGGCGCGCCCCGATTGGTAGGTGCCATCCGGCGAGTACTTGGACTTGTGCTTGGTGCACTGGAAGCGACCCTCGGACTCGCGCCACTTGAGCATGCTCCGCTGGTGCGGACAGGAGAGCGCGAAGGCGCAGACCTTCCCGTCGAAGCGCGCGAGGATGATCTCGTTGTCCCGATCGATCTCCACCCCATTCGATTTGGGAACGGGATAGGTCAGTGGTCCGTCGCCTCGGGCCCGGTCGCCGCGGATCGGCGCGAAGGAGAGGGCCACGGCCTCTCCGGGCCCGGCGCCCAGAGCGGCAAGCGCCGCGGCGGCGGCCGCGGCGAGCGTGCGCAGGAACTCGCGGCGGGCCGGGGCGTCGCAGGCGGGACAGCGATCGTCGTGGTTGGTAACGGCCTGGGCCTGCGTCATGCCGGATGGCATTGCAGGCCCGATGCCACCCGCCGGTGCAAGGGCTGGCGTGGCGCAAACGGCCGAAAGGGCGTCGGTCGGCCTGGTTCGGGGCTCCCGACCGATCGGCGGGTGTAACTCGCTGCACCGGCGCTCGGGGGATGCCGGCTTGGCTCTGGCGATTCGCGACGCCGGGCACCTGGGGGCCCGGGATTGCCCGTCGGACCGGATCCGACGAGCTTGGGGGCGACCATGCTGCAGATTCCCGGCCCACCCGACTGCCTCCTCGACGGCACCTGACTCGGCATCGCGGACCAGGTTGGTCCGCCCCCGGGTCTGATGTTTCTGGCCATCGGCCTGATCGGCGCGGGAGTCGCCTACCTGGTGCGTGACCTGCGCCGGGCGGCGGCGGCCAGAACCTGGCGGGCGGCCGCGCACGAGCCTAACGTGGAGCGCGGCCGGGCCGACACCGGCTAGTCGCGTCCGAGCCCGGGTGGCCGCGCCACGGCTCGGTCCCGACGGATGGCTTGCCGCAGCGCGTTCAGATCGAGCAGCGGTCTCGCGCCTTCCGTCGGCGCCAGGGCGATCAGATCTCCTGGCCGAGGATTGGGGACGGACGGCCGAGAATCTACCGCGAAGCGGGCGTTGCGGGCGGGCACCGGCGGGGGGCCTCAATCTTGCCTCGGATTGACAAACTTCGTTCTGGCGGTTTTCTAATACCCCCCTTGCCGACCCCGCGACCACGGCCCCTCTGGCGGGCCGCGGGCCGAGCGAACTTGAGCGAACGGAGCATATGGCGTCCCTCGTCGTCGTCGAGTCCCCGACCAAAGCCCGCACCATTCGGGAGTTTCTCCCGCGTGGCTACAAGGTCGTGGCGTCGATGGGCCACATCCGCGATTTGCCCGAGCGGGCCTCGGACATTCCCGCCAAGCTCAAGACCCTCGAATGGAGTCGCCTCGGCGTCAACGTCGACGCCGACTTCGAGCCACTGTACGTGATTCCGACGGACAAGAGGAAGGTGGTCGCCGAGCTCAAGACGGCGCTGGCGGACGCCGACGAGCTGGTGCTCGCGACGGACGAAGACCGCGAGGGCGAGAGCATCTCCTGGCACCTCACCCAGGTGCTCAAGCCGAAGATTCCGGTGCGCCGGATGGTCTTTCACGAGATCACCAAGGAAGCGATCCAGGACGCGCTCGCGCACACCAGGCGCATCGACGACAAGCTGGTCCGGGCGCAGGAGACGAGGCGGATCCTCGACCGGCTCTACGGCTACACCCTGTCGCCCCTGCTCTGGAAGAAGATCGCCTACGGGCTCTCCGCCGGCCGGGTGCAGTCGGTGGCGGTTCGGCTGCTGGTGCTGCGGGAGCGGGAGCGCCGGGCGTTCCGCGCCGGGACCTACTGGGATCTCAAGGCGGAGCTGGAGCACGACGCGCAGCGGTTCAACGCGCAGCTGGTCGCCCTCGGCGGCAAGCGGATCGCGACGGGCAAGGACTTCGACGAGCGAACCGGCAAGCTGCTGCCGGAGCGCAACGTGGTGCTGCTGGCGCAGGACGACGCCGAGGCCCTTCGCGCCCGAATACGGAAGGCTGCCTGGCGGGTGGCCGAAGCCGAGGAAAAGCCGTTCACCCGTCGCCCCGCTGCTCCGTTCATCACCTCGACGCTCCAGCAAGAAGCCAATCGCAAGCTCCGCATGAGCGCCCGCGAGACGATGCGGGTGGCGCAGTCGCTCTACGAAGAGGGCTTCATCACCTACATGCGAACCGATTCCGTCCACCTGTCGACCCAGGCGTTGACGGCGGCGCGCGAATCGGTGGAGCGGCTCTACGGCAAGGGATACCTGCCCAAGGAGCCGCGGACCTACGTCACCAAGAACGCGGCGGCGCAGGAAGCGCACGAGGCGATTCGGCCCGCGGGCGCCCATTTTCGAACCCCGGAGGAGACCGGGTTGACCGGCCGCCAGCTCGCCGTCTACGAGCTGATCTGGAAGCGCACCGTCGCGTCGCAGATGCTCGACGCGAAGCTCACCGGGATGACGGTCCAGCTCGCGGTCGAGGACGCCACCTTCCGGGCGACGGGCAAGCGGATCGACTTCCCCGGCTTTCTCCGGGCCTACGTCGAGGGCTCCGACGATCCGGACGCCGCGCTCGAGAACCAGGAAGTGATCCTCCCCCACCTCGAGGTGGGCGACGAGCCCAGCTGTCGGGACCTGGAGGTGCTGTCGCACGAGACCCAGCCGCCGGCGCGCTACACCGAGGCGAGTCTGGTGAAGGAGCTCGAGGCCGACGGGGTGGGCCGGCCCAGCACCTACGCGTCGATCATCGACACGATCGTCGACCGCGGCTATGTCCAGAAGCTGGGCCAGGCGCTGGTGCCGACGCTCACCGCGTTCGGGGTCACGGCCCTGCTCGAGCAGCACTTCCCGCGCCTGGTGGACACCAAGTTCACGGCCGGGATGGAGCAGACGCTCGACGACATCGCCGAGGGCGACGCCGAGTGGCTGCCCTACCTCGAGGAGTTCTACTCGGGGAGCGGCGGGCTCCGCTCACAGGTCGCCGTGCGGGAGAAGCGGATCGACCCGGTGGAGGCTCGCACCGTCAAGCTCGACGGGCTCGCCGAGGCAGCGATCAAGCTGGGTCGCTTCGGCCCCTACGTCGAGGTGCCCCGCAACGGCGAGACTCTCAAGGCCTCGCTCCCGCGCGACGTCCCCCCGGCGGACCTGACGGTGGCTCAGATCG
>JBFXAS010000275.1:0-6672 GCA_050184075.1 Gemmatimonadales bacterium
AGCCGCTCCAGGCATGACCGACACGACGTACATCCTCCCGCCGTATGTCCGCGCCCGGCCCGCCCGGCTGAGCTCGCCCCCTCTCGGGGCGATCGCCATCGGCGACGCGCGCTCCGAGCACGCGGTGTCGATGCACCTCGCGCCCACCATCGAGCGCGCCCCATGGTGCGTCCCCTGCGTGATCGTTTCGCCGCTCACCGTGGACCCCGCGATCCTCTCCGCGCTCCATTCCCTGCCCGGTCATCCGGTCTTCATCCGCGAGCCCTCGCTCGCCGACGACCTCCCGGTCCTGGCAGTCAGCGCAGTTCGGCGGCGATCCGCCCCGACAGGGCGTCAGATGGCGGATTACGTGACGCGGCGCACAGGTCGATGGGGCCTGACCGGCCTGCTGACATCCATGCTCTCGGCGGCGGCTGACCCGGCCGCGGGGCCCCGCCTCCCGGAGCGCACCGCGCGCGACCGGATGCGACGCTTCGGATCCCTCACCCCGCGGTGCTGGCGGACGATCGGCAATCTCGCCCGGATCGCGGCCGCCGTGACCGATGCGTCGGTGGACGTGATGGCCTGGCGCGCCGGCGTCGGCCCCAGGACGCTCCGGAGCTGGAGCGCCCGGTACCTCCGCACCACGCTGCAGGAGTTCCGGATTCGGGTGGGCTGGGAGTGGGTCCTCGAAGCGGCGCTCCGAGTCGGCGGTTACGTCCAGGCCGAGGTCGCGGCCAGCGCCGCGCCGGACACCAGCCGGGCCGGGATGCCGCCAAGCGTCCGCACCGGGCTCACCTGGCGGCCGGTGCGGCCGTCACGGCTGTCGACGACGACCGCCGCCGGCCGACCCCCGGCTCAGGACGCGGCCACCGCGAACGGGCGCCACGCGACCCTGGTCGACGACTAACGATCCGTTGACGAACAGGTAACGAACGCCGACGGCCGGCTCCGTCGGCCGCTCGTAGGTGGCCCGGTCGGCAAAGCTGGCCGAGTCGATCACCGCCACGTCGGCGAACCAGCCGTCCGCGAGGCGGCCCCGGCGCTCGAGCCCGATCAGCTCACCGGTGCGGGCGCTGCTCCGGGCCACGGCGTCCGTGAAGCTCAGCACGCCCCGCTCGCTCACGTACTCCCGAAAGAGCCGGGGAAACGCCCCGTAGCGCCGGGGGTGGCCGGCCGAGCCGTCCGAGCCCGTCACCACGAACTCGGCTCGCATCAGCCGCTCCACGTCCTTCTCGTTCATGTTGAAGGAGGCGACCGCGGTGGGGGCCTGCCTGATCATGGCGAAGGCGGCGTCGATCGGCTCCGCACCCGTCTCCCGGGCGATCGCGTCGAGCCGCTGCCCGGTCCGGGGCCCGCTGGTGATCAGGAAGGAAGCCGGACCGCCTCGTCGCCTCAGGTTGTCGGCGACCTCGGAGCGGAGCTTCGGCGCCAGCTCGCGATCGTCGAGCCGCTTGAGCATCTGCTCGCGCCCCCCGACCTCGGCCCAGCGCGGGAGCAGCGAGGCCGTCAGGCTGGTGCCCGAGGCGGTATACGGATACTGATCGGCCGTGACCCGCTGGCCGGCCCGGCGCGCGGCGGTCACGATCGCCACGATCGAATCGCTCTGCCCCCAGACGTCCACGCCGAGCGCCTTGATATGAGCCAGATGCACGGGCACGCCGGCCCGGCGCCCGATCTCGAGCGCCTCGCGCACCGCCCCGAGGAGCCCGATCGTGTACGAGCTCTCGTCCCGGAGATGGGTGTCGTAGTAGCCACCGGACTCCGCGGCCGCCTTCGCCACCGCCACCACCTCGTCCGTGGCCGCGTAGCTCTGCGGCGCGTAGTAGAGGCCGGTGGACAATCCGAACGCGCCACCCGTCATTCCCTGTCGGGCCAGCGCGCGCATCCGGTCCAGCTCGGCGCGCGTGGGCTCGCGACTCGACATCCCGAGCACGGCCCGACGGATCGTCCCGAAGCCGACCAGGAACGCGACGTTCACACCGACGCCCCGAGCGGCCAGCCGCTCCCGCGCGGCGGAGACGTCCACCGGGCCGCCGCCGTCGTTCCCCAGCACCACGGTCGTGACGCCCTGGAGCAGGATGTGGGGCACGCCCGCCGTCGCCGCCTGTGAGAGGTCGTCGCCCGCGTGGGTGTGGGCGTCGATGAACCCGGGGGTGACCACGAGCCCGGTGGCATCGATGGTCCGCTCCCCGGTCACGCCCCGCGCGACGGCGTCGCCCACGAAGACGATCCGGTCGCCCCGGATCCCGAGGTCCGCCCGCAGCGGGGCGGCACCCGAGCCATCGTAGATACTGCCCCCACGCACCAGCCAATCGACCGTCGTGGACTGAGCCGCCGCCGGCGCTGCCACCGCCAGGGCCAGCGCCACGAGCCGCGCGGCCCGGCGGAGCGACATCACGGCACGGGCTCCGGGTCCTTCACCTCGACGCCAAGCACGGTCTTGGAGAAGAAGGCGTACTCCCGCTTCATCTTGTCGAGCTGATGCCGGGGCTCGGAGAGGCCGTGGCCCTCGCGCGGATAGAAGACCAACGTCACGGGCACGTCGTTCTTCTTGAGCCCCATGTAGAGCTCCTGCGCCTGTCCGATCGGCACCCGGTTGTCCTGTTGCCCGTGGAGGATCAGGGTCGGGGTCTTGGCCTGCTTGATGAACATCATCGCGGACGCCCGGCGATAGACTTCCTCGTCGTCCCAGGGCTCTGCGCCGAAGTAGTTCTCCAGCACGGTCTGGAGGTCGTTGGTGGAGTACATCGAATACATATTGGTGAGACCGGCCCCGACCATCACGCCCTTGAAGCGGCTGGTCTGGGTCAGGGTCCAGGCCGTCATGTAGCCGCCGTAGCTCCAGCCGGCCTGGCCCATCCGGGCGCTGTCGGCGATGCCCCTCGCCACCAGGTGGTCGAGCCCGGACTGCACGTCCTGATAGTCCCCGCCGCCCCAGTCGCGCACGTTCGCCGCGAGGAACTTCTCTCCGTAGCCCGACGAGCCCCGGATGTTGGGATAGAAGGAGACCCAGCCGTTGCCGGCGTAGACGTGGCCGTAGTTGCCCCAGCTGCCGGGAAAGCTCTGGGTCCAGACGCCCGACGGACCGCCGTGAATGAACGCCATCGTGGGATAGCGCCGCCCCGGCTGGTAGCCGACCGGGTAGATCACGATGCCCTCGATCTCCATCCCGTCCTTGCTCTTCCAGCGCACCACCTCGTGCCGTCCGAGGGCCACCTCTGTGAGCTGGGGATTGTGGTCGGTCAGCTTGACCGGCGCGAAGCCGGCGAGGTCCTTGACCAGGTAGACCTCGGACGGATGCTGCGGGTCGCTGTAGGTGTACGCGATCGCGCGGCCGTCGGCGGTGAACGAGGGCCCGCTCATCGTCCCCTCGACGCTGGTGAGCTGGCGCGGCGACCCGCCTCGGGCGGGCACGCTGAACAACTGCGTCGTGGTGCGAACCAGCGAGGAGAAGTAGAGGGTGGCCCCGTCCGTCGACCAGGTCGGCGCGCCGGGCTGATAGAGGAAGCCGCGAGCCACAGGCCGGGGCGAGCCACCCTCCGCGTCGACCACCACCAGCTCCAGCTGCCCGACCGACTTGGGCTTGTCCTCCCGAGTCAGGAAGGCGATCTGCCGCCCGTCGGGCGACCAGCGAGGCCCGTTGTCCGGTCCGCCGTTGTCGTGGAGCACCCGGGAGGCGCCGCTCGCCAGGGTCAGGACGTAGATGTCGGACCGGCCGCCGTCGTCGGCCTTGGTCGTCGGGTTGGCGGTGTAGGCGAGCTTCGTCCCGTCCGGCGACCACTGGATGTCGGTCACGTGGTAGTCGGCCTTGACTACCTGCTCCGACTTCTTGCTGGCAACGTCGATGGTCCACACCTGGGAGAAGCGAAAGTCGGTGTCGACCACGTTGGGGTCGTCCTTCTCCTTCTGGCGCCGCTCCTCGTCGGCGGTGAGCTCCCGCGGCGCGCGGTAGGCGATGGTCCGCCCGTCGGGCGCCCACTCGAACTCCTGCACCCCCGACTTCGACTCGGTGAGGCGCTCCGCTTCTCCGCCGTTCGGCCGGATCAGCCAGATCTGGGAGCGCTCCTCCCGCGACGAGAGGAACCCGATCCACTTCCCGTCCGGCGACCACTTCGGCTGGTTGTCGCCCTTCGCGCTGGTGGTGAGCCGGAACGGCTCGCCGCCGTCGGCGGACACCAGCCAGAGGTCCGCGTTGGCCGCGTTCGCCTTCAAGTCGACGGCGGAGACGACATAGGCCACCCAGCGGCCGTCCGGTGAAATCTGCGCGCTCGACACCTGCCTCAGCGTGAGCACGTCGTCCGGGGTCATCGGGCGTTGGGCGCCCACCGAGCTGGTGAGCAGGCAGAGCGCGGCTACGAGCGTGAGCGTTCGGGTCATGAGTGGTCTCCGTCCACGGTTCGAGGCGAGCGCGGTCACTGTCCGCTCGCTTGCCGGTCATCCAGGATCAGCTTGGCGATCTCGGCGGTGATCTGCGAGGCGCGTCCGCCTCCGTTGTTGGTCAGGACCACGATGGTGAGATCGTCGTCCGGAAAGTACGCCAGGTTGGCGCTGAAGCCGTTGATGCCCCCGCTGTGCGCGAGCTGCCGGTGGCCGCCCGTCGAGCGGATCCCGAGGCCGTAGCCATAGCCGCCACCGCTCGAGCCGGTCTCGACCTGGACGGTGCGCATCCGGTCGCGCGAGGCCGGCGTGATCAGCCGGGCCTCGTTCGAGGCCCGCTGCCAGGCCAGGAGGTCGAGCACGGTGGAGCACATCGCGCCGGCCGCGCCGGGCGTGTTCATGCTGATCGGTCCGTCGTTGAACACGGTGTCGCCCCGGACCTCGTAGCCCTCCGCCCGGTGAGGGATGACCCGCTCGTTGTCGCAATAGGAGGTGGCCTCGAGCCCGAGCGGCGCCAGCACCTCCCGCTCGAGGTACTGGGGGTAGGGCATGCCGGTCACCTTGCCGATGATCGCGCCGAGCAGGTAGTAGGCGGAGTTGTTGTAGGCGTACCTGGCCCCCGGCTCGAAGTCGAAGGGCTGGTCCTGAAAGAGGGCGATCATCTGCTCGTCGTCGAGATCGAGCCGGGACGACTCGTTCCAGAACGTGGGGCCGAGCGACGTGTAGCTCTTGATCCCCGAGGTGTGGGTCAGGAGGTGGTGGATGGTGACGCGCTTGCCCTGCGTGTGGTAGTCGGGCAGGAAGCGGGTGATCTCGTCGTCGAGCGCGAGCTTGCCCTGCTCCACCAGCCTGAGGATCGCGGTCGCCGTGAACTGCTTGGTGATCGAACCGATCCGATAAACGGTCTCCGCCGTGGCGGGCACCTGGTGCTCGAGCTCGGCCAGTCCGAAGCCCTTCGCGACCAGCAGGTCGCCGCCCCGCATCACGCCGATCGAGACGCCGACGTTGTGGTTGGCGACCATCGCCGCGGTCACCGCGGAATCGATCCGGGCGACCAGCCGTCCGCGCGACGCCTGCGCCTGGAGTCCCGAAGCCAGCCCCAGGGCCAGGCCGAGCCCCACCGTCAACCGTCTCAGCATTGGCATCCTCCCGACGGGATACGGAATTGTGGACAATGAATCTAGCCCGGTCCCGGGGCTCCGTGCGCCTCACGCCACCCTTGCGCCGGAGCCGGCGTGGCCCTCCATTCCGAGGGTGACTCTGACGGAGGAGGGCCCGATGCGGCACGGCCCGCTGCTCGCGCTGCTGCTGGTACTGTTGGCGACGCCCGGGTTCGGCCAGGCGACGGTCGTGGGACGGACGTACGATGATTCGACCGGAGCCGGCATCGAGGGGGTGGAGGTCGTGGTGGTGGGCACCTCGCTCAAGACCACCACGGACGAGCTGGGCTCGTTCACCCTCGGCGGCGTCCCCCCCAGGATCGGCTACGTCCTCTTCCGCAAGCTGGGCTATCGACCGCTCCGGATCCGGGCCCTGATCTTCGGCGACGACACCCTGGACCTGGCCGTCCCGATGCCCCGCGGCGCGGTCGAGCTGGAGCCGATCGAGGTGACCGCGGCGGCCGTGCCACCCGGGCTCGACGCCTTCGCGGAGCGGCGGGCGATGGGGTTCGGGGCGTTCATCGACTGGCACCAGCTCCGCGCCGAGGAGCACCGCCGCCTCGGCGACCTGTTCCGCTCGGTGCGCGGCGTCAAGGTCAGCGAGAACAGCTCCTCGTTTCGAACCGTCGCCCTGGGCCGGCGCCAATGCGTGATGGCGATGTGGGTGGACAACGTGCCCTACTACCAGCCGGGTCGCGGCCAGCCGATCCCCGACCTCAACAACTTCCCCGTCGCGCAGCTCGAGGCGGTGGAGATCTACCGCGGCCCGGCGGAGACGCCGGCGTCGCTCAACACCTCGGGCTCGGACTGCGGCACCATCGTGCTCTGGACCCGACGACGTTAGGCTCCCATGGCGATCCTCTCCTCACAGCGGCACCGTTTCGAGATCCCGGACGACGTCACCTACCTGAACTGCGCCTACATGTCGCCGCTCTCGAAGGCGACCGTGGCGATCGGGCAGGAGGCGCTCGCCCGGAAGGCGCAGCCCTGGACCCTCCAGGCGGCCGATTTCTTCTCGCTCACCGACCGGACCCGGACGGCCTTCGCGTCCCTGCTGGGCGCGCCGGCGGCGCCGGACGACATCGCCCTGGTGCCGGCCGCGAGCTACGGCATGGCGGTCGCCGCCCGGAACCTGCCGCTCTCGGCCGGCGAG
>JBFXAS010000276.1:0-6650 GCA_050184075.1 Gemmatimonadales bacterium
TGAGAGCCGCCTCCGGCGAATCCAGACCAGGGTGCGGCCGGTTCAGCTTAGGGCCCGTACCTGGTCCAGAAGCTCGCTGTTCTCCCGTCGCAGGCCCGGATGCTCCTCGAGGTGAGTCCAGCGCACCACGCCGCCCTTGTCGACCAGCACGTAGGCGCGCTGGCTGCGAAACCTGGCTTCGTCCAGCACGCCGTAGGCGCGACTGACGGTGCGGTGAAAATCGCTCAGCAGGTCGACTGAGAGCTTCTCGTGCGCCTTGTAGGCCTTGAGGCTGGCGGTCGCGTCGACGCTGATGGGCAGCACCACCGCGCCCGCCGCCTCGAAGTCGGCGTAGTCGTCGCTGAAGGCGCACATCTCGGCCGTGCAGGTGCTGGTGAACGCCGCGGGAAAGAACGCCAGCAGCACCGCCCGGCCCCGGAGGGCGGAGAGCGTCACCTCGCCCCCGGACGTCGACGACAAGGTGAAGTCGGGGGCCGGTTGGCTGACGAGAGGCAGCGACACGATCCCTACCCGCGGAACCGGCTGCCGACCACCGTCCAATTCAGCACGCTCCACCAGGCGGTCAGGTAGTCGGCGCGGCGGTTCTGGTACTTGAGATAGTAGGCGTGCTCCCAGACGTCGCAGCCGAGCAGCGCCTGCTTCCCCTCCATCACCGGGGTGTCCTGATTGGGGGTCGACTCGACCGCCAGCTTGCCGCTCGCGTCCTGAACCAGCCAGGCCCAGCCGCTCCCGAAGCGGGTCATCCCCGCTTTATGGAACTGCTCCTTGAAGGCATCGAGGCTGCCGAACGCGCCGTCGATCGCCTTGGCCAGCCCGCCGCCCGGGGTGCTGGCCCCGCCCGGCGCCATCAGCTCCCAGAAAAGCGTGTGGTTGTAGTGGCCGCCGCCGTTGTTCCGCACCGCCCCCCGAATCGCCTCGGGCACGGCGCCCAGATCGCCGAGCAGCGCCTCGATCGTCTTCCCGGCGAGGGCTCCCTGACCTTCGAGGGCCTTGTTGAGGTTGGCGACGTAGGCGGCGTGGTGCTTGTCGTGATGGATCCGCATCGTCTGCTCGTCGATGTGCGGCTCCAGCGCGTCGTAGGCGTACGGCAGGGCGGGAAGCTCAAAGGCCATCAGGTCCTCCGGGGGTGCTCGATGAATCCCGAATGTCCGAGTTTGAATTGCGAAACGGAACTTAGAGCCACCCGCCGCCCCATCGCAACCGATGGCCGCGACTAGCGCTCCGCAATCGTGTAACGAACCAACACGTCTTCGACAAATTCCATCTCGTAGCGCTTCGTACCGACGTGATACACGGCGGTCGTCACCCGGAGGGTGCCCTCCATCCGGTGGCCGAGCGATTCCGGCATTCCGAGCAGCCCGCTCACCTCGGTCTCGGTCAGCCCTTTCCGCACCATCTGCGGGCTCGCCGGCTCGGTGGTCGGATCGACCACGCCGTCGAACGACAGGTACTCCGCCAGCGCGGCGATCACCGCTTCGGGATAGAGCGCGTCCTCCGGCACCCCGTCGCGATAGCGGAGGTTGAAGCGCGAGCCGCCTTCCAGCCGGCGCTGCCGGATGTTGGCCTCCTTGATCTGCCGCGCCTGCTCCGCTTCGACCCGAAGCCGGACCAGCTCCCGCTCCCGGTCGCGCCGAACCTTTTCCAGCTGATCGCGAATCCGTTGTCGCTCGGCGCCGGTGGCGGTCTCCAGATCGCGTTCGAGCTGCTTTTCCCGCTCGCTCTTGGAGACGGTCGGCTCCGGCACGGAGGCGTCGTCGTCCCAGAAGGTGCCGTAGCCGCCGCCACCGAGCTGGAACTCGATCAGGTCGTTCTTCACCCTGAGCTTGGTGACCAGCGCCGGCTCACCCGACCGGATCGCGGTCCCGTACCGCTTGAGCCGCGTGGCGTGCCTGGGAAAGTCGACCGGCTGGTCGGTGCCGGGATAGACGTCGACCCCGTCGTCCGTGCCCGGCAGGTCGATCCTGGCCACCACCGTCTTCCCTTCGAAGTAGCGACGCAGCGCCGCTTCCGATTGCCCCACCGCCCGCCCGCTCGCGGCGAGCGAGCAGATCACCACCACGAGCCATGCGCGCATCGGCCCTCCTCAGGGCACCGGACGTCCGGGAAAATCCTCGATCGCTCTGGTCGAGGCCGGCCGCTCCTTCTGGAGCCGGGCCGCCACCTTCTCCGCCTGCTCCATGGCCCGGAGCACGTTCTCCCCGGCCAGCTTCCGCAGATCGTCCTCAGACCAGCCCCGCCGGGCCAGCTCGGCGAAGAGCGCGGGGAAGGTGGAGACGTCCTCGAGCCCGTCGATCACGTCCTCGATGCCGTCGAAGTCGCTCCCGATCCCGACGTTGTCGACCCCGGCAACCTGACGGACGTGGTCGATGTGATCGGCCACGTCGTTGATGGTCACCCGGGGAGCCGGATGGGCGCGATCCCACTCGGCGAGCCCGCGGGACACGGCGGCCGAGTCGTTGCGGAAGCGCTGCCGGAGAGCGGCCCGCTCCACGCCCCGGGCCTCGTCGTGCTGCCGCCGCGCCTCCGAGGCGAACACCGTGACGAAGGTGACCATCACGACGCCGCCGTTGGCGGGCAGCCGGCGGAGGATCGAGTCCGGGACGTTGCGGGGGTGATTGGTCAGCGCCCGGGCGCCCGAGTGCGAGAAGATCACCGGGGCTTCGGTGGCGGTGAGGGCGTCGCTCATCGTGGCCGGCGAGACGTGGCTCAGGTCGACCAGCATCCCGAGCCGGTTCATCTCGCGCACCACCTCGACCCCGAAGTCGGTGAGCCCCCCGTGTTTGACCTGGTCGAGCGCGGCGTCGGCCCAGTCGAGCGTCACGTTGTGGGTGAGGGTCATGTAGCGGGCGCCCAGATCGAAGTAAGCGCGGAGGGAGCCGAGCGAGTTCTCGATTGCATGCCCGCCCTCCATCCCGAGCAGCGAGCCGATCTTGCCGGCCGCGAACGCCTGCCGGACGCAGAGCGCGGTCGTGCAGAATTGCAGCCGGTCGGGATAGCGCTCGATCACCCGCTTGGCGATGTCGATCTCCTCGAGCTGGTACCGCGCCCATCCCGTGGACAGCTCACCCGGCACGTAGACCGACCAGAACTGGCCGCCGACCATGCCCTTGTCGAGGCGCTCGAGATCGGTCATCCCCGGCGCCCGGCGGCGGAGGTCGTAGCCGACGACGTCGCGCGGGGTGTCCCGGTCATCGCGGATCCGGCCGGGAAGGTCGTTGTGGCCGTCGACCAGCGGGGTGGTCGAGAGCACCCGCTTGGCGAGGGCCATGTACCGGTCGTCCGCCTGAGCATGGACGACCGCCGGGATCGAAGTGAGGGCGGCAACGGCGAGGAAGAACGAACGGCGCATCGGGTGGTCCTCGGATCGGACGGAGACCCACCAAGTTAGCTGGTCAGCCCTCGGTGGCGCTCCCCTCGCGGAGCACCCGATCGAGGTCCCCGCCACGCCCGGCCACCACCCGCCGCCGCACGAGATAGTAGAGGGCGCCGAGCGCCAGCACGCCGAGATAGACGATCCCGTACCGGAGGCTGTCGGCCACGGCCAGGAAGCTGAAGCCGATCGAGGCGACCAGGGTGAGCAGCCCGAAGATCCAACGGGCCGGCCGCCCCAGCTTGAAGCTGGCCCCTGCGAAGGCGGCTGGGAGCACCGTCGGCAGCCGAAGCAGCGTCACCGCCATGATCGCCTGGAGCAGCATCACCGAGATCACGACCAGCACCGCGTACTGACGGATGGTGCCGCCCACCAGCACGGCCAGCACGCCGATGGTCCCCAGGGTGAGCACCGCGGCCACGGGCACCCCGCCCCGGCCCCGCACGCCGAGGGCATCCGGAAAGACGGTCGCCCGGGCCATGGCCAGGATGTCCCGCGAGTGGACCAGCAACATCCCGTTGATCGAGGTCGCCCCCGCGAGCAGCGCGGCGACCGCGATCACTCCGCCGGCCCATGTCGGGAGGAACGCCTCCGCCGCCCGGGCGATCGGCGCGTCCACGCCGGCCAGCGTCTCCCAGGGAATCACTGCGGGCACCGCGTAGGTGACGAGCGCGTAGCTCGCCGCGATGATCGCGAACCCGATCAGCAGGGCCCGCGGCAGGGTCCGGGCGGGATCCCGGATCTCGCCGCCCAGCTCGATGATCACGAACGAGCCCGAGTAGCTGAAATAGGCCGGGACGGCCGCGAGGATCACCGCGCCGAGCCCGCGCGGCATCATCGGGTCGAGATTGGCCGGATCCGCGGCCGCCACGCCTCCGATCCCGAAGGCGAGCAGCACGGCCAGGAAGGCGACGGTCATCACTGCCTGCAGGCCCACGGCCACCCGGACCGGGGTCAGGTTGAGGAAAGTGAAGGCGACGGCCAGGAGGAGCGCGGTGCCCCGGCGCCCGAGGCCCGGGAGGAAGTAGCTGAGATAGTCGACCATCCCGTAGCAGACCAGCGAGATCGCGACGCCGACGGCGAGCAGGAGGGCCCAGAGCGCGACGAAGCCGACCAGCGGCGAGAGCACCCGGCTCGCGCCCACCACGATCGAGCCGCTCACCGGGAGCGCGCTGCCGATCTGCGCCGCCACCACCGACCCGAGCGCCGCGAGCACCCCGGCGATCAGGTAGGAGACGAACGCACCCGGTCCGACGTCCGCAGCGAGCTGTCCCGGCAGGATGAAGATCGAGGCCCCGATCACGTACCCGACCAGGGTGAACACGGCTCCGGAGAGCCCGATGCGTCGCTCGACGCCGTCGCTCATGCCAGTTCCTCCAGCGGGTCGACCAGCCCGGACAATCATCGCTCTCGCCACAATAAATGACAACTGTTATGTTCTCAGGCATTCCCTTATCCGGCGGTCCCGACCCGATGTCCGACGACACCCTGGTGGTCGAGCGCCCTCGCCCGGCCATCGCCCTCCTCCGATTCAACCGCCCGGCGAAGCTCAACGCCGTCGATCAGGCCACCTTCGGCCGACTCCACGACACCCTTCTCGAGCTCGACCAGGACCCGGCGCTTCGGGTGGTGATCCTGACCGGCACCGGCCGGGCTTTTTCGGCGGGGGCTGATCTCGACGAGGCCCACCGGGTGGCCGCGGCCGGTGGTCACTCGGTCCGCGACGCCTATCGGATGCTCCATCGCTTCCAGGCGGTGACCCGGCTGGTGGTGGAGCACCGCGCGATCGTGATCGCCGCGGTGAACGGCATCGCGGTGGGAGTGGGCGCCGAGCTGGCCCTCGCGGCCGACCTCCGGCTGGGCACCCCGCAGAGCGAGCTGATGCTCTCCGAGGTGAAGCGCGGCCTCTTCGAGACCAACGGGGTGATGCACCTGCTGCCCCGGATCGTCGGGCATGGCCGGGCCGCGCAATGGCTCCTGACCGGGGAGCGGGTTGGCGCGCCGGCCCTGCTGGCCTCGGGCTTCCTGAACGAGCTGGTCGAGCCCGAGCGGCTGATGGACCGCTCGCTGGAGCTGGCAGCGACCATCGTCGGCAACGCGCCGATCTCTGTCGGCCTGGTGAAGCGGCTGCTCCGGCGCACCTGGGAGGTCGACCTGGAGACCATGATGCAGTACGAGATCGACGGGATGATGGCCTGTCTCGCCAGCGAGGACCTGGAAGTGGGGGTCAACGCCTTCGTGGCCAAGCGCACCCCCGAGTGGCTCGGACGTTAGGCTCACGAGGAGAACCCCATGCAACGCCCCTTTGGCGCGGTGCTCGCCGCGCTCTGCTCCACCGCGATCGCCCTGGCTCCCGCGCGCGCCCAACAGCCGGCGCCGCTCGCGGCGTGCAGCTCCCCGGCCCTCGAGACCTCGGTCGAGATCGAGCGGACCTCGGTCTTCGCGCCGATGGCGGACGGCACCCGACTCGCCGTGGACCTCTATCTACCGACCGGGCTGGCTCCGGATCGGAAGCTGCCCACGGTGCTGGTCTCGACCCGGTATTGGCGCGCCGCCAAAGGCCAACCGGTCGGAGCGAATCAGCGCTTCTTCCTCGAGCGCGGCTACGCCTTCGTCTATGCCGACGTGCGCGGCACCGGGGCCTCCTTCGGCCAGTGGCTCTACCCCTGGTCGCCGCAGGAGGTGGAGGATCTCGGCGGGCTGGTCGACTGGATCGCCGGGCAGCCCTGGTCGGACGGCCAGGTGGTCTCGATCGGGACCTCCTATACCGGCAACACGGCGCAGCTGGTGGCCGCGACCGGCCGCCCGGCGGTCAAGGCCGTGGTGCCCCGCTTCATCGACTTCGACGCCTATGCGGACCTGACCTTCCCGGGCGGCGTGGTCAATCACTTCCTGATCTCGGAATGGGGCAAGATGGTCCACCTGATGGACATGAATCAGGTGCCCGGCGCCCCCGGCGTGCGGCCGGTCGACGGGGATGCCGACGGCTCCCTTCTCGCCGCCGCTGTGAAGGACCACCAGGCGAATCCGCCGCTCAACGAGAGCCTGGCTGAGACCGTGTTCCGGGACGAGCAGGTCCCGGGCTTCGGCGGCGCCTCGAACGACATGGCCGGCACCTACCGCTATCGGGAGCAGTTCGAAAAGGCGGACGTGCCGCTTTTCGGCTGGGCCAGCTGGCTCGACGCCGGAACCTCGCAGGGCGTGGTGAACCGCTTCATGAACTGGCAGGTGCCCCAGCTGGCCGTGATCGGGCCCTGGATAAACGGCGGCGGCAACCACA
>JBFXAS010000277.1:0-6649 GCA_050184075.1 Gemmatimonadales bacterium
CCATCGAGGCCGACGGCCGGGTGCTCAGCCAGATCCGGATCCGGGTCACCAACCGGTCCGATCACCCCCGCGACTACCAGATCGTCCTGGACGGCGTCGACGCGGAGGTCATCTCCCCGGAGAATCCCCTTCCGGTCGCCGCCGGGGAGATTCGGACCACGAGCATCTTCGTTCGGACCAGTCGGGACGCCTTCTCCCGCGGGCGCAAGGCCGTTTCGATCCGACTCGACGACGGCCAGGGTTTCAGCGGCTCGTACGAGTACAGCCTGGTCGGCCCCGAAGGCGCGCCGGGCGGAGGTGGAAGATGAAGCCGGGCTCGCTCTGGCCGATCGCACTGGCTGGCGTGCTCGGCCTGACGGTAGTCGCCAACGGCGTGCTGGTCTACCAGGCCACCCGCGCCGGACCGGCGGCGACGGAGCCGGACTACTACCAGCGGGCGCTCGACTGGGACTCGACGATGGCGCAAGCTCGCGTCAATCTCGAGCTCGGCTGGCGGGTGAGCGGTCGCCTGACCGGCGACGGACGGGTCGAGCTGGCCGTCAGCGACCGCGACGGCGCTCCGATCGCGCTGGCCCGGATCGACGGCGAAGGGTTCGCCCTGGCCGGCGGCGACGCCTACCGCCTGAGCCTCGCCCCGATCGGCGACGGCAATTACGAGGGGCGACTCGGCGATCGGCGGGCCGGGCTGCACGAGATCCGACTCACGATTCGGACCGACGACCACCGGGTCACGGCCGTGCTCCGCGGCTCGCCCGGGTCGGCCCTGGTACCGCGGGCGTGACCGCCGCCGCCATCCTGCTCGCCAGCCTGCTCGGCAGCGCCCACTGCGCGGCCATGTGCGGCGGGATCGCCCACGCGGCCGGAAACGAGGGTTGGCGGTCGAGAGCGATCTACCACGTGAGCCGGCTCCTGGTCTACGCCGGTCTCGGACTGCTGGCGGGCACCGGTGGCGCCGTGATCCAGGCGGCCGGACGGACGATCGGGCTGGCGGGGGCGGCCGCCGCCGTCGCGGGATGGTCGCTGGTCGCCTTCGGCGTCGTCGCGTTGCTCCGAGCGCTGGGCGTCAGGCTGCCGGGTGGAAGCGGCCCGATCGAGCGCGCCGTTCGTCGGCTGGTCGGGCGCATCCGCGCCGTGCCTCCGCGCTGGCGGGCCGCCGCGCTCGGCGCCCTGACGGGCCTCCTTCCCTGCGGATGGCTCTACGCCTTCGTCCTCGTCGCCGCGAGCAGCGGCTCACCCTCGCGGGGGGCGCTGCTGATGACAGCCTTCTGGCTCGGCACCGTGCCCTGGGTGCTCGCGGGAAGCCTCGCGCTCCGCGGCATCCTGGGCCGCTCGGGCCCTCGGCTCGCCGCTGTCGTCGTGATCGGCGTCGGGCTCCTCACCGCCCTCGGCCGAATCGGCCCGCACGCTTCGACCCACGCGCCCCCCGCCCTCACGAGTCATGCCGCGAGCAGCCACTGACCGTCCGGGCGCGGCGGCCGGCGTCCGCTGCGCCCACTGCACCTTGCCGGTGCCGCCGGGGCTGCTCGAGCCCGACGCCGAGGCGCAGTTCTGTTGCGCCGGGTGCCGCATCGCCTGGCACCTGGTCCGCGAGGCGGGGCTCGACGCCTACTACGATTTCGACGAGCGCCGCCTCGCGGCCGTCGCCCCGTCCGGGCGCAGCTTCGAGGAGTTCGATCACCAGAGCTTTCACGACCTCCACGTCCGCCCCGTTCGCGGCCCGGTGCTCGAGACCGAGCTCTATCTGGAGGGCGTCCACTGCGCGTCCTGCGTCTGGCTGGTCGAACGCGTGCCACTCGCGGTGCCGGGCGCGTTGTCGGCCGAGCTGGACGTGGGCCGCGCCCGGGCGCGGATCCAGTGGGACTCGTCGGTCACGCCGCTCTCGGCGATCGCCCGGTTCGTCGACCGCCTCGGCTACCGGCCCCATCCCTTCCGGGGCGCCAGGCGCGACGAGATCCGCCGCCGCGAGACCCGGGAGATGCTGATCCGCATCGGCGTCGCCGGCGCGCTGGCCGGCAACGTCATGATGGTGGCCGCCGCGCTCTACGCGGGCTGGTTCGGGACGATGGCTCCGGAGCAGGTACAGTACTTCCGCTGGGCGAGCCTGGCGCTGACCACCCCGGCGCTCCTCTGGCCGGGCCGGGTCTTCTTCCAGGGCGCCCTGGCCGCACTGCGCGCCAAGAGCTTCCACATGGACCTGCCCGTGGCGATCGCTCTGGCGACGGGGTTCGGGCGCGGCGCCGTCAACACGGTCACGGGAAGCGGCCCGATCTACTTCGACGGCGTCGCGACGCTGATCTTCTTCCTCCTGGTCGGCCGCTATCTCCAGCAACGGGCCCAGCGCACCGCCACCGACTCGGCGGAGCTGCTCTATGGTCTCGCGCCATCGAACGCCCGCCTGATCGACGGCGACGAGACCCGCACCGTGCCGAGCGAGGCACTCTTGCCCGGCAGCTCGGTGCTGGTCCAGGCCGGCGAAACGATCCCGGCCGATGGCGCCGTCGCCCGCGGACGCTCGACCGTCGACCTCTCCCTCCTCACCGGCGAGTCGCTGCCGGTCGAGGTCGAGCCCGGCGCGGAGGTCTTCGCCGGGACGGTCAACCTGAGCGAGACGCTCACCGTGCAGGTGACCCGCGCCGGCATGGCGACCCGACTCGGCCGGGTGCTCAGCGATGTCGAGGCCGGCGCGTCCCGGCGGGCCCCGATCGTCAAGCTCGCCGACCGCCTGGCAGGCGGATTCGTCGCCGTGGTCCTCGCGCTGGCCGCGGTCACCTGGCTGCTCTGGCGAGCCGCCGATCCCCACGCGGCCGTCGACCACGCGATCGCCCTGCTGATCATCACCTGCCCCTGCGCGCTCGCGCTCGCCACCCCGCTGGCGATGACCGTCTCGATCGGGCGCGCCGCGAAGCGCGGGATCCTGATTCGAGGCGGCGACGCGCTCGAGGCGCTCGCCCGGCCCGGCAGGCTGATGCTCGACAAGACCGGCACCGTGACCGAAGGGCGGCTCGCCCTGGAGCATTTCGAGGGCGCGCCCGCGTCGCGCGCCTGGCTGCTCGGGCTCGAGCGAGAAGCGAGTCACCCGCTGGCCGCCGCGATGCGGAGGGCCTGGCCTGACCTGGTCGCCGCCGAGGTGGACGACGTCCGGCACACGGTCGGTGGCGGGCTCACCGGCCGGCTGGGCGTCGAGCGCCTCCTCGTCGGGAGCCCCGGCTTCGTGCTCCCGAGCGCGACCGACCCGGAGGGAATGGCGCGGCGAATCCCGAGCGGGCTCACCCCCGTGCTGCTCGCCCGAGGCGGACGAGTGGTCGCCGCGCTGGGCTTCGGCGATCCGATCCGCCCCGGCGCCGGGCACGCAATCCGGGTCCTTCGGCGCCGGGGCTGGAGCGTCGGGCTCTTGTCGGGCGACGCGCCGGCGACCGTGGCCTTCGTCGGCCGGCGGCTCGGGCTCGGGCGCGACGAGATCCAGGGAGGCGCCACGCCGGAGGCCAAGCTCAGCGCGATCGCGGAGCTGTCGCGCGAGGGGCCGGTCGTGATGGTGGGCGACGGCGTCAACGACGCGGCCGCGATCGCGCGCGCCACCGTCGGCGTCGGCGTACACGGGGGCGCGGAGGCCTCGCTCGCCGCGGCGGACGTCTACCTCGCGAGACCGGGTCTCGAGCCGCTGGTCGAGCTGATCGACGGGGCCAGCTCCACCCGAACGGTGATCCGCGCAGCGATCGGCTTCTCGCTCGCCTACAACCTGGTCGGCGCGGCGCTCGCGATGGCCGGGATGGTCACGCCACTCATGGCCGCCGTGCACCCGCCCGCGCGCTCCCACACGGTCCTCGCCCTCGCGCGCCGAGGGCGGCCATACCTGGCGGACCGATGAGTGTGGTCTACGTGCTGATTCCCGTCGCCGCCGTCGTGCTCGTCGCGGCGATCGCGGGCTTCGTCTGGGCGGCCCGACGCGGGCAGTTCGACGACCTCGAGACGCCCGCCATGCGGGTGCTCGGCGACGACGACCGCCCCAAGCGCTAGATTCGCCGGATGAGCGACATCGTCGTCGTCGGCGCCGGCTCCGCCGGCGCCGTGATCGCCAGTCGGCTCAGCGAGGACCCGGCAATCGCCGTCACGCTGCTCGAGGCCGGCCCGGCACGGGTCCCGCGCGAATCGCGGATTCCCGCCGCCTTCAGTCGTCTCTTCCGCGGTCCCTTCGATTGGCGATTCGAGACCGAGCCCGAGACCGAGCTCGGCGGTCGGCGGCTCTACTGGCCGCGCGGCCGGATGATGGGCGGCAGCAGCGCCATGAACGCGATGATCTGGACCCGCCCCGCGCGGGAGGACTTCGCCCGCTGGGTGGCGGCGGGCGCCGCCGGATGGTCCTATCCCGAGCTCGAGCCCTGCTTCGCCCGGGCGGAGCTGCCGGACGACCGGGGCGGCCCGATCGGCATTCCGATCGGGCCGTTACGTTCCCCCTCACCGCTCGTGGCCCCCTTCCTGTCGGCCTGCGCCGCGCTGGGTTTGCCGCCAAACGACGGCTTCGGTGACGGACGGATCGAAGGCGCCGGAGCCTTTCGTGTCACCCAGCGGCGTGGCGCGCGAGTCAGCACCGGAACCGGCTACCTCGACCCGGCGCGGGGCCGCTCCAATCTCGCCGTGGAGAGCGGCGCGGTGGTCGACCGGGTCGTCTTCGAGAGAAATCGCGCCGTCGGCGTCCGCTACCTCGACGCCAACGGCCATTCGCGGCTGGCGCGCGGTCGAGTGGTCCTCTCGGCCGGCGCGATCGGCTCGCCAACGATTCTGCTTCGCTCCGGCGTCGGACCGGCGAGCCAGCTGGGCACACTCGGCATCGACGTCGCAGCCGACCTGCCGGGCGTCGGCGCCAACCTCCAGGACCACCTGGCTTGTGGCCGGGTGTATCGGCTGCGGAGACCTGTGTCGCTCGCCGGGGCGGGCGGGACGGTCGACCTGGTCCAGTACCTGTTCGCGCGGCGGGGTCGGCTCACCTCCAACGTCGCGGAGGCCGGCGCCTTCTTTTCCCTCGGCGACGCGCCGGTGCCGATGCTCGAGGTGCTCCTCGGCGCCGCCTACTTCGTCGACCACGGCTTCGCCAATCCGGAAGGCCACGGGATGACGCTGGCCATCGTCCTCCAGCATCCCGAGAGTCGCGGCCGGGTGACGCTCCGTTCCGCCACCCCCGGCGATCCACCCGTCATCGAGGCCAGGTACCTGAGCGCGCCCGCTGATCGCGAGCGGTTGCTCGAAGGGCTGGGTTGGGTCCAGGAGCTCGCGGCCACGGCGCCGCTCGCCGCCGAGCACCGCGGGGAGGCCCTGGAGCGCAGGAGCGCCGACGCTCACCTCCGCGGACTGGCGCAGACCCTCTACCATCCCGTCGGCACCTGCCGGATCGGTGTCGGCCCGGACGCGGTCGTCGGAGCCGACCTTCGAGTTCGGGGCTGTGAGGACCTCTGGGTTGCCGACGCGTCGGTAATACCGCTGATTCCGACCGGCCACACTCACGCCCCATCGGTCGTGATCGGCGAGCGGGCCGCCGTCCTGATCCGGCAAGCCTGAGTCGACGGTTCCATCAACCAGCTCGCCCTCGGTGCGGTGACGCGCTCAATCCGAGCCTGCCGGTGGCCAACGTCCGGGCGGGCGCTGAGGTGCTCCGATCCTCGATGGCGCGGCCCGCCGCCCGACACCGACCAGTCAGAGACCGCCGGGCAGCTCAGATGCTCGCGGTCTCCTGGCCGGCGTGCTCAAGGGCTTCGCCGGCTCATCCGATACCCAGATGCAGTTCGACGGCCAGTCGTGCCGGGGAGAGCCATGGCAACACCGGCGCCCCGGGGGGTCGATCGCGCCTGCCCGACCCGTGCCACCGCCGGCCGGGAGCGACGCCGGCGGGCCTGCCGATCGAGCCGGAAGGCAACCACGGGCGAGGCAGCGATGGCTGAGCAGCACTTGGATCTCCCGGCACTTCGCGAGATCTTCGGCGGCGACCCGGCACGGGTCGCCGCGCACCTGGAGCTCTTCGTCAAGTACGTCGGGCCGATGCTCGCGAGCCTCCGCGCGGTCGTCGACGATGGCGACGCGCCCGCGCTTCGCCTCGTGGCCCATCGAATCGCCGGCTCCTGCGGGATGGTCACGGCCCACCGGATGGCGGAGCTGGCGCTCATGCTGGAGATGAAAGGCGTGGCCGGCACCGTCGAAGGCGCCGGCCCGCTGGTGGATCAGCTGGACGAGGCGTTCGAGGCGACCAGAGCGTACATCGGCGCCGCCGCGATCGGCGGCTGAGAGGGACGGCCCTCCGTCAGGCCCAGAGCCCCTTGCGGGCGCGATAGTCCTCCCGCCCGCGGGCGATCGCCTCGATCAATGGGGCGGGACCGAAGCGAACCGGATCGGTGGCCGGAAGACCGGTCTCCTCGGTGGCCTCAAGGCAGGCCGCGCGGGCGTCCGTCTCGCTCAGGTCGAAGGTGTTGAGCGAGATCCCGATGACCCGCGTCGGGTGGACCGCCGAGCCGAGCATCTCGTAGAGCTCGACGTAGCGGGAGAGACTGGGGATCTTGAGCCAGGGCGTGGTGCGATACTCGCCGATGTGCTGCCGGCTGGGCTGGTGGCAGAGGATCATCGCGTCGGGACAGGAGCCGTGCAGCAGGCCGAGGGTGACCCCCGA
>JBFXAS010000278.1:0-6637 GCA_050184075.1 Gemmatimonadales bacterium
GTGAACACCTGGGTACCCGCGGCGCGGAACCACAAGTGATTGTCGATTCGGGCGATCTCGATCTCGTCCTCGGGTAGGAACAGCCGGCGAATCTGCTCGAGGGCATTGGGCGGCTCGATCAGGTCGGCCTGCCCTCCCGCGCCCTTCACCGGAACGTCCATTCGGGCGAGCCGGTGACCGTTGGTCGCGACCATCCGCATCCGATCCGGACGCAGCTCCCACAGCACACCGTTCAGGATCGGGCGGCTTTCCTCGGTGCTTGCCGCGAACGCCACGTGGCTGATCAGCTTCTGAAGGTCCTTTGCGGCGACGGTCCAGCCACCATCGAACTGGACCGCCGGAAACGCGGGAAACTCGTCGCGCGAGAGGCCGAGCAACTTGAAGCGCGAGCGGCCACACTCGATCTGGACCCGCTGCTCACCGGAGCTGGAGAACCGAATGGCCGCACTGGGCAACTCCCGGACGATCTCAGCGAGCTTCCGCGCGGGCAGGGTGGTGGCGCCCTCCTGATCGACCTGCGCAGGGACCACCATCGACACGGCGATGTCGAGATCGGTGCCGGAGAGCCTGATCCCGTCACCGGTGCTCTCGACCAGGATGTTGGAGAGCACTGGCAGGGTCGTCTTGGTCGGGACGCTTGCGGTAACTGCCCCGAGGCCTTCGTGCAGTTTCTCACGGGTGATCGTGAACTTCATGCGGTCCGCTCCGGAGTTTTGCCCATGCTCTTTTCTATGACTACAAATCTTAATTTATAAACCGTAGTAATCGTAGAGTCATGAGATTGTGGACGGGTCCGCCAAGCGCTGGAGGACGTTGGGCTTATCTCATGCGCCGGGAAGCCGGGCGGTGTTGGCAGTCTGGGAAACCCAATCCGCCGGGGCCGGCCGTCCCGCTCTTCCACAAGTTCCCAACGCAGTTGTCATCATCGCTCGGCGAGGTGTCCACGACGTTGGGAACGATCGAACCGAACCCGTGGTGAGTTCCGGGCGCGGGGGTGACCGGTCGATTCGGCTGCGCGCTGAACGAGCTTTGCGTTGGCGGACCGGCTTCGCTGATCGTCGCCATCAGTCGAGCAATCGCAGCGGCATCACCAGGGTCAGATAGCTCGCGGGGTCGTCCCAGCCCACCGGCTCGATCGTAGCGGCTCGTTCGGGCGCCTTGAACGCCAGGCGCACCTCGTCCGTCGGCATGAACTTGAGGATCTCGAGCAGGTACGACGCGTTGAAGCCGATCTCGAGCGGGTCGCCGTCGTAGGACACCGCGAGCTCCTCCTGGGCGTCGCCGAGGTCGGGGGTGGTGACCGACAGCTTGCAGGCGCCGCTGTTGAAGGCGAGCCGGATCCGGTGGGTCTGGTCGCTGGCGACGATGCTCATCCGACGAATCGCGCCGGCGAAGGCGGCGCGATCGACGGTGACGATCTTGTCGTTGTCCCGCGGGATGCCCGGCTCGTAGTTCGGGTAGGGGCCTTCGATCAGCCGCGTGTAGACCTGGGTCTCCGCCGAGCGGAAGCCCAGGTGGTTGTCGCTCCGGGCGATCTCGATCTGGTCCTCGGGACGGAAGAGCCGGCGGATCTGTTCGAGCGCCTTGGGTGGCACGATCAGCGCGGCCTCGCCCCCGGCGCCCTTCAACGGGATGTCCATTCGGGCCAACCGGTGGCCGTTGGTAGCCACCATCCGCATCCGGTCCTGGCGCAGCTCCCAGAGGATGCCGTTGAGGATCGGCCGGCTCTCTTCGGTGCTCGCGGCGAAGGCCACGTGGCTGATGAGTTTTTGCAGGTCCTTGGCCGCGAGCGACCAGCCGTCCTCGAAACGCACGGCCGGAAAGGATGGGAACTCGTCGCGCGAGAGGCCGAGCAGCTTGAAACGGGAGCGGCCACACTCGATTTGCACCCGCTGCTCACCGGAGCTGGAGAACCGAATGGCCGCACTGGGCAACTCCCGGACGATCTCAGCGACCTTCCGGGCGGGCAGGGTGATGGCACCTTCCTGATCCACCTGAGCGGGGACGACCGTCGAGACGGCGATGTCGAGGTCGGTCCCGGACAGGCGGATCCCGTCGCCGGTGCTCTCGAGCAGGATGTTGGAAAGCACCGGCAGCGTGGTCTTGGCGGGGACGATGCCGGCGACCGCGCCGAGCCCCTCGTGCAGCTTTTCACGGGTGATCGTGAACTTCATGCCGTCAGCTCCGGGGCTCTGCCCATCGCCCTTGAATGGATCGGGAAGCCCCGGTCGGAGGTGGCTGCCCGGGGGGGCGGGAGAGCCATCCGTGCGCCGACCGCCGGAGCGGCCGTCGTTTCACGGGTTGCCTGCCTCGGCGCCATCAGCTGCCCAGTTGGGCACGCGCGGATTCGACCCGCTCGCGGAAGGAGCGGTCGCGGGCCAGCTGCCGCTGCACCTTGTCGACGCTGTGAATCACGGTCGAGTGGTCGCGCCCGCCGAAGGCCTGGCCGATCTCCACGAGCTGCATGTTGAGGACCTCCCTGGCCAGGTACATCGCGATCTGGCGGGGCACGGTCAGGCTCTTGATGCGCGCCTTCGATCGGAGCCCTTCGGGCGTCACGCCCCACTGTCGGGCGACGACGTCCTGGACGCGGTCGATCGTCGGGAGCGCCTTGGGCTTGCCGGGTGCCGCGGCCGGTCCGGGCCGGATCCGATCGGCCAGCGCCTCGCGGGCGAGTTCGATCGTGATCTCACGATGCCGAAGTGAGGCGTAGAGCAGCAGCTTGATGATGCAGCCCTCGAGCTCCCGGACGTTCGAGTAGACGTGCTCGGCCATGAAGGACAGGACGTCGTCGGGAATCGTGGTCTCAAGGTGGTCCTGCTCCTGCTTTTTGCGGAGGATCGCGATCCGGTGCTCGAGGTCGGGCTGGCCGATGTCGGCCACCATGCCCCACCCGAAGCGGCTGACCAGGCGGCTCTCGAGGCCGGGCAGCTCCTTGGGTGGCCGGTCGGAGGTCAGGACGATCTGCTTCTGGGCCTCGTAGAGGGTGTTGAAGGTATGGAAGAACTCCTCCTGGGTGGCCTCCTTGCCCTCCAGGAAGTGGATGTCGTCGACCAGAAAGAGGTCCACTTCGGTCCGATACCGCCGCCGGAGCTGCGGCATGGTCCGCCCATGGATCCCTTCGATCACCTCGTTGATGAAGTGCTCCGCGCCGACGTAGACCACCCGGGTGGCCGGGGTCTTGATCTGGACTGCGTGGGCGATCGCCTGCATGAGGTGGGTCTTTCCGAGCCCGGTACCGCCGTAGATGAAGAGCGGGTTGTAGGTCTTGCCGGGCGCTTCGGCCACGGCATGGGCGGCGGCGGCGGCGAGCTCGTTGGACTTGCCGATCACGAACGAGTCGAAGGTGTAGCGCTCGTTCAGGGGCTGGGGCGACGGCGTCACCTTGTGGGTGACCGGCTGGGGGTCCTCGGCTGGCTGCTCGACGAAGAAATCGATCTGCGGCCGCTGGAGCCGCTCCCCCGACACCCGGAAGGCCACCTCGGTGTTCTGGCCGACGACCTGTTGAGCAAGGCGAGTGAGGAGGCCGGCGTGCTTGGCCTGGTTCCACTTGACGGCAAACTCGTCCGGCAGCTCGAGGATGAAGCTGCCATCCTCGATTCCCCGGGGCTCGGCAGGGGCAAGCCATGTGGTCACGGCTTGTTCCGGAAGCTCTCGACGGGCCTCATCGAGAATGCGCTTCCACGCCTCTTTCGGAGAGAGCTGCATCACGCCTCGAACCAGAGGGGGGCCGTCGAAGGGGCAGCGAACCTACGACCCCGGTGTGGAAAAGTCAACCTTGACCGCAACCCCATGTCGGAGCTAGCTTTTCGGGCTCATTGCCAAGGACTTGAGGGAGCAGATGCAGCCAACGTTCCGCCCGCGAAATCGCAAGCGCGTGAACCGTCATGGGTTCCGTGCGCGGATGGCGACGCGATGGGGTCGGGCCGTGTTGTCTCGCCGGCGGAAGAAGGGCCGGAAACAGTTGACCGTCAAGCTGGCCTCGAAGCACGGAGGTCGTTGACGGCGGGTCGAGGAACCGAGCGGGCGGGGCGGCTCGCGCGGACCGACGAGGTACGTCAGGTCCTCGAACGGGGTCGCCGCCGCCGGCTGGGGTTCATCGAGGTGGCATGGAGGCGAAGGGAAGCGGGTCACCTGCGACTGGGATTGATCGTCCCCAAGTTCCAGTCGACCGCGGTGGCCCGCAATCGTTTGCGGCGGCGACTCAGGGAACTGGCTCGCCGCCTCGCTTCGAAGGCTGGTCCCCTGGATGTGGTGATCAGGGCCAGGCGGCAGGCCTACGGGGCATCGTTCGCCGAGTTGAGAGCCGAGATGGCCACGTGGCTGGCCGATCTGGGCGCTGGCGGGTGAACGTCGTCGGGATGGTGGTCGGGGCGCCGCGGCGGATCGGGAAGCTGCTGATCCGTGGGTACCAGCGATTCGTGTCCCCGGCCCTGCCTCCCCGGTGTCGATTCGTTCCGAGCTGCTCACAGTACGCGCTCGAGGCGATCGATCGGTATGGACTGTTCAAGGGCTCGTGGCTGGGGTTCCGGCGGCTGATCAAGTGTCACCCGTTCCATTCGGGTGGCTACGATCCGGTGCCGTGAGGCCTCCGCCGAGTCGGCAATAGAAATGGATCGTCGCTTCTTCCTGGCCATCGCGTTGATGGTGGCCGTGGTCATACTCCCGTCGCTGTTCATCAAGCGGCCGCCGCCGACCCCAGGCCCCGCGACTTCGGGGCAGGTGGTCGAGCCGCCCGCGCCGTCCGCCGTGGTCGGCCCGGCGGGGTCGCCGGCGGTGGTCGAGGACTCCGCGGCGTCGCCGGTGGCGGCTCCTCCCGCGACCGCGCGGGCGGACACCATCACGGTGAGCTCCTCGCTGTACCGGTACCAATTCTCCACGCGTGGCGGGCAGTTGGTGGGCGCGACGCTCACCAACTACAAGTCGATGCGCCCCGACGAGCCGGGTCAGGCGGCCCAGATCCTCCCTTCCGAGACGGAGCTCTTGGCGGCCGCGGTGCTGGTCGGCCGGGACACCATCCGGATCTCCAAGTGGAGCCTGAGTCCTTCGGCCCGCTCGCTCGAAGTGACCGGGCCGTCCAGCCTCACCTTCAGGGGCGGGGAGGGGCAGGTCGGGGTCGAGCTCACCTACCGCTTCCTGCCGGGCGAGTATCGGATCGCGGTCTCGGGGCGGGTGACCGGTCTCGGGCCGAACGGCGGGACGCTCTTGGTCGGCATGGGACCGGGTCTCAGGAACACCGAGGCCGACAGCGTCGAGCATGCCCGAGAGCTCGGGATCGTGACCAAGGCGTCGCGCTCGGAGCTCACCCATTTCTCGAAGCTCGACGTCGGCGAGCCGCAGGCGCTGACCGGTCCGTTCGAGTGGGTGGCGGTCAAATCGAAGTACTTCGCCGCCGCGCTCCTCGCGCTCGACTCGACCCGCGCCGGCCACGGCGGCATCGGCGGGACGTATGTCGTCGCCACGGACCAGGTGCACCGGAGCCCGGAAGCGGCCACGATCTGGACCAGCTTGCCGGTGCAGGCATCGGGGGATTTCGGCTACGAGCTCTACCTCGGTCCGATGGAGTACCCGCGCCTCCAGGCCATCGGTCACGACTTCGACGACATCAACCCCTATGGTTGGGCCTGGCTCCGCCCGATCATCCGCCCGGTGGCGGTGGGTGCCCGCTGGCTGCTGGTCTGGTTCCACGAGCGGCTTGGACTCGCTTACGGTCTGGGCCTGATCCTCTTCGGCATTCTGATCCGAGTCGTGCTCTGGCCGCTGAATCAGCGGGCGATGCGCGCCGGCATGCAGATGCAGGCGATCCAGCCGATCCTGAAAGAGCTGCAGGAGAAGCACAAGAACGAGCCCCAGAAGCTCCAGCAGGAGATGTTCAAGGTCTACAAGGAGCACAACGTCAACCCGTTCAGCGGGTGCTGGCCCCTGCTGCTGCCCTGGCCGATCCTGATCGCCCTGTTCTTCGTTTTCCAGAACTCGATCGAGCTTCGGGGCGCCTCGTTCCTCTGGCTGCCGGATCTGGCCAGACCCGATCCTCTCTTCATCACGCCGATCGCGATGGGCGTCTCCATGTTCGCGGTAACCAAGGTGGGCCAGATCGGGCTGCCGCCGAATCCGCAGATGAAGGTGATGCTCTACGTGATGCCGCTGATGATGATCGTGCTGTTCTTCAAGTTCGCGTCGGGGCTCAACCTGTACTACGCGACGGTCAACATCGCGAGCATTCCGCAGCAGTGGTTCGTGGCGAAAGAGCGGCTCAAGACCGGGGGCACCCCTGCCACCCGGGGGCCCCCCCAGCGGAAAGCGAAGCGGTAGCCGCCCCCACCGGCGCCGTCTCGAGCGAGACTCGCGACGATGCTCTCTGACCCGATCTGCGCCCTGGCAACCCCGCCGGGGCGATCCGCCCTGGCGGTCGTTCGGTTGTCCGGCAGCGGGGCCTTCGGGATCGCCCGGCGGATCCTGCAGCTGGCAGACGACGCTCCGCTTCCCCCCTTCCGTCGCGCCACGCGCGCGGCCTGGCACGACGCGACCGGTCCGATCGACACCGGCCTGGTGGTGTTCTTTCGCGGCCCGGCGAGCTACACCGGCGAGGACCTGGTGGAGTTCAGCGGTCACGGCGGGGTGCTCGCCCCGGCCCGGC
>JBFXAS010000279.1:0-6624 GCA_050184075.1 Gemmatimonadales bacterium
GACGCTCTTCCGATCTTGTCGGTAGAGCGCCAGAATCGACTCGCCCGTGGCTCGCTCGGCGATCCGGGCGAGCAGCAGAAACGCGGTATTGGTGTATTCGGTGCGCGCCCCTGGAGCGAAGGAGGGTGGTCCGACGAAGGCGAGCAGCTCGTCGATGGTGAACTGATGCGTCGGGTCCGCGTTGATGGCGGTGCCGAGCGCGGGATTCGCGGTGTAATTGGCGACGCCGCTGGTGTGGTTGAGGAGCTGCCGAACGGTGATCGCGGGATCGATGTTGGCCAGCGGCGGAAACCACTTCGTGATCGCGTCGTCGAGCGAGACCAGGCCCGCCTCGGCCAGGCGCAGCACCACCGCCCCCGTCATCGTCTTGGTGATGCTGGCGATCGAGATCAGGTGGTCGGGGCGGAGCGACTCCCCACCGGCTCGGCCGGCGGTCCCGACCCACTCGCGGCCTGCGGGAAAGACGATGGCGGCGCTCACGCCGTAGTGGCTCGAGCTCGCAGCCCAGCGGTCGAGCTCGGCCTGGAATTCGGCGTCGGTCGGCGGCTCCTGCGAGCCGACGCCCGACGAGCAGGCGAGAGCCGCGAGCCAGAGAACGGAGCAGCCTCGTGGATTCATGCCACAATATTACGACGCCAACGGGCAGGGCGGGGCGCTCTTGCAAGATCCTGACAGTCGCGACCGCCCGGCCAGTCGCTCACGACCGGCCGGAGGCGGAGGTATACTGCTCTCCATGTCGATGCACCGCCGCCAGATTCGGGCCCGGACCGCGCGGCCCACCACCCGGCCGGCGACCTCCAAGACCGCCGGAAGAAGCACGACGCCGCCAGTCGCAACGGGTCCGGCGCTACCGTCCGTCTACAGCAACGAGACCGGCCGGACCTACCAGCTCGAGCGGCTGATCGGCAAGGGCGGCTTCGGGGAGATCTATCTCGCCTCGCCGTCGCCACGCGGCACGCTGCCGGCCAACGTGTGCGTCAAGATCAGCCATTGGATCACCGGGTGGCTCCGCGAGGCGTACTTCGCGCAGCTGCTCGACCGGCAACCGAGGGCGCTCAAGGTGTTCGACCGGTTCGTCGAGCCGGACGTGTCACGCAGCCGGTACTGCCTGGTGATGGAGTACGCCGAGCACGGCGATCTCGGTAGCTGGCTCGAGGCGAGGGGCGGCCAGCCGGAGCGGGTGGTCCGCCGGGAGATCGCCGCGATCCTGGGGATCCTCGACGTGCTCCATCGGGGCCAGGCGCTCCATCGCGATCTGACGCCGTTCAACGTCTTCGTCTGCGAGCACGAGCGGCTCAAGCTCGGCGACTTCGGGATCGCGACCCACCAGGCGGGCGATCGCGGGGTCACGGCCGACGCCTTCAACCCGCTCCAGGCCCCGACCGAGATCGCCTGGGGGAAGGTCCGGAAGTGGCAGCAGAAGGACGACGTTTATCAGGTTGGGCAGCTGATCGCGATGCTGCTCCGGGGCGACGTGCGGAGCCCGATGAAGAGCACCGACGTGCGCCGGCTGCCCTGCAGCGACCAGCTCAAGGAAGTGATCCATCGCTGTCTCGGGGCGCGGGCCAAACGCTATCAGTCGGCGACCGAGCTGATCGCGGCGCTTCGCCGCCGGCCGAAGACGCTGCCCACGGGACGGGTCGCGAGCCTTGCGGGCAAGCGGGTCTCCTTCACCGGGTTCCTGAGCCGGCCCCGCCGTGAGGCGATCGCCGCCGCCAAGCGGGCTGGGGCGACCGTCCAGGCGAGCCCGGGCCCGACGACGGACGTGCTGGTCCGCGGCCGACCCAACGCCTTGCAGGTGGCCGGCAAGGCGGGCGGGCTCAAGCTGATGGAGATCCGCCGCCAGGCGGCGCGCGGCCATCGGATCACGATCATCGGCGAGGCGCAGTTCTGGAAGCTCGCCGACCGGACGCCGGCGCGGCGCCGGGCCAAGCGTTAGGCCTGGACGATCCGCCGGCCTCCCGGGGTCGAGGGATGGGTGGGCCCGTGCCCGTCGAGGTCGTCGAGGCCGCCGGTTCAACTGGATCCTGCTCGATCCCGCGTTCCGAGGTCGGGGACTCGGCTCGGTGATCATGCGCGGGGTGCTGGAGGCGGCCCGCCAGGCGGGTGTCGGAGCGATCGAGATCGCCGCGAGCCACACGTCGGCTCCCTTCGTCGACCGCGTCGGCGTGGCCGCGGGGCGGGTGACCGAGCACGGCTGGGGCCGCGACCTGCACCGGGTGGACATGGAGATCGCGCTCCGTTGACCGGCGCCATCACGAAGCGCAGGCACCAAACCCCGTATCGAGGTGAATCGATGTCGAGCACCACACGCGTGGCCACGATGACCGCCGTCCTCTTCGCGATCGGACTCTCCTCGGAGCCCGCCCCGCTCGCCGCCCAGGCGCGCCAACAGGCCGTGCTGGTGACGGGCGCCAGCTCGGGCATCGGGCTCCAGATCACCAAGCGCCTCGCCGCGAAGGGGCACTACGTCTACGCGGGGGCGCGCTCGGCGGAGGATCTCCGTGCCCTCGACGCGATGGACAACGTCCAAGCCGTGCGACTCGACGTGACCAGGCAGGACGAGATCGACGCCGCCGTCGAGACCGTGCGGCGCGGCGGGCGAGGGCTCCACGGGCTGGTCAACAACGCCGGCGTGGCGATCCTGGCGCCGATGATCGAGACCGAGGAAGAGGACCTGATCTTCCAGATGAACGTCAACGTCTACGGTCCCTACCGGGTCACCAAGGCGTTCGCGCCGCTGTTGATCGAGAGCCGCGGGCGGGTCAGCACGATCGGGTCGATCAACGGGATCATCGCGGGGCCGTTCTCCGGACCCTACGCGATGAGCAAGCACGCGATGGAGGCCTTCGCCGACGCGCTCGCGATCGAGATGGGCGCCCTGGGCGTCACCGTGAGCATCGTGGAGCCGGGCCGCTTCCGCTCGGAGATGTCGGCCAACGTGATGCGGCGCTGGCGGGACAAGCACCGGACCACCGAGGGCTCACGGTTCGAGACCCAGTACCAACAGATGGTCTCCTCGTTCTCGCCGGAGAACGAGCGCCGCTATCCGGAGCCGGTGATGGTGGCCGAGGCGGTCGAGCACGCGCTCTTCGATCCGAGCCCGAAGCTCCGCTACCTGGTGGCACCGAGCGCGCCGCAGGCCCACGCCGCCGTGCGTCGGGCGATCGAGCGGGCCGTCGAGCTGAATCAGGGCCAGCCGTTCTCGCTCGACCGGGCGGGACTGGTCGCGCTGCTCGATTCCGCCCTGGCGCGGTGACTCGGGTAGCCCCGTGCGCAACCTCGCCACCGCCGATCCCGAGAGGGCTCGACACCGCCAGCCTCGCGACGATCTCGGCGCACCCGTTCCTGACCGACCGCGTGGCGCCCTGACCTCAGGGCACGTCCATCCGCCTGAGCCGCCGGATCGAGAGCAGCAGGAAGCCGCCGAGCACGATGGCGGAGACCACCAGCGCCGCGGGCAGGCTCAGGTGGCCGCTCTCCGCATAACGCCGTGGATCGAGGCCGTGCATCAACGCGATGGCGTAGTGCCGGATGCTCAACAACCGCACGCCCGAGACGAAGCCCGAGAAGAACCCTTCCCAGATCACGATGTAGAGGAGCCCCACGCCGATCGCCTGGTTGGTCACCAGCCCGAGCCAGACGAAGGCCGAGCCGTAGAGCGCCACCCCGGCCACCGAGGCGACGGTGACCGCGACCGTGGCGCGGGTGTCCGCCAGGAAGGCCACATGCGCGGTGAGCAGCGCGCTGATCGCGATGAAGGGGCCCGCGATGGTGATCACCGCGAGCAGCTTGGGCACCGCGATCTTCCAGCGGGGCAGCGGCGCCAGGGTGAGGTTGGCGAGGGTCGAATCCTCCACTTCGTTGGCGAACGCCGAGGCCGCGATCGCGAGCACCACCAGCGGCGCGATCGCGCCGGCGAGAAGCGCGCTCAGCACGGACTCGAAGTCCGCGACCGACGGCGCGCTGGGAGAGCGGACCACCAGGACCGCGACCAGCACCGGCAGCGCGGCGAGGACGGTCATGATCGCGAGCCGGCCGCGCCCCGAGAGCTGGCGGAGGGTGAGTCGGTAGACGGCGCCCATGCCTAACCCTCCACCAGGTAGCCAAAGACGCTCTCGAGCGAGTCGTCGAGCGGCTCCACCCGCCGGAGACTGATCGAGGCGCGCTGCGCCAGGCGGGGCAGCTCGAGCTGGAGGTCGCGCACGCTCCGGCTCAGCACCACCAGCGCGCCGTCGGGATCCACGTGGACCGCCTCGACGGAGGGAAGGCTCACGACCGCGCTCGCGAGCTTCCTGGGATCGTCGGCGAGGATCCGGACGTGGTAGGGCCGCTGGTCGAGCGCGGCGCGAATCGCCCGGAAGCCCCCCGACGCGGCCAGCTTGCCATTCACCACCAGGAGCACGGTCTCCGCCAGCTGCTCCACCTCCTCCAGGATGTGGGACGAGAGCACGATGGTGCGCCCGTCGGCCGCGAGCTGTCGGAGCAGATGCTGGAAATGGACCCGCTGCCGCGGATCGGCGCCGTTCAGGGGCTCATCGAGGATCAGGAGCTCGGGGTCGTGGACCAGGGTGCCCGCCAGCCGGATCCGTTGCCGCATCCCGCGGGAGTAGGTGCTCATCGGACGATGCTGGGCGTCGGCCAGGTCGACCAGCTCGATCGCCCGGTCGACGGCCGCCTCCAGCGACGGCACTCCCCGCAGCTCGCCCATCATCCGCACGAACTCGCGGCCCTTCATGAAGCCGTAGACCGTCTCGTGCTCCGACATCACGCCGATCCGCCGGTAGAGCGGGGGATTGTCGCGCACCGGCTCGCCGAACACCGTCACGGTGCCAGTCGAGGTGGCCGCGAGCCCGGTCATCATCCGGAGCAGCGTGGTCTTGCCGGCGCCATTGGGCCCGAGCAGGCCGGTGATGCCCGGCGAGACGTCGAAGGTCATCTCGCTCACCGCCACCACGCTCCCGAACCAGCGGGAGACGCCGGCGACCCGGATCACCGGCGCGCTCATGCCGACATCCTCCGGTAGCGCCACCAGAGCACGGTGCCGGGCCCGATGGTCCAGAGCAGGAACCAGCCGACCTTGATCCAGGCCGGGAGGAGCCGGGCGGGCGCGTCCTCGGTGACCGCGCTGAACGCGCCGAAGATCACGTCGTTCACGTGGACCGGGATGTTGGTCAGGTTGAACATCGAGATCCACTGGCCGACGGGGCCCTCGATCTCCTGCGCGAGCCCGGCGGTGAACGGCGTGGTGATCACGAAGAGGCCGATCAGGAAGACCGACGCGTAGGCCCGCCGGAGCGTGAACGCGGCCGTGAGCAGGGCCACGGTGGTGGCGAAGGCCGCCATCGCGAAGCCGGCCAGCAGGAAGCGGGGTACGTCGAGCCAGTGGAGCGCGAGATAGGCCAGCGGGTCCGGGTCGCCCATCGCCAGCCCGAGGAAGAGAATGAACTGGGGCAGCCAGGCCGCGAAGAGCATCACGGCCATGAAGGCGCCCCAACGGGCGATCAGGTAGTCGGTGCCGGTGAGCGGGCGGACCAGATAGAGGTCGATGGTCCGCTCCTTCCGGTCGCGGCAGAGCAGCTCCGGCGCCACCAGGGCCGCGAACAGAAAGAGGATGAAGGAGGCGATCCCGTAGTAGTCGCCGTGGGTCGGGAGATTCATCCGCTCGGTCGCGCCCGGACCGGCGATCCGCTCCGCCGCGCCGGCCACCAGCGCCATGATCGACCCGATCGACGACAGCAGCGCGATGAAGAACCAGGGCAGGAGCTTGGCCCGCCCGCCGCGCCCGAAGCCCAGGGCCGCGCGGTAGCCGTCTTTGAAGACCGCGCGTCGCGCCCGGCCCCGCCCCTCACGCCCACCGGTGTAGCGCTGATAACCGATATCGAAGACCGTGCCCTGCGCCGCGCCGGGATTGGTCATGCGGCACCTCGCTCGAACAGCTCGGTCAAGGCCCGCCGTCGCGGCGCCATCCGCCGGAGTGGCGCCTCGGCCTCGACCAGCGCGTCGCGGACCAGGTCGTAGACCGACTCGTCCGGACCCTCGAGGGTGAGACCGCCGCCGTCCGCCGAGACCGCGACGCCACGCCGCTCGAGCGCCGCCACCAGGGCCTCGCGATTGGTGTCGACCTCGATGAAGACCGTCTCGGTCTCCTTGGTGAAATGCCCGACCTCGCCCGATTGGACCAGCTGCCCGCCCTGGAGCACGATGATCCGGTCGCAGGTGCGCTCGACGTCCGCCATCAGATGCGAGGAGAGCAGCACGCTGATTCCGAACTCGCGGTGGGTCTTCCGGACCAGCGCCAGCATCTCCTCGCGGCCGATCGGATCGAGCCCGGCGGTCGGCTCGTCGAGGAAGACGAAGGCCGGGTCGTGCACCAGCGCCTGGCCGAGCTTGACCCGCTGCTTCATGCCGGTCGAGTAGCCGCCGATCGCGCGATAGCGCTCCTCGAAAAGCCCGGTGTGACGCAGCGTGTCGGCCGCGCGGGTCCGGGCCGCCTTCGGCGGGAGGCCGCTCACTTCCGCCATGTGGGTCAGGAACTCCGCCGCGCTCACCTGACTCGGCAGACAGTCGTGCTCCGGCATGTAGCCGAGGCGGCCTCTCACCGCGAGATCGGCCGAGGTGTCC
>JBFXAS010000280.1:0-6598 GCA_050184075.1 Gemmatimonadales bacterium
GACTGTTTGACGCTCGACGTCGAAGACGGCGCCATCGGCAGCACCCCCTCCCTCCCCCGGGAGGAGCCGCTCTCCGCCCGCGAGCAGCGGGTGGCCCGACGGTTGTTCGGGAGCTTGCCCGAGCAGCTCGTGGCGCGCCGCGCGTTTCCACTCGAGCCGGCGGCCCTGGTCGCCACCATGGGCCGGGTGCTGCCTCACCCGCCCTTCGACTTGCAGCTCTGGGAATGCTCCAGCGGCGACCTCTCCCCGGGAAGCACGATGCTCTTTCGGGTGCGGCCGTGGTCCGGCGCGCCTGGGCTCGACGACCGGTTCTTCTTCCGCTGGAGACTGCACGCCGTGTTCGTGACCCATCTGCTGGTGGAGGTGGGGCCCGAGAGCGAGCATCGGGACCAGTCCGAACTCACCGTCACCGCCAACCTCCGGAAAGAGCTGCGGGTCGCGGTCCGCTGGCTGCCACGAGTTGCCGCCGCCGGCGCCGCGATCGGGGCCGCCGGCGCCGCCCTCCTCGCGACCGCGCTGAAGCAGGGCTCGCTGCTACTGCCCCTCGCTTTGGCCGGTGCGCTGGTCGGCTGGGTCGGCGGGCGCGCGGCACTCGGTCGAGCCGGGCGGACCGCGATCCGCAAGGCCCGACTCCAGCTGGACCGCATGCTCGAGGCCATCGCCGCCGGCTGATGCCAGTGCGAGCTCGGCTCGCAACGCCTCATGCTCACTCGGCAACATGGCCTCGGCGCCCCGAGCCAGATCGGTCTCCGCCCGGCTGAACGCCCGCGCCGCATCATCGCCGCGCCCGAGATGGCGCAACCCGAGACCCCGCTCGATCTCCACCGCGACCCGGGTCGCCGGAAACGGGTGGTCGGGCCGGCCGTCGGCACCGCCCGCAACCAGGAGTCCGAGCGCCGGCTCGCGCCATCCGCGCCGCGCGAGGCCGAGCGCGACCGACGCCAGCGCGAGCCGCTCGCCCAACGCCGGCGGCGCGGGCGCGACCATTCGCCAGTCGTAGACCGGGATCGTCGCGAGCGCCCGCCGAGTGTCCGGGTCATCGACGTCGACCAGCAGACTCCAGAGCTCCTCCTGCACCAGCTCGGCGTGGTGCCGGGCGAGCGCGGGACCGAACCGCCCCCCGCGGAGCGCCTCGATTCGGAGCGTCAGCTCGGCGTCCGCCACGAGCCGGCTGCCCGAGACCACGCTGGTATAGCTCACGCTCAGGGCGGTGAGCGCGATCGAGACGAAGCCGAGGTTGAGCGCCGAGCGAAACAGCAGGGTGAGCGCGCTCCCCAGCACCGGCTGATGCTCCAGCGCCGGCACCGCGATCCCGAAGATGTCGGGCGCGCTCAGGAAGAGCTGCAGGCGGAGCAGATTGGCCGCCACGAAGCCGGCCACCGCCGAGCGGTCGGGAACCGCGCCCAGCGGAGCGAAGACGTCGGCCGCCGCGTGCGCGGCGGCGGCGAAGGTGAAGGGCGCGGCGAGCACCAGCGCGAGCGCGAGCCCGGCCGACCAGAGCACGGTCACCCCTGCGAGTCTCGACGGCCGACACGCGGGCACGATCCCGGCGTCCATGCAACGCTCCAACGAGCGGCGGGGCGCCACCAGCCAGAGCGCGAGCCAGACGAGCACCGCGATGCCGAACGCCAGGCCGACCCAGCCGGGCAAGAGCGCCGTCGCGATCACGCCTAACGCGAGCACAGCCAGCGTCGCCACCGCCCGGACGGGACGGAATCCGGCGTCCTTCGGCTTCGGTGGGGCGCCGCCCAGCTTGAGCTGGTCGAGCAGCGGGTCGGGCGGGGTCGGCGCCGCCGCCGGTGGACGCTCCAGGTCGGGAACGGGCGGGGTCGGCGTCGCCACCCGTGGACGCTCCAGGTCGGGGGCGGGCGGGGTCGGCGCCGCCACCGGTGGACGCTCCAGGTCGGGGGCGGGCGGGGTCGGCGCCGCCACTGGTGGACGTTCCAGGTCGGGGTCGGGCCGGGTCGGCGCCGCCACTGGTGGACGTTCCAGGTCGGGGTCGGGCGGGGTCGGCGCCCACGCCGGCCGACGCTCCAGATAGGGAATCGCCCACTCCCGCAGCGCGAACAAGCCGCGCGCCGCGTCACCATCCGGAGCGGCTCGTGCCCGCGCCACGAGAGCCTCGATCGTGCCGTCGAGCCCCACCGAGAGCGCGTCTCCCACGTGACGGACCTCGGCCAGGTCGCGCTCGTCCGCCGCGGTGCGGAGCGCGGCCAACAGATCCACGCCGCGGCCGAGCCCGTGGGCGCGGAAGTACGCCGCGCGAAAGAGCTGGACGATCACCCTGATGAACGCCACGCTCAGGACGCCGCGGGTCAGGAAGATCAGGACCTGGCCGAGCCGATGGTCGGGATCCGGAGCCAGGCCGAGCCGGAAGACGTCGATGACGTCGAAGAAGATCTCCGAGAAGAGCAGATTGTTGAGCGACACCATCCAGGCGTCGGCCCAGCCCGCGCCGGGCAGCGCGCCCGGCACCCGCTCCATCACCAACTCGAACAGCACCGTCTGGCCAGCGACGAAGAAGGGCAGCGCCGCGAGCTCGATCAGGGCCGGCAGGTAGGTGACGAGCGCCGCCCCCTCGCGATCTCGCAGACCGAGCTGATCGTCGACGCGCGCGGCCCGGGCGATCACGCCGGGGAACAGCATGAGCACGCCGAACGCCGCGAGCCCGATGGCCTGCAGCACCAGCGAGAACCGGCCCAGCGGCAGCAACCCGATCAGGGAGAGTGGCACGAACATCAACAGGAGATAGAGCCAGAACATGGCCGAGGTCTGGCGCACGATCCCGACCGTGGCGGCGATCTCTTCTCGAAGGCCGCGCCAGAGCCGGCCAAGGCCGGCGCGCCCGCTTGGAGGCAGGTTCACTCGCGATTGTCGCCTGGAGATGGGTCGAGGCAAGATGGCCCCGTGTGGCCGATCATGCGAGCGCGGCACGCGCTCGCACGAAACCGAGGCGGTCGAGGCCGACGGGCGTCGGCGATTCCCTGCGGTCCGGTTCGAGCGCCGCGCCCGAGCCGACCCAGGAGGCCGGGCGCCGTTGCGCGAGGACGGCCGGGGCGAGGACATTACCCGCCCGACGCCACCCCGAACTCCGAGCCCGACGTGCCCGCTCGCCGCCGCATCAAGTGGACCCTCTTCGCCACCCAGTCGGTCGGCTCGGCGGGATTCCTGATCTCCTCGACCGTCACGCCGATCGTCGGGGCCGCCCTCTCGGGACGGCCGAGCTGGGCCGGCGTGCCCGCCTTCTTCTACTGGAGCGGCGGTGCCGCCTGCGCCTACCTCTGGGGCCGGTCGATGGACCGGATCGGCCGGCGTCCGACCATCACGCTCGGGCTCCTGCTCGGGATGGTCGGGGCGGCGGTGGCGGTGCTGGCGATCCGCGCCGGGACGTTCTGGGGCTTCACGGTCGGCCTGGTGATGATGGGCGGCGCCAACACCGCGGTACAGCTCGGCCGCTTCGTCGCGGCCGAAGTGCACCCGGCGGCCGAGCGGGGTCGGGCGATCGCCACGGTGGTGATGGGCGGCACGGTCGGCGGCATCCTGGGACCGCTCCTGGTCGCTCCCGCGGCCCGGGGCGCACTCGAGCGCGGGCTGCCCGAGCTGCTCGGGCCGTACGTGGCGAGTCTCGGGTTCTTCGCCCTGGGCGCGCTAGTGGTGGGCGCGATGCTCCGCCCGGAGCCGAGAGAGCTGGCCCTCGCGCGGGAGCCCGAGGAGGGCTCTCCCACCGGCGAATGGGAGGGCGCGCGGCCCCTCGGCGTGATCCTCCGCGACCGCTGGGTGCAGGTCGCGATGCTCTCGATGGTGATCGCGCAGGGCGTGATGTCGATGCTGATGGTGATCAGCTCGCTCCACATGAAGGACCACCGCCACTCGCTGGGCGCGATCTCCGCGGTGATGTCGAGCCACGTGATCGGGATGTACGGCTTCTCGATCGTCACCGGCCGACTCGCCGACAGCTGGGGGCGGGCCCGCTTGATCGCGGCCGGCGGCGCGCTGATGCTGCTGGCCGGGCTCGGCGCCGCGCAGTCGGTGGCCTTCGTGCCGATGGCGGCGGTGCTGCTGCTGCTCGGGCTGGGCTGGAACCTCTGCTACGTCGGCGGGTCGACCCTGCTCTCCGACCGGCTGGGGCAGCGCGAGCGGGCCCGGGTCCAGGGACTCAACGACTCGCTCCTCACCACCGCCTCGGCGCTCGGGAGCCTCTTCTCCGGCGTGGTCTTCGCGGCCGTCGGCTACCCGACCATGGGCGGGGCCGCCGCCGTGGTCGCCCTGATCCCGCTCACGCTCGGCTGGCGGTTCAGGCGGCGGACGACGGGTACGGCAGCGGGGGCGGTCGCTACAGCGCCCGGGCGGGGAGCCGTCTCCGAACGGTAACCGGCAGCGCGCTACAGCAGGGTCACGACCCTCAATCGCTGCATCACCCGGCTCGCCGCGGCGGACTGGACGGCCCGTCGGCACCGGCATCGGGACCGATCACGTGGCGACTTCGGGATCGGATGAAACCGCTCGCCTCGGGGACCCCACGGGTGGAGTGGTCAGCGGCCATCGCAGACCCGGGGAGTCGCGATGGATGGGGAACGAATCGGTGGGCGTGCGCGGGGCGTCGAGTCACTCTCGCGCCTGCGGGGGGCCGGCCTGGAGCTGACGCTGGTATTCGGCGTCGTCGTAGTGGCCTTCCGACACGGCGATCAACCCGTCCGCGCCGATGGTCCACTCCTCCCTGCCCGTCATGTGCACCGCCGCGCCGGTGCCGCCCGGGCCGGTGTTGGTCCCGGTCCAGATCCAGCGGAACACGACCCGATCCCCCTCGCGAGAGACGCTGTCCAAGCGCACCAGCATGTCGGGAAAGCCCGCCATAAAGCTCCGCGCCGTCCCCGCGATCGCCGCACGCCCCACCGCCGGCGCCCCGGCGTTGACGCTGAGCGACCCGTCCTCGGCGTAGAACGAGGCGAGCCGCGCCGGATCCTGGCTGCTCCAGGCGGCCGCGTAGCGCGTGGCGAAGTCGGTCAGCTCTGCCTGGGTCATTACCGGGGTCCTCGAAGTACAGGTGGCTAGGCTCAGCATCACGCCCGTCACGAGCAAGGCGCGAAGCGGCTTGCTCTGCTCGGGGGCCGGTCCGATCGCGTCGACGGGATCGGCTGGCCGGCGTCGGCGATCCATGTCAGCTCCGGTTGTCGGTGTGGCGCTTGGGTCGTTGCGGCGGAGAGCCGGCAGGCGCGGATGCGCGGTCGCCCGGGCTCAGCGCTCCCGGGCGACCTCGAGCGGGCCGGCGCCCGCGATGCGGTCCGCCCTGACTCACGCCGTGGGACAGGCGCAGTCGGGGCCGCAGGCGCAGCCGTCGCCGCAACGGCAGCCGGCCCGGCGCCGCGCGGGGGCCTTCGACTGGCAGCCGCAGGTGCAGCTGGCGCCTTCGCAGGAACGACAGGAACAGTTGCTGGCGGTCTTGGACACGGGATCCTCCTCACGAGTGGTTGCGCTCCGATCGAGCGATCGTCGCCACCCTGGCGACGCGACCAGTATACGGAGCGCGCCGCCCACGGTCTTGAACGTAGCGGCTGACCCTGCTTCCGGCACGCCCGGCGGACGGTAAGTTACCGACCACGATGGCCTCCTCGGTTCCAGCCGAGCTTCGCGAGCCCGGGGCCGGACGCGGTAGAGTCTGCGTCTGGACCGGCGGTGTGCTTTGGATCGGTGGCGGCGCCGATCGGGTCGGCGACGTCCACGCCCATCACGCCCTGCAGCTCTCCTTCAGCGACGAGCCGGCGCTCGCCTTCCGGCCGGGCGACGCCACCATCTGGACGAGCTATCCCGGCTGTCTCATCCCGGCCGACTACGCCCACGCGATCGACGCCTCGCATCGGCCCTACGCCAACATCTTCGTCGATCCCGAGTCGCCGGAAGGCCGGAGTCTGGGCCGCCAGGCGAAGGAGGGCGGCGGCGCGGGCGGCATCGTGCGGCTCGACGATGGCGCATCACGCGCGGCCGCCAAGCTGCTCTATGGCGCTTGGGTCTCGGGTGCCGACGGGGCCGGCCTCGAAGCGGCGGCGCGCGAGGTCGTCCGGCGGTTCGCCGGCACCGCCCCGCCGCACGCGCTGGCCGACCCGAGGGTGCTCGCCGCCATCGCGCTGATCCGGGCCCGTCTCGACCAGCGGGTCACCCTGACCGACGTGGCCCGCGAGCTCCACCTGAGCCCGAGCCGGCTCAGGCACCTTTTCGTCGAAGAAGTCGGGCTTCCCTTCCGTACCTTCGTGCTCTGGGAGCGACTCCGCCGGGTGATCGAGACGATCGGCACCGAGAGCCTGACTCGGATCGCGCTGGCGGCTGGCTTCGCGGACGCCGCCCACATGACACGCACCTTTCGCCGGATGCTGGGCTTCGCACCGAGCCTCTTGCGCCAGCTCTGAGCCCGGCCGGCGCCAGCCCTTCTTTCCAGCCCGCGGCGGTAAATATCCCCCGGCAAAGCCGGGGGCATTTGGGATTGAGCCGCTCAAAGCGGCTGGGCGGGGGCGCGAAGGCGCCCCCACGGGTGTGAGCCACCAGTAGGTGGCAATCAGCTCCGCCAGAGGTGCGTCTGCTCGAGGCGATGATCTTCCTCATCCTG
>JBFXAS010000281.1:0-6534 GCA_050184075.1 Gemmatimonadales bacterium
TCTGGCGGGGGTGTCGGTGGTCGCCGTGAGCCCGGGCAGGTGGCGCTCGAGCGCCTCGCCGCGGGATCCCTTGAGCACGATCAACTCGTTGCCCTCGAGTCGGGGCGCGAGGAGCGGGGCCAGCGCGGCCGCGTCGGGGGCCGTCACCAGGCGGTCGCCTAACGTCTCCCGATGGGGTGCCAGCGCCTCCACGAACTCCCCGACGGCCGCCAGCAGGTCCGGCTGGAGCTCGACCAGCCAACCCGCCGCCTCGCGGTGCCGCTCGGCCGACTCCGCACCCAGCTCCCGCATCGAGCCCGCGACGAAGACGAGTCGGCGGTCGCGCCCGCCGCGGAGGACCCGAGCCAGGTCGACGGCGGCCCGAAACGAGGCCGGGTTGGCGTTGTAGGCGTCGTTCAGGATCGAGAGCCCCCCTCGCTCGAGCAGCTCGCCCCGCCCGCCCGGAATCGAACAGGATGCGAGCGCGGACGCCACCCGCGGCAGGTCGAGCCCGAGCTCCCGGGCGAGCGCCCAGACCAGCATCGCGTTGGCGGCCTGGTGTCGCCCCTTGAGCCCGAGCCGCACCCGCCGGCCGTCCACCCCGATGATCGGATGGCCGTCCGGCCCGATCTCGAGCCCGGCGGGCACCAGGTCGGCGCCCTCGAGCCCGGCGGTGATCACCCGCCCGGCGACCCGCCGCGCGCCCTCCGCCAGGGCCGGCGGATCGACGCCGACGATCACCAGCGGCACCTCCCGCGCAAGGGCGAGCTTCTCGCGCAGCACGCCCGCGATCGATCCAAAGCCCTCGAGGTGACCCGCCGCCACGTTGGTGATCAGGGTGACCGTCGGCTCGATGATCGAACGACAGCGGGCGATCTCGCCGAGCTGGTTGGCGCCGGCCTCGACCACCAGCGCCTCGGCGTCCGCGGGCGCCTCGAGGATCGTGAGCGGCACCCCGACCAGGTTGTTCAGGTTCTTCCTGGTGGCATGAGTGCGATACCGGGTGCCCAGGGCGGCCGCCACCATCTCCTTGGTCGACGTCTTGCCGTTGGTGCCCGTGATGGCCACCACCGGGCCCGAGAACGAGCGGCGGCGGTGACGCGCCAGACGCCCATACGCCTCGAGCGTGTCGTCGACCCGGTAGAGCGTGAGGCCCGGCACCTCGGCGGCGGCCTGCCGAACCACCGCGCCGGTCGCTCCCGCGGCCCGGGCGGCCTCGAGGAACTCGTGCCCGTCGAACCGCTCGCCCACGAGCGCCACGAAGAGGCTCCCGGGTCCGAGGGTCCTGGTGTCGGTGTCGACCCCCCGGAAGGCCAGCTCCCTGGCCGGCCCGTCGATCCCCAGCGCCTCCCGGACCGCGCGGTCGGTCCACTGCATCAGTCGGCGAGCCCCAGGTGCGAGCGCACGATGGTCCGCTCGTCGAAGGGGAAATGCTCGTGACCGATGATCTGGTAGGTCTCGTTCCCCTTCCCCGCCAGCAGCACGGTATCGCCGGGCTCCGCCCGGTCGAGGGCCCAGCCGATCGCCGCGCGCCGATCCGAGATCCGCTCCAGCGGTGCCCCACCCGGCCACTCGGCCACGATGTCGTCGAGGATCCGGTCGGGGTCTTCGGTGCGCGGATTGTCCGAGGTCACCACCGTCAGGTCAGCCAGCCGGGCGGCGATCTGGCCCATCATCGGCCGCTTGCCGCGATCGCGGTCGCCGCCGCAGCCGAAGACGACCGTCAGCCGTCCGCTGGTGAGCGGGCGAAGGGACTGCAGCACTCGCTCGAGCGCGTCCGGCTTGTGCGCGTAGTCCCGGAGCACCACGAAGGGCGACTCGACCAGTCGCTCCATCCGACCGGGCACCTGGGGCGCGCGCTCCAGCCGCTCCATCACCCGATCGAACGAGAGCCCCATCCCGAGCGTGACCGCCGCCGCGCCCAGCGCGTTGGCGACGTTGAAGGCGCCGGGCAGCGGCAGCGAGACCTCCCGGGCCCCGAAGCGACCGTCGACCACGAACCGGCTTCCGCCGGCGCCGAGCAGCAGGTCGCGCGCCCGGAGCTCGCCCTCCCGGCCGAGCCCGAAGCCGATCACTCGGGCCCCCGAGGGGATCGCCGCCCAGGCCGGGTCGTCGCGATTGACCGCGACCACGCCGTCCGGCGCGAGCAGGTCGAGCAGACGGAGCTTGGCCGCCCGGTAGGCCTCCATGGTCTGATGGTAGTCGAGGTGCTCGCGCGAGAGGTTGGTGAAGAGCGCTCCGGCGAAGACCACGCCGTCGAGCCGCCCTTGATCCAGGCTGTGGGAGGAGGTCTCCATCGCCACGACGCGGCACCCGCGCTCGAGCAGACGCGCCAGCGTGGCCTGCAGATCGATCGGCCCCGGCGTGGTGAGGGACCCGGCCGTCGAGACGACCGACTCGCCCCGACCGTCGAACGCGCCCAACGTCCCCATGCTGCCCGCCTCGCCCTCGCCGTTCAGGAGGTGGCGGACCAGGGCCGTGCTGGTGGTCTTGCCGCTCGTCCCGGTCACGCCCACCAGGCCGAGCGCTCGAGCGGGGTCGTCGTACCAGGCCCGGGCCAGCGCGATCGCCGCGCGCCGGCTGTCCCGCACCAGGATCTCCGGCACGCCCAGGCCTAACGGCCGTTCGACCACCAGCGCCGCGGCGCCGGCGCGCACGGCCGCGCCGGCAAAGCGATGACCGTCGTCGAGCGACCCCCGGACCGCGACGAAGGCGTGGCCCGCGGCGACGCTCCGGCTGTCGGCAGTGAGGCCGCTGACCGGCGGAAACGCGCGGGGCACCTCGACCAGCAAGTCGCCCGCCGCGAGCGCGGCGAGGAGCCGCGCGGGATCGATGCCGCTCATCGACGCTCGCGCGCCACGATCGTCACCGTTCGCCCCGTGGTGAGGGTGGCCCCGGCGGCCGGACGGCTGCCCTCCACCATCCCGCGCCCCTCGAGTCGCACCCGGAACCCCCGCCGATGCAACAGGTACGCCGCCTCCCGGACGCTCTTGCCGACGACGTTAGGCACCTCCGCCGCCGGCGCGAGCCCGTCCGCCTCCTTCGGCGTCGGCCAGGCCACCACCACCACCGGGCGATTCGGCGATCCGGGATCCGCCGAGGTGCGCGGGGTCGGCGCCGCGCGCTCGGCCAGGGTGCGCCGATCGATCGGCGCCCGCTCCGCCGCGATCGCCTGGCGCAGCATCTTGGCGGTGATCGGCGCGGCGACCTGGCCGCCGTAGTATTCCGACGACTGGGGATTCTCGATCCGGACCACCACCACCAGCTGGGGCTGCTCCGCCGGGTAGATGGCCGCGTACGAGGCCGCGTACCGGTTGGCGTAGCGGCTGCCCACCACCAGCCGCGCGGTGCCGGTCTTGCCGAGCACCCCGCCGACCACCTGCCCGCCTCGCCCGGTGCCGCTGTCGCCCGACGCGAGCGCCAGATAGCGCCGCAGCTTGGCGGCCACCTCGCTCGAGACGGCGCGCCGCACCACCGTCGGCTGATGGCGGTAGATCGTGCGGCCCCGACCGTCGCGGATTTCTCGAACCAGCGACGGCTCCATCAGCAGGCCGCCATTGGCGATCGCCCCGTACGCCGCGGCCAGCTGGATCGGGGTCACCTCGAAGGCGTAGCCCATCGCGACGCTGGGACCCTGCTGGCCTGTGCGCCAGCCAGCCGGCCGGGGCAGCACCCCGCCTCGCTCGGCAGTGAACTCGATCCCGGTCGGCGTGCCGAAGCCGAAGCGGCGGAGCGCGTCGTAGTGCTCCACCGGGCTCAGCCGGCTCGCGAACTTGGCCATCCCGACGTTGCTCGAGACCTCGACCGCCCGCTGCAGCGTGATCGGGCCTTGTTGAGGATGGTCGTCGCGGATCGGGCGCTGGCGACCCTCGGGCCACCATTCGCCGTCCTCGCCCGAGACCGTGTCCCGGTCGCCCACCTTCTCGAGCTCGAGGAGCGCGGCGGCGGTGAACGGCTTCGCGGTGGAGCCGGGCTCGAAGTAGTTCCAGAAGAAGGTCGCGGCGGCGACCCCGCTCGAGTCCCGACCTGCCCCGACGCGCGAGGCGGCGGCGAGCAGCTCGCCCGAGTGGGGGTCGAGAAAGACGATGTCTCCCCGGTCGGGATCCAGCTCGGCGAAGGCCTCCACCAGCGCCGCTTCGGCGATCTCCTGGAGCTCGCGATCGATGGTCAGATAGACGTCGTGTCCCGCCACCGGGCGCCGGAGCACCCGGCCCGGAGACTCGTACTCCCGTCGGTCCGCCGCCCGGAGCAGCACCGCCTCGCCCGGCTCGCCCCGGAGCAGTGGGTCGAGGAATCGCTCCAGGCCGGTCAGCTCGACCCCGCTGTCCACCGGAATCGAGCCGATCAGGGGGCGGGCCAGCGCGCCCAGCGGATAGGAGCGGCGATAGGTGGAGACCAGCTCCACCGCGCGGAAGCGCCGGAGACGCTCGACCTGGCTCGCCGAGTACGGGCCGTGCGTGTAGAAGTAGCGCCCCGTCGTGAAGGCCTGGTCGAGGCGCTTGGTCGGGATCCCCAGGTCCGCGCGGACGAAGCGGAGGATCGTGTCCCGCTCTGCCCTGCCCGCGCGGGCGGGATTGACGCCGAGGTGGTAGCGCTCGAACGAGAGCGCCAGCGGGACCTCGTGGCGGTCGTAGAGGGTGCCGCGATGGGGCTCGAGCTCCCGCCGGACGGTTCGCTGGGCCTTCGCCTTGGCGGCGAGCTCCGCGCCCCGCACCAGCTGCAGGTAACCGGCGCGGCCCACCATCGCGGCGCAGCCGGCCAGCAGGCAGAACGCCAGGGCGCTGATCCGGACTTCGGACTTGGCCACCTAACGACCTCTCCGATCCGGCTCCGGCTCCACTCTGAGGAAACTGAGCGCGGTGTCGCGGGGCATCTCGAGCCCGAGGCGCGCCACCTTGGGCAAGAGCGCCGCACTCCGGGTGCCCTGCTGGATGGCCCTCGTCAGCTCGGCCTGGCGGGCTTCGAGGGCGGCGTGCCGGTTTCGGAGAGTCTGCAGGGCGTCGATCTCCCGCCAGGCGGCCTGTTGGCGCACCAGCACCGCCGCGGCCACCAGGAGGAAGATCAGCAGCCAGAGCCCGAACCAGTGCCGGCCCCTGAGCGTGATCCGACGCGAGCGGCTCATCCCGCGTCCGCCACCTGAAAGGCGCGGAGCTTCGCGCTGCGCGCCCGCGGGTTCCGCTCGACCTCGACGGGACTCGGTGTCACCGGGCGACGGGTCAGGGTTCGCCCGAGTGGCCGTCCACGGCATTCACAGCGGTAGAGCTCGGGCGGGCACACGCAGGCACGGCTCCATTCGCGAAAGGCGTGCTTCACGATTCGATCCTCGCCCGAATGATAACTGATGACCGCAAGGGTTCCGCCCCCGACCAGCGCGTCGCGCAGCTCCGGCAGGCCGCGCTCGAGCGCGGGCAGCTCGTCGTTGACCGCAATGCGGAGCGCCTGGAACAGCCGGGCGAAATCCGCGGCGCCGCTGGTCGGACCGAGCGCCTCGCGAATCGCGTTGACCAGGTCGTCGCTGGTCTCGAAGGGCGCCCGGGCGCGCCGCCGGGCAATCACCCGGGCCAGCCTCCGCGCCCGAGGCTCGTCGCCGTAGTCGCGGAGCCAACCGGCCAGCTCCTCCTCGGTGGCGCTCGCGAGGAGATCGGCGGCGCTCGGCCCGCTGCCCGAGAGCCGCATGTCGAGCCGGGTGCCCGGGCGGAAGCTGAAGCCAAGGTCGTCATCGTCGAGTTGGCGCGACGATACCCCGAGGTCGAGCAGGATCCCGTCGGGCCCGAACGCCCTGATCGCCTGGAGGTTGACGGGATCGAATACGTTGCCGGAGCGGATCTCGATCGGTCTGCCCGCCAGCCGCTCGGCGGCTCGGGCGCGGGCCCCGGGATCACGGTCGATCCCGAGCACGGTGGCGCCCGCGTCGAGGAAGAGCGCCGAGTGGCCACCGTCTCCCAGGGTCCCGTCGACGACGCGCCGGGGAGCGGGAAAGAGCGACCTGACTTCGTCGGCGAGTACGGGGCGGTGATACACGGCTATCGGAAGCGGATCACCCCGCCGCGGGCACGCCGAGGCGGGGTGATCATCGGAGCAGCTCGACGGGGCTGACGGGGCTCGAACCCGCGACCTCCGCAGTGACAGTGCGGCACTCTAACCAAGCTGAGCTACAGCCCCCTGAGAGCCCCGCAATATAGAAACCGGTCTCGTTACTTACAATAGGCCTTTCGCATGTCCGCGATGGTCTTCCCGTAGCTGCCCAGGCTCTCCAACTGCTGGTCGATGAAGCTCGCCTGCATGTCGCGGCCGAGCTTGAGCGCCAGCGTGGTCTCCTGGACGTGCTGGTCGAGCGCGTCGACCGCCTCGCAGGTCTTGCCGTCGACGACGGCCTGGTACTTGTCGGCGATCTGTCCGATCAGGCCGATGCCGAGAACGTAGTTGGCGAGCTGGACGGTCCGCCCGCTGCCGGCCCCGATCAGGGACGTCGCCTTCCGGCCGACCTCCTCGGCCAGCTTGAAATCGATCGGCTGGCTCTGGAGCACGCCGAGCCCCGTCTGCGCCAGGAGGATC
>JBFXAS010000282.1:0-6514 GCA_050184075.1 Gemmatimonadales bacterium
GCTCGCCTGACGCTCCCTGGTGGGGCCGCGGGCGTCAGGCCCCGGCGTACACGTAACCCGCGCCGCGGGCCTGCGCCATCGCCATAGGCGGAGAAGAAAGGACGCACGAAGGCGGAAGTCGATGAGATCGTGCGTTGGTTGACGGGATACAGCAGACGCTCCTCGGTTGAACCCTGCGCGAGCGTTGATCAAAGGCGTGGTCTGTGGCGTCCGCGCGGAGGAGCTCGAGGAGCCAACCATGCGGAGATTCGCTACTTGGACAAGCTGATCGACGAGTTGGCAAAGGGTAAGGCGATGGAGACGATCCTTCGAAACCACCGGGGCGATGGCGAGCCGGGTTCCGTCAGGCTAAACTCGCCGGACGCCTGACAGCGTTCGTCTGGGCCGACGTCTCGGCCGCGCTCGGCCGCCGCCGCGGAGCAAGAAAGGACGCGCCATGCCGTCTCGTCGACACCTCTCGGTCGCCCTGGTCATCGCAATCGCCGCCAGCTCGGGCTGCTCCCGCGATCCGGTACCGCCCGCGCCCCCCGGCAGCGTCACGATCTACCGGGACGTGTGGGGAGCCCCGCACGTCTACGCCGAGCGCGAGGAAGACGGGTTCTTCGGCGTGGGATACGCCACGGCCGAAGACCACCTGGAGACGGTCCTGCTCCGGTATCTCGCCCTCAAAGGCGAGCTGGCGAAGGCCTTCGGCGCGGGACCGATAGCCGAGCAAACCGGTCTCCGGGCCACCACCCTGCCCGGCCGCGCCATCGCCGACCCCGTCGCCCAGGACCGCGAGGCGCGGCGGTGGCGGCATGTGGCCGACGCGCGGGAAAACCTACCCAACCTCCCGGAGCAGCTCCGGCTCAACCTGACCTCGTACATCGACGGCATCGAGCGATACATGGCGGAGCACCCCGAGCGGGTGCCGAAGTGGGCGCCGGCGCTGGAGCCGGCGCTGCCGCTCGCGATCGGGAGTCTGTTCATGCTCGCCAGCTCCGCGAGCGCGTGCCAGGGGGCGATCGCCGATCGGGTGGCGAGCGTCACCCCGGCGACCGCCTCACCGGTGTCGGGCTCCAACATCTGGGCCCTGCCGGCGCGGCGGATGCGCGAGGGCGCCGCGGTGTTCAGCTCGGATTCCCACGGCGTGATCGAGGACGCCTTCGGCATTTTCCTCACGCCGACCCGGATTCGCGCCGGGCAGCTGGACGCCTGGCTGCTCGACGTGCCGGGCGCGGTCATGGGTCTCAAGGGCCACTCGCGGCACTACGCCTGGGGCTGGGCCGAGGGGCCCCGCCGGCCCGCCGACTGTCTCGTGTTGGAGACGGTCCCGGACAAGCCGCGCACCTACCTGCTCGACGGCTCGCCGGTCGAGATGACGGTCGAGCCCTACGCCATCGAGGTGGCCGGAGGGGAGCCGGTGCGGGGCGAGCTGGAGTACACCTCGCACAACGGCGTGATGGCGCCGGTGGTTCACCGAGCGGGCACGACGGTGTACGCCATCGCCTCTACGTATCTCGGCCGCGCCGGGTTCGCCCACGTCCAGTTCCGGGACATGCTGCTGGCCACCAACGCGGCCGAGATGGACAGCGCGCTGGCGGCGACCGAGATCTATCCGGCCAATCTGGTCTACGCCGGGTCGGACGGATCGATCGACTACATCCGGCCGGGGCGACTGCCGATCCGCCCCGCGGGATACGACGGCACCAAGCCGGTCGACGGCAACACCTCGGCCGGCGCCTGGCTCGGGGTCCGCGGCCTGAACGAGCTGCTTCGGCTGAAGGATCCCGCTCAGGGCTACCTGACCAACAGCAACGTGAGCCCGGACATGATGTTCGGCGAGCCGGTCCTGAAGGCGGAGGACTACCCGTCCGACTTCGCGTTTCAGCCGGGGCTGACCGGCACACGCCAGCTCCGCTCGATCCAGCTCCTGGAGGGCGACAGGGTATTCAGCTTCGACGACGCCATGGACGTGGTCCGCGACGCCTTGGTGGTGAACACGGATCGGTGGGGGCCGGTCATTCGAGACGTGATGAGCGACCGAGCGGGAGCGGCCGATCCCGACTTCCGCGAGTACGTCGATACGCTCGCCGCGTTCGACGGCCGCTTCGTTCCAGGGTCGCGCGGCGCGCTGTACCACGCGCTGCTGCGGATACGGCTTCGGGCGGGCGATCGCGCGATCGCGACCGCGATCGAGTCGGCGATCAACACGGGAAAGGCGCTCGACCCGCCTCAGCGGGCGGTCGTCGTCGCCCTGCTCGACTCGGCGTATGCCGAGATCGTGAAGGACCCTCGAGGCGCGGGACGGACCTTCGGGGACGTCTTCCGGATCGGCCGGGGGGGCGTGAACGAGCCCGCCCGAGGGTTCTCCATCGGTCCCGTGTCCGGCGATCGCTCGACGGACCTCCAATCATTCTGGTCGGCGATCTACACGCCGCCGGACAGCGCCGGTTACCGGTGGTCGCTGGCCGGAACCAGGCACGCCTTCCTGGTTCAGCTCGGCCGGAAGGTGCGGTCAGTGGGCCTGGCGGTGTACGGCGCCAGCAACGACCCCAAGTCGCCGCACTACAGCGACCAATCGCGTCTCGTCGGCCAGGGCCTGCTCCACTCCAACTTCTTCGAGCCGGACGAGCTGGCCGACTCGCTGGCCACGAGTCGAACCATGCCGACGAAATAGACTGATCGTTGGTCGCTGCGCCGTCCTCTAATCGAGGAGATCAGCCGGGACCTTCCCTCCGTTCTCGGCCAGCTTCCGGAGCACCTGCTTGTGCAGCCACACGTTCATGGTGGCGGTATCCTGCACACTTCCCGTGTAGCCCAGCTCCCGCGCCAGCTCCTTCCGCTCGGCGAGGCTGCTGTCCATCCCCACCAGCTTCATCAGGTCGACGATCGACGTCCGCCAATTGAGCTTCTGGGGATTCGTCGCCGCCATTCCTTCGAGCACCGCCTCCACGTCGACGACGGCGGGCGGCACCGGCGGGGTGGTCGGAGGGGTCGCGCTCGGCGCGGGGGTGGTCGGAGCGGCAGCTGCGTCGCTTCGCCCGAAAATCTTGGACAACAATTTGCCGAAGACGCTCATATCAACCTCTCAGCCAGGGGTAATCAGCTCGGGCCGGCCTCCGGGCGCACACCATATGCTGGCCACCTCGAGCTGAACGAGGGGAAGTCAGTGGCGAAACTTGCCGGGGATACCAACGGCTCACGGCACCGACTTCCGGAAGACGCCGAACTTGCGGAGGACGAAAATCAGCAGCGCCGCGCCGGCGACCGCGACCGCGAAGCGTGCGATCCCGCCCGTGGGGGCCAGACCCAGCAATCCAGCAACCCAGTAGCCCAGCACGGAGCCGACCACGCCCACCGCAACGTTGGCGATCACGCCCATCTGGGCGTTGGTCTTCATGAACATGCTCGCCAGCCATCCGGCGACCCCACCGATGATCAACGTGATGAGCCAATTCATGTTCGCTCTCCTTGGGATGACCGTCCACCAGCGCCCGCGCTTTCGCTCTCCCACCGAGCCCGTCGAGCATGCCGCCGAGGCCTTCGAGCGCGCGCGGGCTGCGACTCGGTCTGCTTCTCGAGTCCGTCGACCATTGAGGCCGCCCCTCCAGACCAAGACCCCCGTGACCTTGCACCTTCCAACCCGCTTCGTGAATGCTGTGGGGCGACGGGTGTGGAATCTTTCGAGCTGCCGATAAGAGATCTTCACAGTCGAACGAGGCCCCCGCGCAGCACGGCGGGCCTCAACGATGGTGCAGCCCAATCTCTTCGTCGTGCCGCTGCGAAGCGGGCGGGAGTCGGTGGACTGGCGGGAGTGCGGAATTCCGATCCTGATCGCCGAGGCGCTGTCGCGCAGGACGGCGCTCAACGACCGGGCTACGAAGCGCCGCCTGCACCAGCGGTTGCGCGCCCGAGAGTTCTGGATCGTGGAGGTTGGAACGGTGGCGACAGGACGACCAGCGGCTCTCGCCGGCTATGTTCACGGCGCCACGTTCGCCTCCACCGCGCGCCGGACCGACGGTGGGTCAATCGCGGGAGACCGATATCGCTCCGGTTCGAGGGCCGCAAACATCCGGTGCAGGGCCGCGGCGCTGACCAGGCCGTGATCGAGCATGGCGCGAACATCGGCCAGGTCCCGCGTGTGACCGTGTTCCAGCGTCGCCAGCGCTTGCGCGCACAGGTCATAGTGGCGAATCGTGGCGCGACCGATCGGCCTGATCACAGGGCTGGGGCTTTCCCAGCCCACCGGCACCGGGATGAAATGGTCCTGCGCTACCAACTCGACGTTCACCTCAGGACCCCGACCGACTGGTCGTTTGACCGGCTCGTTCCGCTGCGGTTCCTCGCGAGAGCCGGCGAGCGTCTGGCCGACGACCTCACTTGGAAGAGCAAGGGGCCGATGGCGTTCTTCGGCGTGGTGGTCGCGGGGTCGCTGCTCTCGAGCGGCGGCGGCGCCGCGGGGAATGAGCGTGGTCTTCGGCCAGCCGTTCGGATCCCCCGCCCCGGCCCGGTTGAGCGATTCGCGAACCGGGTTTGGAACTGCGGGGCGTTCCCGTGCGTAGCTCCGGCGTGCCGGAGCCTCCATTGACCAAGGACACCCCATGTACGATGCCATCGTGGTCGGCGGCGGGCCCGCCGGCCTGAGCGCCGCCCTCACTCTCGGCCGCTCCCGCCGCCGGGTGCTGGTGGCCGCGGCCGGGCCCACGCGAAACGCCCCGGCGGCCGCCGCCCATAACGTCTTCACCCGGGACGGCGTCCCGCCGGGCGAGCTGGTCCGGATCGGCCGCGAGCAGCTCGCGCCCTACGACGTGACCATCCGGGAGGAGTGGGCCACCGACGCCGAGCGGACCGAAGCGGGGTTCGCCGTGAGCTTCGCAAGCGGCGATCGCGCCCGGGCTCGCGGGATCGTCCTCGCCACCGGGGTTCGCGACCTGCTGCCCGAGGTGCCCGGTCTCGCCGACCTCTGGGGTCACGGCGTCTTCCACTGTCCCTATTGCCACGGCTGGGAGGTGCGGGACCGGCCGCTCGCGGTGTACGGTCGAGATACCGATCCGGATCACCTGCTCCACCTCTGCCGTCTGGTTCGCGGATGGTCCGACGACGTGGTGCTCTTCGCGGACGGCCCGTCCGTGCTCTCGGACGAGGACCGGGCCAGGGTCGAACGGAACGGGATCAGAGTGCGCGAGGAGCGCGTCGAGCGCCTGCTCGGCGCGAATGGAGTCCTCGAAGCCGTGGTGCTCGAAGGCGGCGAGAGCGTCCCGCGCGGCGGGATGCTGATCTCACCGGCCCAGGAGCTCCGGAGCGACCTGCCCCGTCGCCTCGGCTGCGCGCTCACGACCGAGGGCCGGGTGGAGGCCGGTGTGGGTGGGCGGACGGAGGTGCCCGGCGTGTTCGTCGCGGGCGACATCGCGCCCGGGATGCAGACGGTCGTCGCCGCGATGGCGAGCGGAATGCTGGCGGGCGCGATGCTGAACCTCGACCTGCTCGAGGCGGACTTTCGCCCGTAGGGGGTTCCCGGCTCGGCCAACCGATCTCTCGGCTGGCCAGGTCGGTCAGGCGCCCGCGAAGACGTACCCGGCCCCCCGGGCCTGGGCCAGCGACATGGCCGCGACCATGGCGGGCACCACGATCACGCCGGGCAGGAAGCCGGCGTTGAGCTCCGCGCGCACCTCGGCGTAAGGGCGCTTGGTCTTCGCCATCACGCCACGGATCACCCCCCGGAACACGTTGTTGCAGAAGAGCAGCTGGCAGCCCCGAGCCTGGAGCACGTCGACGCCGAACTCCGCCATGGGCTCGCCCGGCTTGGGCTGCCAGAAGATGTTCCGGACCGCGGGCTTGCCCGTGCGAGGATCGTTGCTCTTGCTGCTGGCGCCGTACTCGTACCGCGCCCAGATATCGTCGCCGAAGACGATCGGGTAGGCGCTGCCGCTCACGCCGAGGATCGGGAGCACCCGAGGCGCCTCGATTCCCCAGCCGTCGCGCATTCCGTTGAGATAGTTCTTGGCGTAGTAGAGCCCGCCGCCTTCCTGATACGCGCCGATGTCGAACACCAGCTTGTGCTCGGCCTCGCTCACCCGATCGAGCCAGGACATGTCCCAGGGGCCGTCGTCCCTGGCGGGCGGGAGCTGAACCGGCTCCTGGTCCGGGACGAGCGCGGCCTCGACGGTCCGCTCGCCTCCGGTCGAACCGGCGCCCAGGCCGAGCGAGATGCCGCCCAGGGCGAGTGTGGAGACGAAATCGCGACGTGAGGGCGACGGCTTCGGCTGGGTCATGCTCGGCTCGGTGGAGGCTGGAGGGAGAAAGGTAGCCCTGGCCGGCCGTGAAGGCGGTCGCCACCGCGGCCTTGACTGACCCCTGCGAAGTCCAATATTCTATCGTCTATTAGATAAAGGCCGGACCGTGACCGCCCGCGACCTCAAGGACACGCTCTACGCCCACTTCGCCCGCCTGGGCCACGCCCTCTCCACCACGAAGCGGGTCGAGCTGCTGGACCTGATGAGCCAGGGCGAGAAGACCGTGGAGCAGCTCGCCG
>JBFXAS010000283.1:0-6406 GCA_050184075.1 Gemmatimonadales bacterium
CGCCACCACCGCCGCGGTGGTCGATCGGCCCACGCCCTCCGCGCCCTGCTTGGTGTTGAAGCCCATGTAGCAGGAGATCAGACCGATCGCCCCGCCGAAGCAGAGCGCCTTGATGACCGAGTAGTAGCCGTCGAACGGGCGATAGAATGCCCGCGCGCCATAGGCGAAGTCGCTGTCGGTGAGCGGCAGCACCTGCTTGACCCCGTACCATCCCGCGGCGACCGCGATCACGTCGGCGATGATCGTGAGCACCGGCACCATGATCACCCCGGCGAGCACCCGCGGGATCAGCAGGTGCGACGCGGGCGACCGGCCGAGGCTCTCGAGCGCGTCGATCTGCTCGGTGACCCGCATCGTGCCGAGCTCCGCGGCGTAGCGCGCGCCGATCCGGCCGGCCAACACCAGACCGACCAAGACCGGGCCGAGCTCGAGCACCACGGTCGAGACGATCAGGGTGCCGAGCACGTAGAGCGGGAGGCTGGTCTGCCACTGATAGCCGGACTGGAAGGCGGTGACGGCGCCGGCGAACGCCGAGATCAGGATCACGATGAAGAGACTGCCCGCGCCGATGTTGGCCGACTCGGTGACGGTCCGGGGAATCCAGATCCGCCATTCGCGGAAGCCGCGCCCGATCTCCGCGCATAACGCGGCGAACCGCCCCAGGTGCGCGAGCGACCCGAGGACGAGCCTGCCGATCAGTCGCGCAAGACCGAGCGCCGGGGTGGCCATGTCTGTATCTTGTCCCGCCATGCCAAGTAAGTCCACCCTGGCACGCTTCCGTCTCCTCGTCGTGACCTGGTTCCGGCGCCACGGTCGTCCGCTGCCGTGGCGGACCACCCGCGACCCCTATCGAATCCTGGTCTCGGAGTTCATGCTGCAGCAGACCCAGGTGTCCCGCGTCGAGGGCTATTACGACGCGTTCCTCTCGCGCTACCCGACGATTCAGGACCTCGCCGCCGCGCGGCCCCGGGCGGTTCGCGAGAGCTGGGAGGGGCTCGGCTACTACCGGCGGGCGGAGAACCTCCACCGACTCGCCCGCGCCGTGGTGCGGGACCAGGCCGGCGAGCTGCCTCGCGACCGAGACGGCCTCCGCGCGCTCCCCGGCGTGGGCGAGTACACCGCGGGCGCGGTCATGGCCTTCGCGCACGAAGTGGCCGAGCCGGCGATCGACACCAACGTCTCTCGGGTCCTTCGCCGGGCGTTCCACCCGCGCACCGGCGCGGACGCCGCCGGGCGGCGCCGGCTGCACGCCACCGCCAAGGCCCTGCTGGGTCGGGATGGCCCCCGGGCCTGGGCAATGAGTCAGGGAATCATGGAGCTGGGCGCGTTGGTCTGCACGGCGCGGGCGGCGCGCTGCGAGCTGTGTCCGGCGCGGCCGGCCTGCGCGACCGGCCGGCGCCAAATCAAGGCTGCATCGCCGCGCCGGTGACCAACGCGAGCAGCGCGAGGGTCCCGGACACCATCCCGAGCATCCGGGCCCGAGCGCGGAGCGCGTCGAAGGCGGCGCCCTGCGGCCCGGTCGGATCCACCAGCGCGGCCCGGCTCGCCACCGGAATCAGGAAGGCCAGCACCATCACGCCGGCCACCAGGCCGATGCCCTGCATCGCCATCAGCCAGTGGCTCACCCGGAGCGCCGCGTCGGCGGAGCCGTAGACCATCAGGGTGAGGATCAGGCCGGAGGCGAGCGTGAGCAGCACACCGGGCAGCATCACCACTCGATAGACGGCGGCGAGCTGGCGCGCCACGACCCCGAGGTTCTCGCGCGGCTCCCGCCGCGCGGCGATGCTCATCGCCATCCCGGCGGCGCCCGCGCCGATCCAGAGCACGAACCCGAGCAGGTGGGCAAAGACCCAGAAGATTTTCACGGGACGATTCCGCTGAAGTCGGCCGCGTCGATCGGTTGCCGACCGGCGAACCCGCCGTCGATCTCGTGCCAGTGGGTGATCCGCTCTTCGTCGAGCTTCCAGCAGAGATACACCAGCCGGTCCTCGCGCAGGGCGTAGAAATCGACGAGCCCTTCTTCGAATCCCTTGAAGAGGCAGCCGATCGCGTCGAGCTCCGCCAGGTAGCCGTTGATGCGGCTGGCGGCTTCGGCCACGATGGTCCGGGCCGTGACCGCCTCCGGCGCCTCACCGGCGTCGGCGCGGCTGCCGCCGGCGAGCACCTCGTAGTCGGAGAGGGCGTCGCGCCACACGCCGTACTCCAGCCGCAGGTCGGCGAGGATGCGACGAAGCAGCGGCAGCGTCCGCTCCGCCTCTTCGAGTGTGAAGATCTTCATCTCTGCCACGTCCATGCCCTCCAGTCTGGCCGAGCCGATCGGGATTCGTCCGCCGGACGCTCAATCATCCCCCGAGGGATCGGTTCGGTCAAGCTGGCTGCGATCGAGCGCGGCGCGCGCCGCCGCCCGACCGGCTTCGACGTACTCCGCGACGGCGTCGGTCGCGAAGGTGTCGCCCCGGGTCACGACGGGCCGCAGGTAGAGCAGCGGCGGGCGGTCCGGGGTCCGACGCCAGAGGTCTACCGTGAGCCTGGTGTTCGTCGCCATGAGCACGAATTGGGCGTCGTTGTGGGCTCGCACCAGGGCCGGGGGAGGCCGGGTGTTGGCGGCGGGGCGCGCGTCGATCCCGGGGCCGACGTCGATCGCCACGACCAGGTCGGCCTCGAACCGCGCGGCGACCTCGAGCGCCAGCACCGCGCGGAGACCGCCGTCCGCCAGCCGGCGGCCGCCGATCGACGCCGGCGGGTAGAGCACCGGCAGCGCGCAGGACGCGTAGAGCGCCTCCGCGAGCGGAACCGACTCGCCCCCGTCGCCGAAGATCACCAGCTCGCCGGAATCGAGATCGGCGGCGGTCACGCTGAGCGGCAGCTTGAGCTCATCGAAGCTCTGCACCGGGAGCAGTCGCGCGAGCGTGTCGCGCAGGCGCTGGCCCTTGAGCAACGCCTCGGCGAAGATCCCGAGAAAGAGCGCCTTCCGATCGAGCGCGGCGACGTCGGCGCGACCCACCCGACTGAGCCGCGCGCGGACCTCGGCGATCGAGAGTCCCGCGGCCAGGCCGGCCGCCACCACGGCGCCCATCGACGTCCCGATCAGACGGTGCGGGATGATGCCCCGGTGCGCGAGCGTCTCGAGGGCGCCGAGATGCGCCGCGGCCTTCACCCCGCCGCCGGAGAGCACCACCGTGACGCGACGACTCATCGCCCCCGCCGGGCTTCGGCCCTCGAGCGTCCCCGCTCGAGCCGCGCCCGCTCCTCGTCACTCTGGGCCAGCAGCCGGGGCACCCGCTTGGGCCGGCGCTGCTCGTCGATCGCCACGAAGACGACGTGCGCCGTATGGGTGTGCTGCCGCTCACCGGTGGAGATCCGCTCCGAGTACACCTCGACCGTGATGTCCATCGAGCTGTGGCCCACGAAGTCGACCGTGGCGAGACAGGTCACCAGCGCGCCGACCGGGATCGGGTGATGGAAATCGAGCCGATCGATCGACTTGGTGACGGCGGGGCCGCCGGCGTGGCGCATCGCGGCCACCGCGGCCGCCTGGTCGACCAGCGCCATCAGGTCGCCGCCGAAGAGATCGCCCAGGACGTTCTGCATGTGGGGCATCACGAAGGTGGTGATCTCCCCACGCGAGTCGGCCATCGGGCGGGCGTCGGTCATCGGGTCTCAGTAGTCCACGGGGCGGAGGTAGAACTCGCCGATGGCCGTGTCGCTCAACATGGCCACGGTCGGGAGCCGCCGCTTCCAATGGGTGGTGTCGACGCGGCGACGGACCAGCGCGATCTCCTCCGCGGTGAAGCCGCGGCCCTCGATCGCCTCGTCGTCGAAGCCCGAGAGCACCCAGTGCAGGATGTGGTCCGCCTTGGCGTAGCTGATCCCGAAGTCCGACTCGTCGGTCTGGCCGACGATCAGATCGGCGGTGGGCGGCTTGTCGACGATCGCCGCCGGCACGCCCAGATGCCGGGCCAGCGCCCACACCTGGGTCTTGTAGAGGTCGCCGATCGGATTGACCGGGGGCGAGTCGTCGGCGTGCCAGGTGAAGTAGCCGAAGAGCCGCTCGGTTTTGTTGCCGGTGCCGAGCGGGATGGCGCGGAGCGACGCCGACAGGTCGAACAGCACGATCATCCGCATCCGCGCCATGATGTTGCCGAGCCGGCCGGGCGACGGCGTCTCGCCGACCCCGCGGGCCAGCCCGTCGACCGCGTCGGTGATCTCGACGGTCCGAGAGTCCACGCCCAGCTGATCGATGACCAGCTGGGCGTGGCTCAGACTCTCCGCGCTCGAGGTCGCGTACGGCATCCGTACCGCGGTCACCTTGTCCGCGCCGAGGGCGCGCGCCGCGAGAAAGGTGGTCACCGCGCTGTCGACCCCGCCGGAGAGCCCCACCACCACCCGCTCGAAGCCGCGCCGCCGACTCACCTCGTGACGGAGGAACTCCACCAGCCAGCGCTCGGTGAGCGCGGGATCGATCGCGAGCGGATCGCCATCCGGCGCCGCGCCCTGCCGCACGGCCGGCCGCTCCGGTCTCGAGGCCGCCTCGGTCGACTCCCGAGTCGGCCCGGGCAGGCGACCGGTTTCCCGCCGGACCTCCAGGGCGTCGAGCAGGTGGGGAAGATGGGTCTCGAGATCGGAGAGGAGCGGCTCTTCGGCACGGGCCCGCGCGATCTCGTCGAGATCGAGCGTGACCACGGAGAGGGCGTCGTCGAAGAGCGGCGACCGGTGAATGATCCGGCCCTGCGGATCGACTACCACCGATCCGCCCGGAAACGCCTTGCCGCCCTCGAAGCCCACCAGGTGGGCCACCGCTACGAAGATCCCGTGCTCGAGCGCCACCTGCTCCGCGGTCCGCTCCCAGCGCACCGTGCTGCCGGGGCGGCCATCCGGCATCGGTTGGATCCCGCGGGCCGGACTCGCGCTCAGAATCAGCAGGACCTCGGCCCCGTCGAGCGCGGCCATCATCGGCGCGATCGAGTGCCAGGCGTCCTCACAGACCAGAACCGCCGCGCGGCCCCAACGGGTCTCGAAGGCCTGGACCCAGCGGCCGGGCTCGACGAAGCGCTCCTCGTCGAACACGCCATAGGTCGGCAGGAAGATCTTGCGATGGACGTGGCGGATGCCGGCGTCGTCACCGCCGAGCCGGCTCACCAGGGCCGAGTTGTAGAGCCGGTTGTTCCAGAGCTCGTAGAAGCCGAGCACCACTTCGATCGGCGGGGCGCCGCTCTCGGCGTGGAGCCGGACCAGCTCGGACTGCAGCGTCTCCGCCCGCATCGCGAGCTCCCGAACGCCGCCCTCGACGAAGTAGCCGGTGAGCGCGGTCTCGGGAAAGACCAGGAGGTCCGGCGGATCGGCCCGGTCCAGCTCGCGAAACACCGCGCCGACCCGGGCCAGGTTGTCGGCTCGCGCGGCTTTCCGGGGACGAAACTGGGCAATCGCGAGGCGGGCCATGGCCCAAAAGTACGACCGGGGGCCTGGCCATAGAAGGCGCCAAGGCAAGCGGGATTGCGGCCTCGCGGTCGATCAGTAGCATTCCATCGGCGTTCCGCGCCCACCGCGCGCCGCGACGGTCACCACCGAAAGGGAGACGCCGTGCCCAGACCGCTCGACGCCCTCGCCGGCGTGACGAATCGAGCCCAACCGACGCCGAATCTGGTCACCGGCGGACAGCCCGGTCCGAGCCACTTCGAGGCGCTCCGGGAAGCCGGCGTCGAGGTGGTGCTCGACATCCGGGATCCGATGGAGCCCCGGCCGTTCGACGAGCCCAGGCTGGTCGAGTCGCTGGGCATGGAATACGTCTGCGTCCCGGTTACCCAGGGGGCCCTGAACGACCAGCTGATGGAGCGGCTATTGGAGGTGGTCCGGTCCAACCAGGGGCGCTCGATGCTCTTTCATTGCGCGAGCGGCAACCGGGTGGCCGGACCGATGATCGCCTACCTGATGCTCGACCTGGGCATGGAAGAGGAAGCGGCGGTCATGGAAGGCATGAAGATGGGCCTCCGAGGTCCGGACGTGATGCAGTGGGGCGTCGACTACGCCCGCCGCAAGTTGACCGACCGCTGACCCGCTACGGCTTTCGCGGCCGACTCCGCGACGAGCCCCTGCTCGGCGCCGGCCGCGAGGCCTTCGGCGCGCTCCGACTCACCGAGGGACGACTGGACCGCGGCGCCGCGCGACTTGCCGAAGGGCGACTGGACCGGGGCGCCGGGCGGCTGGCCGAGGGAGGGCTCGACCGCGGCGCCGGGCGACTGGCCGAGGGACGGCTTGCGCGCGGCGCGGAGCGGCCCGCCGACGGCCGAGAGCTCGCGGCCGGCCGGGTCACCGACGGGCGGCTCGGCTGGGGCGCCGGACGACTCACCGAAGGCCGTGAGGTCTCCCGGCTGGCCGACGGCGGCGCCGACCGGAGGGAGCTGGGCCG
>JBFXAS010000284.1:0-6374 GCA_050184075.1 Gemmatimonadales bacterium
GAGGCCGGGGCCGTCGTGCCCGAATCCACTCGAATCCACGAGTCGAGCGGCTATCCCGCGCTCGACTCGGCCGCCCTCGCCGCGGTTCCGGGATTGCGTTACGCCCCAGCCCTCCGCGACGGACGTCCCGCGGCGAGCGCCTTTTTGCAGCCGTTCAACTTCCGACCTCCACCCGGCTCAGGTGCCACACCATGAAGCCCCAACACACCACCCCGTACGAGTCGGTCCTGGAGACCATCGGCTGGACGCCGCTGATCCGTCTGTCGCGCGTCGCCGGTGGTCTGCGCACCCCCGTCTTCGGCAAGGCCGAGTACGCCAACCCCGGGGCCTCGGTCAAGGACCGCATCGGACTCGCGATCATCGAGCAGGCCGAGCGGGAGGGCAAGCTGTCGACCGGCGGCACCATCGTCGAAGGCACCTCGGGCAACACCGGCGTCGGTCTCGCCATCGCCGCCGCCCTCAAGGGATACCGCTGCATCTTCACGATGCCCGACAAGATGTCTCAGGAGAAGGTTCGCCTCCTCAAGGCCTACGGCGCCGAAGTGGTGATCACCCCGACGGCCGTCCCCGCCGATCACCCCGACAACTACGTCAACAAGGCCAAGCAGATCGTCCACGACACGCCTGGCGCGGTCCTGGCCAATCAGTTCTACAACCAGATCAACCCCGAATCTCACTACCGGACCACCGGCCCCGAGATCTGGGAGCAGACCCGCGGCAAGGTCACCCACTTCGTGGCCGGCGCCGGTACGGGCGGCACCGTGAGCGGCGTCGGGCGCTTCCTCAAGGAGAAGAACCCGGCGGTCCGGGTCGTCTGTGGTGACCCGGTGGGATCGATCTACAGCCACTATGCCGCTGCTCGAACGATCGGCGAGGGCTTTCCGTATAAGGTGGAGGGAATCGGCGGTGACAAGATTCCGACGACCATCTGGTGGGACGCGATCGATGAGTTTCGGCAATGCGGTGACCGGGAGTCCCTGGGCATGGCCCGCCGAATCGCCCGGGAGGAGGGCATCCTGGTGGGCGGCAGCGCCGGGCTCAACGTCGCCATCGCGCTCCAGCTCGCCCGCGAGGTCGACGACCCGGAGGCCTGTGTCGTGACGATTCTCTGCGACACCGGCGAGCGCTACCTCTCCAAGCTCTTCAACGACGAGTGGATGCAGGAGAACCAGCTGCTCGACGTGCCGCGGGTCCTGGTCGGTGACCTCGTCGGCCGGCCGGAGCGCAAGGGCCCGCCCCTCGTGAGCGTCTCCCCGGCGGCGGCCGTCCGGCAGGCCCTCAACCTGATGACATCCTACGACGTCAGTCAGATCCCCGTGATCGACGACGGGCAGTGCGTCGGTAGCCTGATCGAGGGCACCCTGATGACCCGCGCGCTGGCCCAGCCCGCGCTGTTGGATCGGCCGGTTCGGGAGGTCATGGATCCCCCCTTCCCCGTGGTCGAGGCCTCGATGCCGGCCGACCGCCTCGTGCCGATGCTCACCCGGGAAAGCCCCGCGGCGCTCGTCCAGCGCGAGGCCAAGCTGATCGGGATCGTGAGCCGCTACGATCTGCTCCAGCAGCTGATCGGCAGTCGGCGCTGACGGAGGGAGCGATGCGGATTACCGTCCTGACCGGCGGCACCTCCGCCGAGCGCGACGTGGCCCTGGCCTCGGCGGCGCAGGTCGTCGCGGCGCTCCGGAGCCGGGGCCACAAGGTGGCGGTCGTCGACACGGCGCGCGGGTACATCCCCGAAGCCGAGGAGGGCAGGCTGGTCAGTGCCTCGGTCGCCAGGACGCCGCCCAGCATCGATCACCTGATCGAGCTGGAGAGCGGCGTCCTGCTCTCGGGGCTCGCGGCGCTCCCGGCCGTCCGCCAGGCTGACGTGCTCTTCCTGGCCCTCCACGGCGGCCGCGGCGAGGATGGCACCCTGCAAGCGGTCCTGGACGTGGTCGGCGTCCCCTACACGGGCAGCGGCGCGCTCGCCAGCGGCCTCGCCATGGACAAGGACATCTCCAAGCACCTCTTCCGGGCGGCCGGGGTGCCCACCGCCGACTGGCTGATGGCGCCGGCCACGGCCGACGAGGTGGAGCGGGCGGTGGGCTGGCCGGTGGTGGTCAAGCCGAGCAAACAGGGATCCACCGTTGGGTTGAGCGTGGTCAGGACCCCCGATGGCCTCGGGCCGGCCATCGCCGAAGCCGCCCGCTACGACGACGAGGTGATGATCGAGGCCTTCGTTCCGGGCCGGGAGCTGACTGTCGGAATCCTGGACGGTACGGCTCTCGCTGTGGGCGAGATTCGCCCCCGGCACGAGATTTTCGACTATGAGTGCAAGTACACGCCGGGGATGGCGGAGGAGATCTTCCCGGCCGACTTGGACCGAACCGTTACCAAGCAGTGTCAAACCCTTGGTCTGAAGGCCCACAAGGCCCTCAAGTTGGGTGGATACAGTCGAGTAGACTTTCGCTTGACAGAGGTTGGTGAACTCGTCTGTTTAGAAGCGAACACCCTGCCGGGAATGACGGCGACGAGTCTGATGCCTCAGTCGGCCAGAGCGGCAGGAATCGAGCTTCCGGAGCTCTGCGAGCGGGTCTGCGTCGCCGCCCGGAACAGCAGCAAAGGTCGGGACTGATGGAAGGACCGAGAGTGGCCCGGATGACGCCGTGGGTCGGTCGCCTGCTGGCGGCCAACCTCGTGGTCATGCTGCTGGCCAATACGGTCTTCACCGCGCCCCGCTACCTCGATGCGCTCGCCTTCGATCCGGAGAGGTTCCTCACCCGACCCTGGACCGCGCTCACCTACCTCTTCGCCCATGGCGGGGTGGTGCACCTGGCGTTGTCCAGCCTCGCGCTGGCTCTTTTCGGCCCGCCGGTCGAGCGGAAGCTGGGCTCCCGCCGGTTCCTCGCCTTCTACCTGTACAGCGGCGCCGGCGCCGCGCTCTTCACCTTCGGTCTTTCGTCCGTGCTCGAGGTCGGCCCGATCGTCGGGCCGACCGGCGCGCTCTATGGGGTGATGCTCGCCTTCGTCTGGTCCTGGCCGGACGCCGGCATCCCGATCGCACCGTTTCCCGCACCGATCTCGGCCCGCGCCCTCTTCACCATCCTCCTCACGGTCGACACCCTCGGCGCCCTGGTGGCCGGCACGCTCGGCGCGTCAGTCCTGGGCATTCCCCATCTCGCCCACCTCGGCGGCGCCTGCGCGGGCTACCTCTTCTTCCGGGTTCGCGCGTTCGCCGCGGAGCGGCCGGCAGCACGGATCCCGACCACGCCAGCCCGCAGGCCCGTCGTGACCCCGATGCGCGTTCAGGAGACGGTGACCGAGATGAGCTCCGCCCCGGCCACCTTGGAGGCCGGCCCGCAAGAGGTCAGCGACGACGAAATCGATCGCGTCCTCGACAAGATCTCGCGGCACGGGATGGGAAGCCTCACGTCGGAGGAGCGTCAGTTCCTCGCCGACGCCTCGAAGCGCAAGCGCGAAGACCAGATCTGAGCGGCGGCTCGGTGCCCGCGGCCAGGGCACCGCTCAGTCTCCAGGCCGGGCGGCCAACTCCCTCAACACCCGGGGCAGGAGCACGCGTGTCATGGCCGCGTGCCCGTCGGGGCTGAAACGACGATAGACGTCGCCGCAGACAGTGACACCCTCCTCGGACGCGGCGCGGCGCGGCTCCAGCAGGTCGATCACCTCGAGGCCGACGGCCTCCATGGCCTGGCGGAGCCGGCGATCGGGCTGGTCGATGTCGAACCCGGCTGGGAGAGCCCCGCCTGCCGCCATGGGTGGCCGCCGGCAGCGATCGAGTGGGACTCGCAACGCGGAGCTGTCAACGGGACACGACACAACGCCCCTTTGGCTCTCGCTCCCCCCCGGGCCATTGGGCTCTGGACTCGACCACGCCACCCCCCTCGCCCCATCAATCGGCTCAGGGCCCGACGAAGCAACCGGCACTCGCCCCACCAGATCGGACCAGGGTGTCCACGGTGCCGCGCCAAGCGGCGTGACGCCGCCGGACCCCGCCGCCACGATCGACCTCGGCTGCCGAGTTCGCCGGTGTCGCCGAGCCTTTCCAGACGATCGGAAGCCAGACGCGTCGCGGTTCGTGAGCGGACTACGAGAACGGATCGGTCGAAGGACGTGGTGCCATCTTGATTTTGATCGCGGGAATTCGGTATTCTGTCCCGTGCTCATCAATTTGCTGCCAGATTTCATCGAAATCCTGGCGTCGGCAAACCGAGAAGCAGCCTATCACCGCTACTTCGAAGCCCACCGGGCCGTCCTCTCGGCCTATTGGAACAATTACGTCCTCGATCCCGAGAGCACGCACGCCCACGAGGTCATCGCGACGACCTTGCGCGCTGATCGCAGTGACCTGAAGGCGCTGCTCCAGACGGTCCGCCTGAGCGAGTTGGCCGAGGAAGCCGTGGCCCGAGCCTTCGAGCTGCTCGGCATCGAGCGTCCGACCGACATCGTCCTCATGGTCGGAGTCGGCGCCGCGAACGCGGGTGAGCTGGTAGTGAAGGGCCGCGGCGTGGCCTTCATCTGTGTCGAGCACTTCACCGGCAAGGTCAACCCGACCACCTTCGGCCTGGGCTTGTCCCCCGACCTGATTCCGCTCTGGATCGCGCACGAGCTGGCCCACACCGTCCGCTACACGGCGGACCAGAGCGCCAGCGAGCTCAGGCGCCTCGTCGAGGCCTGCGGCGGCTACTACGACTACTGGGCCACAGCCAGCCGGGCGCCCTTGCGCGAACTGCTCCTCAACGAAGGACTGGCCGTGCATGCCGCCGAGCAGGTGGCCCCGGGACACGATCAGGCAGACTACTTCGGATATCCCAAGCGACACTTCCAGCGAATGCGCGAGCTCGAGGCCTTCCTTCGCCGAGCAGCGCACCACGACCTCGACCGGTCCGGCATCGGCCTGAGGCTCCGCTTCCTGTCGGGCGGGATGAGCCCGGCCTCCCGGCTGGCTCTGGGCCGCGTGCTTCCCGAGCGATCGGGCTACTACCTGGGCTATCGGATGGCGGAGGCGCTGGTTCGGGAGCGGGGAATCTCGGAGGCCCTCCGCGCCCATTCGTCCGAGTTCGCCACCGCGGAGGAGCAGGCGAGCGACATCCGCACCGCATGACCGACGACGGCCGCGTCGTCATCACGGTCAAGCCGAACGGTCCCCTCTTGGTGGAGGGACCGGTCACCATCCAGGATCCGTCGGGCCAGCCGATTCCTGTTCCCACGCCAACGCGGCCCGGTCCGGTCAAGCTGTGTCGCTGCGGTCGGAGCGCGATGAAGCCGTTCTGCGACGGCACCCATCGGGAGACGGGCGCCGCCGGGTGCTGAGGGGGCTACTTCCCGATGCAGAAGCGGGCGAAGAGCCGATCCAGCACGTCATCCACGACCACGATGCCGATCAGCGAGTCGAGCCGGTCCACGGCCGACCGGACCTGGTGAGCCACGATGGCCGGGTCGCCGTCGCCCAACCGGCCACGGGCGTCGACCAAGGCCTGTCGAGCCGCCGAGAGCGCGTGTCGATGTCGCTCCTGGGTCAGCATCGGCTCGAGCGCCTCCGGTCCGATCCGACGGGTGAAGAGCCGCTCACCGAGGGCGCGTCGGAGGTCGTCAAGCCCCTGACCGGTGAGCGCGGAGACGGCGAGTCCCCCCGCTGCCCGGAGGTCGGACTTGGTCCTGACCACGATCGCCGGATGCGAGGCCTCGAGTGCTAGCTCTTCCTGGTCGAGCTCCCGTCCGGCCTCGACACAAATCAGCACCAGGTCGGCCGCGGCTAGATAGCGGCGGCTCACCTCGACGCCCATCCGCTCGACCCGGTCATCGGAATCCCTGAGCCCAGCCGTGTCGATCAGTCGAATCGGCCAGCCATCCACCTGCCCCGGCGCTTCGATCGCGTCCCGGGTCGTTCCCGGAATCTCGGTCACCAGAGCCCGCTCTTCCCCGACCAACGCGTTGAACAGGGAGCTCTTGCCCACGTTGGGTCGCCCCGCGAGCACCACCAGCGCGCCCGTCCTGAGCTTCGTCCCGATCGGCGCCGTGGCGAGGAGCGCGTCGGCCGCGCCGACGGCGGCCTCGAACGCCGAATCGATCCGGCCCCGGTCGATCGGGCCGTCGTCCTCCTCCGGAAAGTCGATCTCATAGCTCAACAGGGCCTCGAGCTCGATCAGATCGGATCGGAGCCGCTCGATCCGCCGCGACAGGCCGCCCTCCATCTGGGCCAGCGCCGCGCGCGCCTGCCGGGGCGCCGTCGCGTCGATCAGGTCCCCGATCGCCTCCGCCTGGAGCAGATCGATCTTGCCGTGCTCGAGGGCCCGCCTGGTGAACTCGCCCGGACCGGCCTGGCGAGCGCCGCCCGCCTCGAGCGCGGCCAGGAGCCGGGCCGGGGCGAGCACCCCGCC
>JBFXAS010000285.1:0-6347 GCA_050184075.1 Gemmatimonadales bacterium
GCCGTCGAGATGGATCACCCGGCCGAGCACCCCGGGATCGGCGGCGAATCGGGCCCGCCAGAACGGGTCGCTGAGGATCACGGTGCCGGGGGCGCCAGGCTCGGCGTCGGCCGCCGTGAAACCGCGCCCGAGCGCGGGCGGAATGCCGAGCACCTGGAGCAGCGTCGGCTCGACCCAGGCGCCCTCGACCCGCTCCGGTTGGTCGAGCCCGACCAGATTGGCCGCCACGTTGTTGAACGCGCCCATGGTCTCGAACGAGCTGGCCATCTCTCGCCAGTCCCGGTAGTTCGCAGGCGAGAGCTCCATCTGGTCGTATCCGGGCGGACGTTGCCAGAGGGCCACGAGCCGGTCCGCGTCGGGATAGGGCAGCGGGCGAATCAGGGCGAAGTCGGCCACCGCGAACGCGGCCGCATTGGCTCCGATGCCGAGGGCCGTGACACAGACCGCGGTGAGCGCGAACGCCGGTGTTCGGCTCCACGAGCGGCGCAGGTGAGCGAGGTCCTGCCGCAGGATGTCGAAGTGCACCAGCGTGGCGTTGCCGAGCACCTCGAACACCGCCGAGAGCAAGAGCCCGATCGACGCCGGGATTCCCTCCGCGTCGCGCCAGCGCGCGGCGAAGACGGCGGTCATCTCCTTGCCGTACTCCCGCCGGAAGCTCGCGGGATAGAGGTGGAGCAGTGCTCGATAGAGGCGGGTCATGACGGCCTCGACACCACACCCGTGGCGCGCGCCATCCGCACCAGCTCGGCGAGGCGCTCGGTCTCGGCGCGCATCACCCGGAGACCCAGCGGGGTGAGCCGGTAGTAGCGGCGGCGCTCGTCGTCGAGGGCGGGGGCCGGGCGGGTGGACGTCTCGGACACGAGACCCTGCTCCAGCATCCGATGGATCGAGCGGTAGAGCGTGCCGGCGCTCAGCTTGAGCGCGCCGCTGGTCCGCTCGGCCACCTCCTGGATGATCGCGTATCCGTGGCGGTCGCCCTGGGCGAGCGAGACCAGGATATGGAAGGTGGCTGCCGGCAGCGGCAGAAACGGCGCGGGATCCCGGGAGGAGGGCGTCATGCCTCCACTATAACCACTGTGGATATAACCGCAAGGCGTAGAGTTGGAGCCCGGGTCGGGCCGGAACTGTCCAACCAGACGTTACCGATCGGCCGCGGAGCTCGGCCTATCGTGACGTGCGGATCGCGTTCTCGGCGGCGGCGGAATTCGCGGGCGGGCGGCCGAGCCGTTTGGTGGACGGCACACCGATGGCACGGTCGCGCGCGGCCGCTTGTCCGCTTCGTCGCCTCTCGAGAGGCTTCGCCCCTGCGAAAACGCCGGCGCCACGCGCCTCTAGGACCGGCCCCCCGCGAAGGACCGGGCGTTGTCCGACTCGATCCGTGCCCGCTGGGCCGGCGTGAGCGGCGTCAGCTCCAGCTTGACCACGCTGGAGCCTGCGATTCGGAGGGGATACCCGGTGCCGAAGCAGAAGCGCTCGGCGCCGATCGCGCGAACCAGATGGTCGAGGTCGTCTTCGGGCGGACCCCAGATCCAGGAGACGTCCCAGAGGATCCGCTCGGCCTCCGCCGGCGTCGAGCCCCAGTGGACCTGCTCGATGAAGCCGCGGTCGGCAGCGGCGACCACGAAGCGAGCCCGAGGCGCGGCCCGGACCAGCGTCCGAAGGGTGGACGGATCGAGCGCCGGGGCACGGTCGCCGGGATGCCGTTGCCGCACGTCCTCGAGCTTGACCGCGAGGAAGAGGGGCAGGCCACGCTCGGCGGCGGCGGCGGCGAGTTCGATCATCGCCCCGCCGGTGTGATCGAGGCCCGCGATGGTCGGATCGACGCGAAGGGCGGCGGCGCCTGCCGCGCGAGCCTGGTCGAGCGTCCGCTCGACGCCGGAAAACCCGGGATTCAGGGCCGGCACGGGCCGGAGCGCCGGGTGGTCCTGCAGCTGCTCGTACAGCTCGGCGTTGCCGGCGCTCGGGTCGCGCCAGTGGACGGCCGAGAGACTGGAGACCCAGGCTTCGTCGATCCCGTTCGCCGCCATGGTCTCCCGGAGCCCGTCGACGGTGCCGGCCGGGTGGGGCCGGAACGGGAAGCTGCCGAGCGCGGCATGGACGTCGATCCTCATTGGGCCGCTCCGAACACGCCCGCCGGGAAGATCCCGACCGCGTTCCGCCAGCCGATCTTCTCCGTCTCGGCACGACCGATCAGTCGCTCGAGGTGGCGGAGCTTGGCGATCCCGGTGTCGATGGTCAGGTCGCAGCCGAAGAGCAGCCGGTCGGTCCCGACGGCCGCAAGGCAGGCCTCGAGCATCCCGGCGTCCACTCCACTGCCGGAGAGATCGACGAAGACGTTCTCGATTGGGGGAACGGCCTGGAGGGTGTGGGCCCAGTCGCCGCCGCCGCCGATGTGCGCGAGGATGAACGGGACCGAGGGATGACGCCCGGCCAGGCGGCCCAGCTCGACCGCGTCCGACGCCTCCTGGCCGGGCCACTCGTGCCGGCGATGCTGCCAGACGTGATGGAGGATCGGCACGGCCCGGCTGGCCGCGTGCTCGGCGATCGGGTCGAGCAGCGGGTCGTCGGCGCGGCGGCTGGCCGCAAGCTTGATTCCGATCATCCCCCGCTCCAGGCAGCGCTCGATCTCGGCATGGGCGTGCTCGGTGAAGTTCGGATTGACGCAGGCATATCCCTTGATCGCGGAGGGGTGATTCCGGATCAACGCGAGCAGCGCGTCGTTCCCCGCGGTCAGGTCGGCGGGCGACGGGAAGTAGGTGGGCGAGCTCCGGCCCCAGCTGCCCAGGATCGACGCCACGTGCCAGCGGATCCCGACCTGCTCCCCGACCCGGAGTCGGCTGACGTTCCGCTCCCGCCAGTCCGCGCGCGCGCTCGCCGCGTGGTAGAAGTGGGCGTGGATGTCGATCAGCATGCGACCTCTCGAGCCAGCGCTTCGTCGAGGACGGCGAGAAGCCGCTCGACCTCCTCAGGACCGTGCGCCAGCGAGACGAAGTTGTAGGCGCTCCGCTTGAAGAGGATGCCCCGCGCGAGGCAGAATCTCGCGACCCGCCCTCCGTCGGCGGGATCGTGGAAGCCGAGATAGCACATCTCGGCGATGCCCGCCGCCGTGACCCGACCCGACGCGCGCGCGGCGAGGCGCTCGAAGCCCGCGAGCAGCGGGCCGCCGATCCGACCGAGGTGAGCCGGCAGCGATTCGCGCCGCGCCGCCTCGACGCTCGCGATCGCTGAGGAGAGCGCGACGCTCTCGGTGGCGAGCGTCGACGAGATCCAGGTGCGGCTCACCGCCTCCATCACCTCCCGACACCCGCCGACCAGGGCGAGCGGAAAGCCGTTCGCGAGCGCCTTGCCCAACACGACGAGGTCGGGCCGGATGCCCCAACGCTCCCCGGCGCCGCCCAGGGCGACACGGAGCCCGGTCTTGATCTCGTCGAAGACGAGCACCGCCCCCACGCGGCTGGTCTCCTCGCGCAGCATCGCGAGCCACTCGACGCTCGGCGCCCCGTCGACGACGGGCTCGACGACCACGGCGGCGAGCGAGGAGCCGCGCGCCGCGATCGCCGCGCGCCCGCGCGCGACGTCGTTGAAGGGCAGCTCGCCGAACAGGTCCTCGACCGCGCGGGGGACTCCGGCGTCGCGGGAGCACCAGTCGAGCCAGCCGTGGTAGCCCGCGCCGAGCACCTGGTCGCGGCCGGTCACCACGCGAGCGAGGCGCACCGCGGCGGCCACGGCTTCCGCGCCGGTCTTGAGGAAGCGCACCTGTTCGACCCAGGGCATCAGCTCGCGCAGGAGCGCCGCCAACCGACCCTCCGCCGCCGGCGGCAGGGAGCCGACCGTGCCGCGAGTCACGGCCCGGGTGGCCGCCTCGACGACGGGTGGGTAGGCGTAACCCAACGCCACCGCGCCGAGGGCCATGACGAAGTCAAGGTACTCGCGTCCGTCGGTGTCCCAGGCCCGGCAGCCCGCGGTCCGCTCCAGGGTGAGGCTGGGCGCGTCCGGCTCGGGCCCGAAGAGCGCCGCGGGTCGCTTGCTGCCGGTCGAAGTGCCGCCCGCGACGCTCACTCGAGCAGCTCCACCTGTCCCAAGGCACCCGGCTCGATCCGATCGCTGCGGAGATAGACCCAGCCGCCACGACCGCTCCAGACCAGCTGGCCGGCGCGGCGGATCCGGTCCGCCCGCATCTCGTTGACCATGATCTCGACCTCGATCGTGGAGCCGGGCGGCAGACTCTCCAGCCCGGCGCACGGGAGCGCCACGTCGAGCTGGTAGCCCTCGTCGCCGATGGAGGAGCCGCCGGCGAGTGGAATCAGGCCCTCCGGCTCGCCGGGAATCGGCCGAGCGAGGATGCCGCCGTCGTCGGTCGGCCGAACCAGATAGCCGACCAGGTCACGACCGGCCACCCGGTAGAAGACCTGCACCCCGTCGGCATGGATGTCGTCGGGATCGTTGTCCAGCTCGAGCGGGGGCGCGTCGGCCGCGCGGACGACCACCTCGGGCTTGGTCACCTCGAGACCGAGATAGAGGTGCTGCTCGTCCCAATTGAGGTAGCAGCTCGCCGTGGCCGTCTCGGCGCCGAACGGCTCTTCGCTCCGGCGATAGCGCAGCTCGTCGGCGAGCTCGATCGGCTCGGAGCGGTCGAACCCGTCGAGGGTGCCGTCGAGCGTGGGTGGGTGTTCGAGCCGGATCGCTCCTGCGACGATGCGCTCGGGGCGCTCGCTCGTCACGATCCGCTTGGGCGGAGGCGGCGGGGCGGCGACCGCACCACCCAGCCCCTTCGGCCCGTCCGGCCCACTGACGGTGGCGGACTGGTCGCCGACTTGGACGGTGCTGGTCTCGTCGCCGACCCGGACCCTGATCTGCTCGCCGTCCGCGCCGGCGAGGGCGACGCGAGGGTCGACCGAGAGGAGAGCCATCAACCGCGCCGCCGCGCCACGCTCCCGCACCAGGAGCATCGGCGTCCGCGGCTCCCCCGGGCGGCCGGGGCACTCGGCCCTGAGCAGCGCGCCGCCGATCAGCGACAGGCTGGCGGTCGCGCCGGCGGCGCTGGCCTCGATCCTGATCGGGGCAGTCTCGGATTCGAACCGCTCGACGCCGGTCACCTGATCGTCGGCGAGCGCGTCGGGAACCCACCGTCCCGCCGAGACAACGTGTGGATCGCCCACCAGATGCCAGGGTAGCTCGAGCGTGACCTCCTCGCCTTGCGCCAGGTCGATCACGTCGAGGGTCCAATCCGACGCGCTCACCACCGAGCGGGTGACCCGGTCCCATCGAGCCTGCATCCAGGACAGCGGGTCGCCGACGTCGAAGGCGCGACAGCTGGCCTCTCCATCGACCTGCGAGCGACCGTCGAGCCTCGGCGCGTTGTGCGCCAGCGTGGAGCGATACCAGAAGAGATCGGCGGCCACGTAGGAGCCCGCGCCGGGATCTGCGAGCCAGTGGACCCCGCGCTCGTGCAGCGTGAGGTGGAGCTGGTCGGGATGGCCGTGGCCTCCTGCCGACCCGCCGCACTCGAGGCTCAGGTAACGGCCGTCCTGCCGCAGCACGGCGACGCCTTGGGATGGCAGGAGCGCGCTGGCCGGCCTCCAGGGGATCGTGTCGGGCGGCAGCTCGGGCGTCATCCGGAGGAGCATCCACCAGGAGAGGTCGGCGCGGGTCGTCCGCTCGCGTTTCGGCTCGCCCGCCTCGTGGAGATAGGCGTCGTAGGTGCCGCTCGATCGGTGCGGCGCGGCGTAGAGCGTGTGGAGCCACGGACCGAGCTCGTCGGGCGCCGCGTCGCCGAGCGTGGCGAGACCGGCCTCCCAACATTCGAGGTACGCGGGATGCGCGAGGGAGACGCCGAAGCGGGCGTCGTGCCGCGCCGGGAAGGTGAGATCGGGCAGCGCCGTCAGACTCGGCGCCATCAAGGCGTCGCCCAGGTGGGCGCCGAGCTCCTCGTTGGTCGCGAGGTCGATGCCGCCGGAACGGGCCCAGTCGAGACCGAGCAGGAGCCCGCGCATGGCGAAGAGGTGGTAGTTCTCGCCTTCGTACCACATCCCGTCGTCGGCGAAGCCGTCGGTGAGGTGGCCGAGCAGCCCGTACTGGCTCTCGATCGCCGCGCGGGTCAGCTCGGCGTCACCGAACCAGACGCCGATCGCGGTGAGCGCCGCGGCGTTCCAGGTCTGGCGATTGCTCAATCCCTCGTTGAACTCGCCGATCAGATTCGCCGCCTCGTCGGCGATCGCGTTGACGGTCTCGGCCTCGTCGTCCGGGAGCCAGCCCCGGGCCTGGAGCGCCCGCGCGCCGGCGAGCAGGCCCACGATCCACATCGACTCCAGATAGGTCGAGAAGAAGAGGTGGGCCGGGCCGAGCAC
>JBFXAS010000286.1:0-6327 GCA_050184075.1 Gemmatimonadales bacterium
CGGTTCCGCGCGGTGATCGAATAGATGAACGAGCCGAGGGCCGCCACGGAAGCCGGACCGGACTTGTTCACTTCGAGAACGGCTCCGAGGTCCTGCGGGACCGTGAGCGCGAGGACGTGCAGACAGCTCTCGACGGTCGAACGGACGCCTACGGTGGCCGTCGTCGCGCCGGGGGCGAGGACCCCCGTCGCGTCGATGCGATCGAGGTCGATCCCGAGCTGGTTGTCGAAGTCGGGGCTCTTCTGGGAGAAGCGGACGCCCAGGGAGCCGATCGAGCTGTTGAGCTGACTCCCGGCGGGATTGAGCGGGTCGCTGAGTGGCTGGCCGTTCAACCTGATCTGATCGCCCGACCGGGCTCGGTCGCCGTCGTAGAGCACCATGGTCACGTCGGAGGCGACGGGCCCGGTCTGCGGAATCACGAGTCCGGTGAAGGTGGCCTGCGCGCTCGCGCTGAAGGCGATCACCTGGAGCCCGTCCTGCACCTGCACGAAGCGAGTCGCCGATCCGCCACCGGCCACGTCGTAGGCGACCAGCAGGCTCCACCCGCCGAAACCGCCCCGGCCGGTGGCGGCCTGGAGGTTGGCGACGCGGTAGGCACCGGGGCCTCCGGCGCGCACCAGCGCGGTGACGTCGGCGAAGCCGGCGAAGTTCTCCGAGAACCGATCGAATTGGGCCGCCGTGACCGTCGCGTACCCGGTCCCCGGGCCGCCGAACAAGAGCTCGGGCGCGCGGCTCGGGTCGGGCGCTGCGCTGCCGCCGGAGCCGACCCGGGAGCGCCCGCCCCAATAGAGCCCGGCCCAGCGAACCGTCGCGCCGGGGGGAAGGGTCAGCGACGCCAGCGATGAGTTGAAGGTCGTAGGATCGCCGTCGACGTCGACGTAGCGCATCGGGTGCGAGTCGTTGTCGTTGAGCGAGCCCGCGGCTGCGCCCGACTGGGCGGCGGCACAGGAGACCCGGGCCGCACAGGTGAGCAGGGTATTGCCGGCCGTGGCGAGGTCACCGGTGACGGTGAGCGAGACTCTGGTGGAGAGCGCCCGCCCGGCCTGGGCGGTCAGCTCGCCGGCCATAGCGGTCAGCGTCGCGACTACGGCGAGGGGCCGGAAGACGCGCGCGAGGCAGCTAACCAAGTACACCACTCCTTCTATTGCATCCGGCCGATCTGACGCTGGTCAGCACCTGGCCGGTGGCCAGTTCCTGAACAACACCAAGGAGCAACCCTCGTGCTACTCCCCGGCACCGGTGGAATGGGGTCAAGTCGTTATGGGGCAACTCATCCGACGGTTGAGCCGGGGCGAAGAACGGCGCCTTCGGGCGGCACGAACGCAACGGGACCTTTCCGGAACTGTTGCGCTGGCGCGACACTAACAGGTCTCGGGTCGAAGAAGCTACTCCCGGCCCCAACAGGCGGAATGGGTCGCTCGTTCCGGATCGGTAACGCCCTCGGGGTCCGACCCGACGGAGGCCGGGCCGACTGCATCCGGCGGTTGACCCGCTTCGACGGGTCCGGCCGGCCAGCGGTCAGGCGGCCAGACACTGGGCCAGCCTCGAGCTGGCGGCGGTGGAGAGGTGGGGTCGTTCCCGGCTCACGGCCGCCCTCTGGCGGACTGGCCGAACCGGAGGGCCCGACCTAACCTACGCCTGCGGGAGTACCCACCGGGGAGCGGACTCGATGAGCAAGAAGGAACACGGTGTCGACGCGGTCAGCACGGAGTACGAGCGCTACGACCAAGTCCGCCGCCCTCAGGCGTACCGGCTCGCCGAGAGCGCGACCGACGATCGGTTCGACGAGGACTTCGTGGTCCGCACCTGTGACATGCGGGCCTTCTACGAAGGCGGCGACGCCGGCAAGGCCGAGTTCGCGGAGCAGCTCGGCCGGGCGATGCAGGAGATCGGCTTCGCGATCCTGGTCAACCACGGGGTGGATCCCCGTCTCCACCAGGAGGCCCGCGACCGGGTGATCGAGGTCTTCACCAAGCCCTCGCTGGAGGAAAAGCTTCGCTACACGGCGGCGCGGGTCGGCTCGGTCAAGCAGGGATACTTCCCAATCAAGGAGACCTCCGACATCCATCCCGATCTGGTGGAGGGCTGGGTCTTCTGCCGCAGGGCCTTCGATCTCGGCGAGAAGGACGGCGAGCCGTATCGGGCCGGGGACTTCTGGCCGAACCCGGAGGCGGAGCCGTTCTTCCGGCGGATCGCCCTGGCGCACGAGGCCCTGATCATCCCGATCACCCAGAGCATCTTCCGCTACCTGGGCGTGGACCCGCATCACTACGACGACAAGCTCACCGGGACCAACTTCGGTCTCCGGCTCAACTATTACCCGCCAATCGGCGATGCCGACGACGCCTCCGGCGCCGGCCGTCTCCTCGGCCACGAAGACGTCGATCTCTTCACCATCCTCCCGGCGCCGGACGTCGAGGGTCTCCAGGCGCTCCATCGGGCGAGCGGAAAATGGGTGCGGGTGCACGCGCCGCCGGGCTCGATCATCCTCAACACCGGCGACTACATGCAGCGGATCACCAACGACATCCTGCCTTCCACCACGCACCGGGTGAGCAAGCCACGGGACCCGTCCGCGCGCCGTCGCACCCGGGTGTCGTTCCCGATGGCGGTGTACGTCTGGGAGGACGAGCTGCTGGAGGTGCTGCCGGGCCTCGAGAATCCGAAGTACGAGCCGATCAAGGCCATCACATTCCACACCAGGACCACGTCGAAGTTCTACGGCGACGGCTACGCCGTGGAGCGGACGAACCGACCCGCGGGCGCTTGAAGCCGCTCCTCTCGCTGGTGCGGGCCGCGCTCGCGACGGTGGGTCTGGTCGTTGGCTTGGCCGCGGCGGGACCGCTCGCGGCTCAGGCCCACCGCCACGTCGACTCCAGCGCCGGCACGCTCAACAGCGGACGGATGATCGGTCCGATGCTGAAGAGTCCGATGCTGCCGGGTCTCCGCGGGCTCGAGCCGAGCGCCGCGCCATTCCTTCCCGGCGCCGGACGGGATCCGGACGCTCTGCCGAGCGCGATCCCGAGCCGGCCGATCGACCTGGCCGACGGCGACACCCTGGCCCTCGAAGCGACCATGGTCCAGCGGATGGTCGGATCGCGTCGGGTCGTGATGTACGGCTTCAATCGCCAGATCCCGGGGCCGCTGATCCGGGTCTCGCAGGGCGCGACGATCCACGTCCGGTTCCGCAACGCCATCGAGCTGCCCACCACCGTCCATTGGCACGGCGTCCGGCTCGACAACCGGTTCGACGGCGTGCCGGGCCTGACCCAGGATCCGGTCGCCCCGGGCGAGACCTTCTGGTACACGGTGCGTTTCCCGGACGCGGGGATCTACTGGTATCACCCGCACGTTCGCGAGGACATCCAGCAGGAGCTCGGCCTCTACGGCAACATGCTGGTCCGCTCGAGCCGGACGGGCTACGACAACCCGGTCAACGACGCCGTGGTGCTGACCCTCGACGACCTGCTGATCGACGGCGACGGGCTGGTGCCGTTCGGCCAGGACGCCGCCACCTTCGCCATCATGGGTCGCTTCGGCACCGTCGCGCTGATCAACGGCGAGCTCGAGTACGCGGCCGCGGTGAACGCGGGCGCCGTGGTGCGCTACTACCTCACCAACGTATCCAACGCGCGGACCTACAACGTCTCGTTCGGCGGCGCGCCGATCAAGCTGGTGGCGGCGGACGTCGGGAAGTTCGAGAAGGAGCTGCCGGTCTCGAGCGTCGCCATCGCGCCCGCCCAGCGGTACGTGGTCGAGGTGCGCTTCCCGCACGCCGGCCGCTTCCCGATCCTGAACCGGGTGCAGAGCGTCGACCACATGCGGGGCCGCTTCTTCACCGCGGTCGACACCTTGGGGATGGTGACGGTCGGAGCCGAGCCGGCCTCGCCTGACTACCGCGCCGGGTTCGAGCGCCTGGGCGACGACCCGGAGATGCGCTCCGACGTCGCCCGGCTCGCGCCGCACTTCGACCGGCCGGTGGATCAGGAGCTGGCGCTGACGGTGGAGATCCGCGGCCTGCCGATCGCGCTGATGCAGCTCATTAGCGTCGACACGACCTATCGGGCGCCGGTCGAGTGGACCGATCCGATGGCGGACATGAACCGGCTGGCCACGGCCAACGAGGTGCGCTGGATCCTCCGCGACGTCGCGACCGGTCGGGAGAACATGGACATCGCCTGGCGGTTCAAGGTCGGCGACGTCGTCAAGATCCGGCTCCACAACGACGCGAAGGCCTTCCATCCGATGAACCACCCGATCCACCTGCACGGCCAGCGCTTCCTGGTGCTGTCGCGCGACGGGGTGCGGAATCGGAACCTGGTGTGGAAGGACACGGCGCTCCTCCCGGTGGGCGCGACCGTGGACCTCTTGCTGGAAGTCTCCAATCCCGGCGCCTGGATGCTCCACTGCCACATCGCGGAGCATCTCGAGGCCGGGATGATGACCGCCTTCACCGTGGAATGAGGGGTCCGGTATTTCGCGCCACCCGGTCAAAGAGTATGATGGTGAGCCTCCATTCCCGCCGTCCCGGAGAAGACTGATGACCCGCTCGATCGCCCTCGCGCTGCTGACCTTGAGCGGCGGCACGGCCCTGGCTCAGGAAGGGCCGGTCCAGAACGCCAACGTCGAGGTCTTGTCCCACCTGCCGATGAAGGCGGCGTTCGAGTTCAGCCACACCGACATCGAGATCGAGCAGGAGCTCAGCCGCCCGTATGCCTACGTCGGGCGGATCGTGGCGCCGACGATGGGATTCGACATCGTCGATCTCTCGAACCCCGCCAAGGCGAAGGTCATCTACGAGTGGCGGATCGAGAACGCCGAGCTCCACGTCGGCGTGGGCGGCATGGACAACAAGTACTTCAAGCTGAACGGACGCTACTACCTGGTGCAGTCGTTCCAGTTCGCGCCCGGCGGCCCGGACGCCGACCTGGGCGCGATCGTCTTCGACGTGACCGGGCTACCCGACGTCAGCACGGTCCGTGAGGTCGGCCGGATTCGCGCGCCGGACACGCCGGGCGGATTCCACAACATCTTCGCCTACAAGCACTCGAGCGGGCGGGTCCTGCTGGTGACGACGACCAGCGGCGCCCACGGCAACATCTACGACATGGAGAAGTTCCTGGCCAAGGATCCGAGCCAGGGGCTGATCGGTCAGGTGCCCTGGCCGGTCAACGCTCCGATCCAGACCTCGTTCGGGCCGCTGGCCGGGTATCACGACTACTACGTGGCCCAGGACCCCGCCTCGGGACAGGACAAGCTCTACGGCGCGGGGTTCAACGGCTACTACATCTACGACATCACCCGACCGGAGACGCCGTCGCTGATCACCTCGGTGGTCGGCGTGTTCGGTCTCGACCTGGCCCACACCGTCTCGGCGAGCCCCGACGGCAAGATCGCGGTCGGCCAGACCGAGTATCTCTACTCGCCGGTGCGGGTCTACGACCTCGAGCCCGGGTTGAGCGGCAAGGTGCCGACCATCAACCAGGAGATCGGCGTCTGGAGCGCCAACTGGAAGGGCATGAGCCACAACCACGAGATGCGCTGGCCCTACGTCTTCGTCTCCCACTATGCGGAGGGGCTCCAGGTCTTCGATCTGACCGATCCCACCAACCCGAAGACGGTGGCCTCCTTCCAGACCCATGGCGGTCCGCCGCGCCGCGGTCTCGACCCGCGGGAGCCGACGCTGATCGGCGACGCCGGGTTCACGGGCGCCTTCGGGGTCGACGTGCGGAACGCGGACGGACTGGTGGTGGTGAGCGACTTCGGCTCCGGCTTCTGGGCCTTCAAGGTCAAGGGCTTCGACGGCTGGGACGGAAGGAAGTTCCGGGTGGCGAACATCTCGAGCGTCCAGGACTGGGATCGGGGTCCGAAGCCGGTGCCATGAACGGGCGAAGCGCTCTCCGCCAGTGGGGGTCTCCGGCGCCGGGCCAGGATTCGAGAGCCAGGCGCGGCCCGTGGGCCGCGGCGCTCGCCCTGACCGCGCTGCTCGCGGCGATGCCGGCAGAAGGGCAGACCGGGCCCCGCCTGCAGGTCGACACCACCGGCAGCCACGAGGGCTTCGGCTTGCTGCCGGCCACCGGGCTCTCGCCGGCGATCCGGGGTCGGGTCTCGCTCCGGCAACCCTGGTCGCCGTTCGGGGTCTCGGTATCGGAGGCCGGCGAAGTGCTGCACGAGCTTTCGATCGAGATCGACTCCCTGCCGCCGACCGCGCCGGGTGAGCGGTACGTGGTCTGGCTGGCGACGCCCTCGCTGGACTCGGTGACACGACTCGGCCCGGTCGAGGTTGGCCGCCCGGTCACGGCCTCGAGCGGCCTGGCTCAGATGCTG
>JBFXAS010000287.1:0-6305 GCA_050184075.1 Gemmatimonadales bacterium
GGTCTATCAGCTCACCGATTTCTATACGGGCATCCAGGGCATCACGCCCCTCAGCCCGGTGCTCTCCTGGTCGACCGGCTCGGATCGGATCGCCTTCGTGTACTTCGAGCTGGGCAAGTACGACGTCTACACGCTGACCAACCCGAGGTCGTTCAAGAAGCAGCCCTGGCGTCCCACGGGTCAGGGCCCCGCGGTGCTGGTGCAGACCCGGCAGCCGCGATCGACCGCCCCGCTCTTCCGGCCCGACTCGGCCGCCAACGCGCCGCGCACGGCCGAGGTGCTCGCGTCGAGCTCGTTCTATCGGACCCGCGACGGCTTCCGTCCGACCGATTCGCTGGCGATCCAGACCGGCGATTCCGCGAGCCCGCCACCCCAACCGGAGTCGATCGCCCGGCTGCTCGACTCGGTCACCATCGAGCCGCCCGACACCAGCGACTTCGTCTACCGGGACTACAAGGCGAAGTTCGAGCCCGAATACGTCGCCCGACCCACGATCGGCTACGTCCGCGACAACTTCGGACGGGGCGTGACCGGCTCGGCGACCCTGGTGCTCGGCGACATGCTCTCGAACAAGCAGCTGATTTTCGGCGCCTCGCTCAACGGGCGACTGGCCGAGACCCAGCTGCTGGCGCAGTACATCAACCTGAGCAAACGGCTCAACTGGGCCGTCGGCGCGCAGCAGTCGCCCTACTTCTTTTACGAAGGGCAGTTCATCACCGACCAGACGCCGACGGCCAACGAGGCGACGCTCTCGACCAGCATCCGGCGTCTGGTGTTCCGCAACGTGGGGCTCCAGGGCTTCTATCCGTTCAGCCGGTTCTCCCGGCTGGAGGGCGGCCTCCAGGTGGCCAACGTGCAGGACGATCGGCTCGAGATCCTGGAGCCGTTCGACCGGATCACCGGCGTGCCGACCCGGAACCCGAATCTCCAGACCACGAGCCTCGGCAGCTTCTCGTACCTGGCGCCGTCGATCGCCTACGTGTACGACAACTCGCTCTTCGGATACGTCGGGCCGTTCGTCGGCCGTCGGGCGCGGTTCGAGATCTCCCAGAACTTGAACTTCATCGGCGACGGCTGGCGCTTCACCTCGTTGACCGCCGATTACCGGCGCTATGACCAGCTGCCGGGCCCGTTCACGCTGGCCACGCGGGGACTCTTCTTCGGTCGGATCGGCCGCGACGAGACCTCGTTCCGGTTCTTCGGCGGCAACACCGAGCTGATCCGCGGCTGGACCGCCGGCTCGTTCCAGCGAAACGAGTGCCGGAGCCTCGACGACGGCGGCACCGTCGACGGCTGCAATCGCTTCAGCGAGCTGATCGGCACCCGGGCCGCGATGTTCAACGCCGAGCTCCGGTTCCCGATCCTCACCTCGAACCTGACCTTCATCCGTGAAGGTCTCCCGATCGTCGAGGGCGCGTTCTTCTACGACGCCGGCGTGTTCTGGGAGGCCGGGCAGTCCGTGCAGTTCAGCCGGGACGGGATCGTCGACGACAGCATCCGGACACCCTTCCAGAGCGTCGGCTTCTCGGTGCGCGGGAACCTCCTTAACTTTCTGATTCTGCGAGTCGACTACGCCCGCCCCCTGAACCGACCCGGCGTGGGAGGACTGTGGACGCTGAGCCTGGGACCGACATTCTAGAGCGACGTCCGACGCACGCGAGGCCCGTGGCGAGGCTCCTGCTCCTCGCCGCGGGCCTCGCGGCGCTTCCGGGGTGTCCCTCGGCTGAGCCCCCGACCCCGCCGGACCTTCCGGCGATCGGTGGCCTGGTGACGCTGCTCCGGGTACCGCGGCAAGGGGGCACGGTCGAGGCCTACGCGTCGGACTCGCTTTCCGAGCCGATCTGGACCAGCCAGGCCTCCGTGCCGCCCGTCAAGCGCCTCCTCGGCGTCAATCTCGAAGCCCGCCTGCTCGAGGTGCTCGATTCGAGCGCCAAGCTCACCGCGATCGATCTCGAAGCGCGGGGCACGCGCGAACAATCCGCCAACGTGCGGGACGCGGCGTTCGTGCCCAACGGCGCGGTCTACGCGGTCGACAGCCGCCGCCGGGTGACCCGCTTCGACCTCGCGACGCCGACCGTCTACCGCGACTCGCTCTCCGGCAGGCCGCGCTTCATGGCCGGCACGCTGGGCGACCACCTCGTCGTCGCGGTCGACTCCGGCACGAGCCTCGAAATCTTCAACGCGGCGGGTCTGCTCCACAGCACCCCGATCCCGCCTGGCGAGATCGCCGCGACTTACTGGGGCGACCTGATCGCCGTCGCCGACGGCTCCGGCATCGGGCTGTTCGAGACCGGCGATCCCTACGAGCAGAGCCGGGTCGAGGTCGGCCACGCCGTCGGCGCCCTGGCCTTCAGCCCGTCGGGGCACCGGCTCTACGCCGCGCACGACGGCCCCGGCATCGCCGTGATCGATCGCTACGCGAAGAGCGAGATCGCCAACATCGACGTCCGGGCCCAACCGTCGGCGGTTCGGACGGAGTGGTCCGGCCGCTGGATGCTGGCGCGCTATGCGCAGGGTGATTCGGCCTGGGTGATCGACCTCACCACCAACCGGGTGGTGAGCCGGGTCGGCACGCCATGGGAAGAGGACCTCCCGACCGTGGCCGGCGCCGCGACCCTGCTCACCCGGGAAGGCGACGATCTGGCCGCCTACGACCTCGGGAAGACCGGTCTCCCCGAGGTGGGGCGGATCGAGGGTGGCGCGAACGACTGGTGGCTGGTCTCCACCTGGCAGCCGCGCGAGCGCGCCCGCCACGTGGCCCAGGCGGCCGAATCGGTGCTGGTCCGGCAGGACAGCCTGCTGCTGACCGACTCGTCCACGACGGCGCCGGCCAGGCCCACGGACGCGCTCTACCTCCAAGTGAGCAGCTCGCAGAATCCGGATTGGTCCCGAGAGCTGGCTCGCCAGCTCACCGGGGCCGGGTATCCCGCGCGGGTCCTGGACCCGAGCACCGCCGACGAGGGCTTCCGGGTCGTGGTGGGCCCCTACCCCACCCGACCCGAGGCGGAGGAGGTCGGCCGGCAGCTCGGACGACCGTACTTCATCCTCTCGAATCCGCCGATTTCGCGGCGCTGAGATCGCTACCAGGGCTTCCCCTGGTGCGACTATCTTTCGCCGACCGCAGCCGCTCCAAGAGCCACCCGAGGACCCTTCATGAGATTGCTCAAGCTGGAGCTTTCCGGCTTCAAGTCGTTCGCGGACACCGTCACGCTCAGCTTCGACCACGGGGTCACCGCGATCGTCGGGCCGAACGGCTGTGGCAAATCCAACGTCTCCGACGCGGTTCGCTGGGTGCTCGGCGAGCAGTCCGCTCGCCTGCTCCGCGGCGGCAAGATGGAAGACGTGATCTTCCAGGGCTCGGTCAACCGGCGCCCGGTGAGCCTCACCGAAGTCTCCCTCTATCTGGACAACAGCGACGGCGATCTCCCGATCGCCTACCGTGAGGTGGTGATCACCCGGCGGCTCTCCCGCTCGGGGCAGAGCGACTATCTGATCAATCGCAATCCGGTGCGGCTCCGCGACGTCCAGGACCTCCTCCGGGGCACCGGCCTCGGCAGCGACGCCGGGGTCGTGATGGAAGCCAAGATGATCGACCTGCTGCTCTCCGATCGCGCGGACGAGCGCCGGTCGCTCTTCGAGGAGGCGGCGGGCATCGGTCTGTATCGGGACCGCAAGCACAGCACCGAGCGGCGGCTCGAGGAAACCGCCGCCGACTTGCAGCGGCTCGAGGACCTGATCGCGGAGGTCCAGTCGCAGATCCGCAGCCTCGCCCGGCAGAAGGGCAAGGCCGAGCGCCACGGCAAGCTGATCGAGGAGAAGTTCACGGTCCAGGTGACGCTCGCCGCTCGGCTCCTCGCCGAGCTCGGCGAGCGCGCCGGCGGGATGCGCACCAGGCATGAAGAGCTCCGCCGTCTCCTGCCCGAGCTCCGCCAGCAGCTGACCACCGCCCTGGCCCGCCAGGAGCAGGCGACCCGGGACCGGGCCCGGGCGGAGGAGCACCGCTCCCTGGTCGCCCGGGAGTTGGCCGGGGTTCAGGTGGCCCTCGGCAAGCTGGACGGCGATCTCGCCGTGGCCGACGAGCGGCTGGCCAACGCGCTGGCGCGACGGAAGCGGGACGAGGAAGAGCGCCAGCACGTCGAGCTGCGCACCCAGCAGGCGGTGCACGAGCGCGACACGGCCGCCACCGAGCTCGAGGAGGCCAAGGCCGAGCATCAGCGGATCGAGCAGGAGCTCGAGACCCGCTCGGCCGCCGAGGGCGAGGTCCGTGATCGGCTCTCCTCGCATCGCGACTCCGTGCGCGGCCTCGAAGGCCAGGTCCAGAATCAGGCCCAGAGCGTGCGAGCCCTCGAAGGCGAAAGGGCCGCGCTCGACACCGAGCTGGGCGGACTCCGCGAGGCCCAGGCCGAGCAGGAGACTCACGTCGCCGGGCTCGAACGCGACTTCGTCCAGCTCGAGGACAAGACCCGTGGGCTCGAGCAGCAGGCGGCCGCCCGCTCGCACGAGACCCTGGTCGCGACGACGACGGCGGATCGGGCCCGCCACACCGTGGCGGAGACGCGCGAGCGCGAGACCATCGAGCGGGACGAGAAGCGGGTCGCCGACGAGACCGTGGCCCAGCTCACCGCTCGCCGCGAGGCGCTCCTCGAGCTCGAGCGGGATCGGGTCGGCCTCGCCCCGGCGGCCCAGGCCCTGATGGCGGCGCGCGACCGCTTTGGCGACACGATCCTCGGCCCCCTGAGCGACTTCATCTCGACCTCGCGGGAGCACGCGGAGCTGGCCGAGCGACTGCTCGGCGAGTGGATGCACGCGATCCTGGTGCGCGACTGGCACGCGGTCGACGCAGTCCACGCCTGGCACGAGCGGGAGCAGCCCGGTGCGTTGGTCCTGCTGCCCGCCGAGCCCGGGCCCACCTTCTTCGCCGAGGGCACCCACCCGCTGGCCGATCGCCTCGCCGCCGAGGGCCCGGCCCTCCGCTGGATCGAGGCGCTATTGCGGGGGTCCGAGGTGCTGGATCCGGCCGCCAGGGTGCTCAAGCGACCGATCGGGGCGGTGCTCCTGACCGGCACGACCGGCGCCTCCGGCCCGATCCGCCGCCGGGCCGACCTCGCCGCGCTGGCCGAGGAAATCGCCCTGGAGGAGCGCCGACAGGCCGCCATCGCCGAGCGGCTGAGCACCACCCGGGCCCAGCTCGGAGAGGCCGAGCGGAAGGCCGCCGAGGCGGCAGCGGCGGTCGAGCAGGCGCGGGAGCTCGAGCGCACCGCCGTCGCCGCGCGCGACGACGCCCACCGGCTCATGCTCAACCTCGGCCGCGAGCGGAGCGAGGCCCAGGCGCAGTTGACCCGGGTCCGGGAGCGGATCGATCGGGCCGAGCAGCGCCTGGGCGAGCTTGCCACGACGGTGCGCGACGCGGAGGTCGGCAAGGTGCGGCTCGAAGAGTCGCTCGAGTCGGCCCGGCAGCGGCTGGCGAGCCTCGACGCCGAGCTCGAGAGCGCCCGCGAAGCCCGAGTCCACTGGCAGGTCCAGGAAGCGCACGTCTCGGCCCGACTCCGCACCACCGCGGATCGGCTGGAGCGGGCGTCGCAGACCATCCAGGCCGCCGAGCAGGCGGGCGAGGCGCTCCGCAACGAGATCGCGCTGCTGGAGCAGGAGCGGACGGCCCTGGAGACCCAGCACGCCGAGTGGCTGGAGCAACGCCGCGATCGGCAGGCGACCCTGACCGAGCTCGAAGCGGCCAACGCCGACGCGGAGGGCACCCACGCCGCCGCCGTCGCCGAGCTCGAGGACGCCAACGCCTCCGTCCACGCGCTCCGCACCGAGCTCGAGCAGGCAACCGAGGAAGACCACCGGCTCGAGGTCGAGCTGACCGAGGTGGCCGGCGAGCGGCGGGCGATCGTGGATCGGGTGGAGACCGAGTGGCGTGCGTCATACGAGTCGCTGATCGAGCGCGGGCATCTGATCGATCTCGACCGCGAGCCGCTGGAAACCGAGCTCTCCCGGATCACGGCGAGCCTCGAGGCCATCGGCCCGGTCAATCCGCTGGCGGTCGAAGAGCACGCGGAGGAGACCAAGCGACTCGAATTCCTGACCGCCCAGCGGGACGATCTGATCGCGGCGAGACAGTCGCTGCTCCAGGCGATTCGCGAGATCGACGGAACGGCCAAGACCCTCTTCCTCGAGACGTTCACCGCGGTCCAGAACAACTTCCAGCGGGTCTTCACCACCCTGTTCGGCGGCGGCGAGTGCAGTCTCCGGCTGGCCAACGCGGACGAGCCGCTCGAGAGCGAGATCGAGATCCACGCGGCGCC
>JBFXAS010000288.1:0-6279 GCA_050184075.1 Gemmatimonadales bacterium
GGGCGACGCGACTGGGCACGGAGCTCATGCGCCGCGAGACGTGGGACCGGTTGGACGCACTGTTCTTCGACGCCCTCGAGCTCCCGCCCGAGGAGCGGGCGGCGTTTCTCGCTCGCGCCTGCGCCGGCGACGCCGAGCTCCGGCGCGAGATCGACGCGATCCTCCGCGCGCACGCCGTCGTGGGCGGCACGCGCGACGCCGACCGCCTGATCACGCCCACCGAGCTCGACGCGTCGCCGACGCTTGCGCCGGGCACCCGCATCGGCGTATGGGAGATCGAGTCGATCATCGGACGCGGCGGCATGGGGGAGGTCTATCGGGCCCGGCGGGGCGATGCGCAGTACGAGCAGGACGTCGCGATCAAGCTGATGCGCCCGGGTCGGGGAGCGAGCGACCTGATCCGCCGCTTCCGGACGGAGCGGCAGATCCTCGCACGGCTCCAGCACCGCAACATCGCGACGCTGCTCGACGGCGGCGTGGCCGGCACGGGCCAGCCGTACCTCGTGATGCAGTACGTCGACGGGGCGCCGATCACCGCGTGGGCCCGCGAGCGACAGCTACCGCTTGGCGAGCGGCTCCGCCTCTTCCTCACGGTGTGCGAAGCGGTGGAGTTCGCCCACGCCAACCTGGTGGTGCACCGCGACCTCAAGCCGGGCAACATCCTGGTGACCGCGACGGGCGACGTGCGACTCCTCGACTTCGGCATCGCCAAGCTGCTCGACGACGACGGATGGGCGAGCTCGAACACGGGGGAGCTCCTGCTGCTGACGCCGGAGCACGCGGCGCCCGAGCAGTTCCTGGGCGGGCCAATCACCACCGCCACCGACGTCTACGGACTGGGCGTCCTGCTGTTCGAGCTGCTCGCGGGCTCGCGGCCGTTCCAGTTCACGCCGGCCCCCCAGCTCGCGGCCGCCGTCTGCGGCGACGCGCCGCCGGCACCGAGCCACGCCGCGGCCGACCCGACCCGGCTGGCCGAAGGGCGGCTCGACCGGCCGCCGGTACCGGCCGACGCGATCGCCGGCGACCTCGACTGCATCGTGCTCAAGGCGCTGCGCAAGGAGCCGGAGCGTCGCTATCCGTCGGTCTCCGCGCTGGCCGAGGACGTACGGCGTCACCTCGGCGGGTTCCCGGTCGAGGCGCGGCCGGAGACACTCCGCTACGTGGCGGGGCGCTTCTTGCGGCGGCACCGTACCGGCGTGCTGGCCACCGCCGCGCTCACGGCGGCGCTCGTCGCGCTCGCGGCGGTGTCGATGCGCTTTGCCGCTTCCAGTCGCGCCCAGGCCCTGGCGATCGCCCACGAGCGCGACGTGGCCGTCCAGGTGTCGGCGTTCCTGGAGGACCTGTTCGAGTCGCCCGATCCATTCGCCGCCGGTCCCGAGCGGCGCGATACCATGCGGATTCGCGACTTCCTCGACGAAGGCACCGCCAAGGTCGAGGCCGAGCTGGCGGCCCAGCCGCTGCTGCAGGCCCGCCTCCTCACCGTGCTCGGAAAGGCGCGGCTCAACCTCGGTGACCTCGATCTCGCGGAGCCCCTGCTCAGCCGGGCGCTCGCGATCCACCGTGAGCAGCACGGGCCCGACGCCGTGGCCACGGCCGGCAGCGAGAGCATCCTGGGCCAGGCGCTCTGGCAGATGGAGCGCCTGGCCCCCGCCGAGTCCCTCCTGCGGGCGGCGGCGGCCACGTTCGGCCGCGACACGGCCGCGCACGCCGCCGAGCTGAGCGAGGCCCTGAACGGGCTCGGCAACGTGCTGCACGCCGCCGGGAAGTTTCCCGAAGCCGAAGCGGCGTACCGCCGCTCCGTCGCGCTGAGCGAGCAGACGCTCGGCGCGGACGACCCCAAGCTGGCCAACGGGCTGTCCAACCTCGGCGCCGTGGTCGGGAAGCAGGCCCGGCTCGATGAAGCGGAGGCGCTGGCCCGTCGGGCGGTGGCCATCGAGCGGCGGGCCTACGGTGCCGGCCACCCGCGGCTCGCGGGGCGGCTCAACAACCTGGGCGTGGTGCAGCTACAGCAGCGGGCCTTCGCCCCCGCGGAGACCACGTTCCGGGAGGTGCTGGCCATCGCGCGGGAACGGCTGCCCGGATCGCATCCGCGCCTGGCGACGATTCTCAACAACCTGGCGGTGGCCCTGCACAACCAGAAGAAGCTCGCGCCGGCTGAGTCGCTCTACCGCGAGGCGCTCGCGGTCCGCCGCCTGCACTACGGCGAGCGAAGCCTCGAAGTGGGCGGCAATCTCCTCAACCTGGCCGCGACGCTCGAACAGCAGGGCCGAGCGGAGGAAGCCCTCGCGCTCAAGCTCGAGGCGCGCGACGCCATCGAGGCGGCGGCGGGCCCGGACCATCCGACGCTGGCGTTCGCCCAGAACAACGTGGGCGTGTCGCTCCATCTGATGGGCCGCCACCGCGAGGCGCTGGCGCAGTACGAAGCCGCGCTTGCGATCCGCCGGGCCAAGCTGGGCGAAGGGCATCCATTGACGGCCAACGTGGCGATGAAGGCCGCCATCTGTCTGATGTCGCTCGAGCGGCACGCGGAGGCGGAGGCCAGATTCCTCGAGGCATTCCGGATGTTCGAGCCCGTCCGCGACCAGGATCCGCGGAACTGGGACCAGCTGCTTCAGCAGATGACCCGCCTCTATCGCGTGATCGGCCGCCCCGCCGACGCCGACCGATACGAGGCGATGCGCGCCCCGCATGCTCCGGAGCCAGGCGGGTAGTGGGCCGACGCAGGAGGCGATCCCGGCCTCCGACCCGTCGGGATGTGCGTCCTCCCGGCCGGGTCCCGGCAACCCCCGCACCGGACGACGCATGCCCAGCGTCACGCTCGCCGCTCGCACGCCTGAAGCGATTCCGCTCGTCACCTGCGCCGCAATCGCCTCGTTCGCCCTCGGCAATGGCGCCAACACAGCAAGCTTCTCGCCGGCGGACGACTGTCCAGGTTCCGGACCCGACGTCGCCGTGATCAATGGACGCTTTCTCGAGGCTACCCATGGACGCCTTTGCTACGCTCAGCGCGACGACGAGCCACTTGGCGCGGCCGGCCATCCTGGCCGTGTCGTTGACGGTCCTCTCCGGCTTGGCCGACGCCTACGGGTTCGTGCACGCGTCACGCATCTGGCGTGGCGACGTGGTGCATCGGGGGGAGCTCGGCCACACCTTCCTCGGCTTCGGCCTCGGGATGCTGGCCCATCTGCTCGCTCTCCGATACCTCAGTCGGGTGGGCATCACGCTGCCGGAGGTCCAGGCGATCGTGTGGTTCACCGTGGTGATCGTTGGCGTTGCGATGCTCAACCGGACGTTCGTCGACTGGGCGGGCAGCGAGCGCCTGGTGGCGCTTGGCGTTGCGTGCGGGCTCGGGTGGCTGCTCGTCCGGACCGGGGGCTGAGCGCGGCCGGAGCCGGCGAGGGTGCCCTGGACAGCAGGTTCCCCGTCGATGGCGGTCGAGACGGAAGCGTGACTTCGTCGCGACGCTGGACGACTGACCGCGCTCCTGCGTCCGGGCCCTGGCGCGGCTCAGCGCTCGACCGCCGCGCGCACCGCGCGACCCGGCAAGGCGTCCGGCACCAGCGCGCCGTCGAGGATTCGGTCGGCGCTCGACCGGCTATCACAGTTGATCGACGAGCTGGCCGGACGACAGGCGCCGAGCGGCGCCCTCAGGGCGCGTCGGCGAAGGCCACCACGGGCACGGAGACGACGACCCGGCCCGCCAACGCCAGGATCAATTCGAGCGGCAGGCTGTCGCCGGGCGCCAACGCCGGCGCGACGCCGCGCAACATCAGATGCAGCCCGCCCGACGCCATCACCGCCGTCCGACCGGGTTCGAGCACGAGCCTCTCGGCTTCCGTCATCCGGGCGGTGCCGTTGCGGACCAGTGTTTGATGCAGGGTGACAGCGTCCGCGAGGGGGGAGACGAACCGGATCACCGTGTCCGCGGCCCCGCCGTCGTTTCGGATACTGACGAACGCGGATTGGCCGCCGCCGATCACCGGCAGCGCGTAGCCCGAGAGGACCGTGATCGGTCCCCGGGTCGCGAGGGGTCGCCCCCCGTTCCCGCACCCCGCCGCGGCCAGGACGATCAGGGAGGCCGCGAGTGGGCTTCGACCCGTCCTCATCTCGCGGACCGCGGCCAGGGATTCGCGAACCGCGGGTCGGTGATGAAGGCGGAGTCGGTCAGCGCCGACAGGAACGCCAGCAGTGCGCGCCGCTCCTGGCGGGTCAGCGTGAAACCCGTCACCAGCGGGCTCTTGAACGGACTGGCTCGGCCGGATGCGCATCGGCAGCCTCGCCGCCGCCTGCGCAGCCCTGCCCGAGCAGGAGCAGGGCGAGCGCGGCGAGCGATCCGCCGCTCAGTAGCCGACCACGACCACCGAAGCTGCATCCGCAGGGCCTGAGGCGAGCCTGGGGTGACGAAGCCCGACGAGCGGATCTCGACGTAGCGTGTGTTGGCCAGATTCTCGATGTCGAGATCGAGCCCGGGCCGAATCCGGAGCGTCGTGCCCAGGTCGAGCACGTGGTACGGCTGGGTCCGGACCGAGGGCTCGCCGATCGGCACGTGCGGTCCCTCGATCCTTACGCTGCCCCAGAGATCGAACCGTTTCCGAGATCGGGGCGCCCAGCCGCACGAAGTTCTTGTACTCGCTGACGCCCGGCACCCAGCTCCCGCACGGCGCGTTCGCGGTGCTGCCGGTGCCCGTGCCCGAGAACACCGCGTGGCTAAGTGGGCGCGGGTTGCGGGAGACGCCGCGACCGCTGCGCCCAGCAGAAGGCCGCACCTGGTAGTGGTCCGTCGCATCCGATCGCGCTCCGGCGGTGGCTTTGCAACAAAAGCTAGTCGCAGATAGCTTTTTCGGGAATTCGGCTACTGGCCGGGGTTGCCCGTGGCCCGGCTTCGTCGCGGTCAGCCACCTCTCAGGGGCGGATCATGGATCGTCGAGGATTCCATCGTCGCGTTGCTGCCCTCGCCGCCGGCCTCGCGGGGGCGTCGCTCATCCCCGGCGGGGGCCCGGCGTCAGCCGAGGCGCTCGGTGGCCAGGCCGCCCCCGGTTCACCCCAACAGGACGAGATGGCCGCCGCCATGCAACGGCTGATCGAAGACCTCTCGGCGGGTGACCCCAGAGTCGGGGAGATGATCGCGCCAAGCAAGTGGCGACACATCGGTCTCCTCGCCTTTCCCGGCATGTTCCCGCTCGATATCCTGGGCCCGAAGGCAGTCTTCGAGGATCTCCTCAACACCCACGTGCACGTCGTGGCCAAGAGCAAGGCACCGGTGCCGGTTGGCCGGCACGCCCAGCTGCTGCCGGACTACACCCTGGTGGATTGCCCGGAGGGCCTCGATGTGCTCTTCGTTCCCGGGGGCGGGCTCGGCCCGATCTCGATGATGAGCGATCCCGAGGCGATCGCGTTCCTGCAGCACCAGGCCAAGACCGCTCGCTATCTCACCAGTGTCTGCACGGGGTCGTTGGTTCTGGGTGCCGCGGGTCTGCTCCGCGGGTATCGCGCCACCACCCACTGGGTGACGCACGACATCCTCGCCCGCCTCGGCGCAACGCCGGTGCGGGCCAGGGTGGTGGAAGACCGCAACCGGATCACCGCTGCCGGGGTGACCGCGGGGCTCGACATTGCCTTCGTGATCGCGGCGCGGCTCGCCGGCGAGAACTACGCCAAGGCCGAGATGCTCAACATCGAGTATGACCCCGATCCTCCGTTCCGGGCTGGCAATCCGGAAGCCGCTGGCGAGCTGGTGACGGGCGCGATGACCAGGATGTACGGTCCGCTCACCCGCGCCTTCGAGCGGACGGCGACCGAGGCGGCCAAGCGGTTTGGCTGACCCAGTCGGCACCCGCCGCCATCGCCGAGAGCTGAGCTTCCGCCACTACATCGCCGAGCGGCAGCGCCAGGCGCGGCCGGGTCGGAAAGGGGAGCGTACCCGAGAGCGGATCCGCCTCGCGGCCGTCGAGCTCCTGAACCAGGTCGGCTACCGGCAGATGAAGGTGGCCGACGTCTGCGCCCGAGCGGAGATCACCCCACCGGTGCTCTATCGCTACTTTGAGGGCAAGGCCGCCCTCACGCTGGACGTGCTGGGTGAGTTTCTCGATCGCTTCATGGCCGTGGCCGGAGCGGCGGTGCCGCGGACGGCGTTCCAGGCGATCTATCAAGCCAACCTGCGCTGGATCGTGCTGGCGCGGGCGAACGCCGGGGTGATGGGCTGTCTGCTCGAGGTATCGGAGGAGGTGCCGGAGTTCGACGAGCTCTTCGCCAGGACGAGCCGCGGCTGGTACCGGCGGA
>JBFXAS010000289.1:0-6265 GCA_050184075.1 Gemmatimonadales bacterium
GCAGCTCGCGCGCCCGGCGGACGGTGCCGGGCGCGTAGGCGAGCCGTTGATCGGGGTCGGTCACGGCGACCAGCAGGGCCGTGGTCTGCTCCAGGTAGTCGCCCGCCACGCCGACGAACGGACTGGGCTCGTCATCGGTCGGCGGCCGGTTGCTCGCGAGCTCGGCGGGCGGCTCGGGCGGGCCCGCGTTCGGACCGGCGAGCTTGCTCCCGACAACGCCGATGCCGATGCCGAGCACCAGGGTCGCGGCGAGTGCGAGCGGCCGGGTCCAGGTGATGACCCGGGTGAGCTTCCGCGGCGCGAAGGCGCGGGCCTCGATCCGGTGCCACATCGTCTCGAGGGGCGGCGTCGGCGCGGCCGGATAATCCCGGCCGACCTCGCGCATCAGGTCCTCGAACTCACGATCGTCCATACGGTACCTCGTCTCCTTCAAGGGGCGAACGCCGCCAGGGCGTCGCGGAGCTGGGCCCGGGCTCTCATCAACCGGGACTTGCAGGTTCCTTCGGGCACCCCGAGCAGCTCTGAGATCTCGGCGTGCGAGAATCCTTCGATGTCGAACAGCACCACCGGCACCTTGTAGATCTCCGGGAGCGCTTCGATCGCCGAGCGGAGCCGCTCCTTGAGATCGGGCTCGACCGCCCGGTTCGCGCTCGGCACCTCCCGCACCGTCTCCAGGTCGATCTCCCGGGCGGCGCGGCGCCGGCGGGACCGGAGCCCGTTCAGCGCCATCGAGACCGCAATCCGGTGGATCCAGGTGGCCAGCCGGGACCCGCCGCGGAACGTTGCCAGGCTCTGGAACACCTTCACGAACGTGTCCTGGGTGCACTCCTCGGCCAGCACGTCGTCTCCGGCGATCCGGTACACCACCCGATAGACCCGGGGCGCATGGGCGTCGTAGAGCTCGCGAGCCGCGATACGGTCGCCATCGAGGACCCGCTTGATGAGAGCGCGCTCCTGCGCCTCGTCCATGCACCCGACTCCGATTCGGTGACTCTTAGACACCGGGTCGGGCATGGCGGTTCGGCGTCCCCGGCCCGGTGGGCTCAGGGAATCCTACGGGATTGGGAGGGGATTGGAGGCCCGGGCCCCGGGGGGCCCGGGCGGGCTACTCGGCCGGGCCCTTCTTGTGGTTCTCGCCCACGATCAGGAGCTGGCCGGCGAGGGGCTTGAAGGGCATGGCCAGGTAGAGGCGGACCAGCAGCGGCAGCAGCGGGAGATTCAGCCGCAGGGTCGACTTCATGTTCACCGGCATGAACTTGGGGTAGTTGCCTACGATCCGGAGCCCGTAGGCCTCGAGGAAGTCGTAGAGGCTCGCGTCGGTGAAGATCTGGATGTGGGTGTAGTCGTCGAAGTAGGTCCGCGAGCAATACTTGAAATTGGGCTGCATGAGGATCAGCCGGCCGCCGAGTCGGAGGATCCGCCGGACCTCGGCCAGGAAGCGGATCATGTCGGGCCGGGTCAGATGCTCCGCGAGGTTGCTCGCGAAGATCACGTCGAAGCTGTCGTCCTCGAAGAAGCCCATGTCGGTGACGTTCGAGACGTGGGTCTCGACGCCCTCCGCGGCGTAGCCCGGGAACTCGCTGAAGACGTCCACCGCGGCGCGACGGCTCGCCGTCACGTTGTTGATGAAGTTGCAGTACCCCGCGCCGCAGTCGAGCACCCTGGCGTTGTCGGGGACGTAGCGAGCCTGGATCCAGCGGACGACCTCCTTCCAGATGTCGTCTCGGCGGGGGTCGTAGCCGAACCGAGTCTTGAAGTAGGCGTCGTACAGCTCGCCCAGCTCGGTGCTGGAGGTCATCGCCTTTTCGAGGTCGGGCAACGTCATGGCTTCAACCCGTGAAGAGGGTCCGCTTGGAGATTCGATACATCCGGGCAATGCCATGGGGCAGCACCCGGCTTCGGTCGCGCTGGTAGATCGCTTCGCTCACCACGTACAGGGCGGCTCCGCCCAGGGTGCCGATCAGCCGACCCCCTTCCGGGGCCGGCTCGAACTCCCCCTGCAGGACGTAGGCCGCGGGCCCCGAACGGGGCTGGTGGGCGTAGTAGAACCAGGATAACGGGGAGCCCCCGTAGGCGCTGTCGGGAACCGTTCGGTGGCTGTCCCGGGGGAAAATCTGGCTCAACAGCTCGCTCCGGCGGAAGCACGCGGCCTGGGCCTCGTCGTAGCCCCCCATCCGGTCCACCAGCCCCGCCCCGACCGCCCGGGCGCCCAGGTGAGGTGCGAGGTTCGCCGGCAACGACAGAATCACGGCCACCGCCGCCGCCAGGAAGCCGGCCGGGGCCACCAGCTTTCGCCCGAGGGCGGGCAGGGTGCGCCAACCCACCACCAGCGGAAGCACCATGGCCGGGGCGTAGTAGTGGAGCGCCGTTCGCCGCTGGAGATAGAAGAACGCGAACTGCGCCATCGCCACCAAGGCGACCGCGCGCGAGGTCTGATCGAAGCGCCGCCAGAGCAGGATCGACAGGGGCGGCAGGATGCCGGCCGGGACCACCGCGTAGAGGATCCGCCGCCAGTCCCGCCACTGCACGTTCAGGAGCCGTTTCGCCAGGCCGCCGGCCTCGTGCTCCGAGCCGGGCACGGGCTGCCCCAAGGCCGAGAGGAGGAGCGGTCCGATCTTCCCTAAGACCATGCACAACAACAAGATGCCGAGAACGAGCCCGAGTTGGCCCAGACGGACCGGACGGAAGGCGAGCAGGGCCGCAACCAGCCAGAGTCCGAGCAGGATGGTCCCGGCTGGGGAAGTCACGTAGGTCAGCAACCCGAAGCCCACGGCCCACCAGGTCCGCTCGGCGAGAAAGGCCCAGACGAAGCCCAGGAAGAACCCGATCACCAGGGCGTCCTGCGCCCCGGGCAGGGCGATGTCGGCATGGTACGGGTTGTAGGTGGCGCTCCAGGCCATGGCCGCCGTGAAGGCGGCGAGGGCGGCCCAGACCAGCCAGAGGTCGACGGGTCGGACCTGGTCGCGACGGCCGTGCTCGAGCACGCAGCCGATGCCCCCGAACAGCGCCGCGGAAGCGAAGAGCAGGTACGGCACGCGAACCCCGGCCTCGATCTCGCCGAAGAGCCGCACGAACCAGGCGGTCGGGTAGGAGCTGAGAAAGGTCGTGATTCCGGGGTAGCTCGCGAGCGCGCCGGCCTCGCCGCTCCAGAACGGAGTTGGGGCGTGGAGCAGCAGTCGGGCGGACTCGAAGGCGTGGGCGCCGTCCCCGTTCAGGGTCTCCCAGAGGAGCTTCGGGAGAAGCAGCACGGTCAGGAGCCACGGAGCGACCAGGGCGGCCACCGTGACGTGCCGGTCGATCGGCCGCCAGGGCGCCGCATCGGGCCGCGGCCTCCTGGTGAGGAGCGCGGCCACAGCCGAGAGCCCGACCGCCAGGGCGGCAAAGCCCCGCCCTCGAAGCGGCGCTCCGGTGAACAGCTCGAGCAGCTCGGCCGCTCCGCTGAGAAGCAGGATCGACAACGCCATTCCCGCCAGCAGCCACTCCGAAGCCGTGCCGATCGACCGGAGCCGCCGGGCGAGGATCAGACCCGGTCCCATGACCAGGACCAGGCTGCTGGTGACGACCAGCGGAATCCAGACGTAGAGGAGGCCGACTCTCGAGCCGACGAAGTAGCTCCCCCCCTCCGCGAGCTGCCAGAGCGCCGCCCCCCGTCCCACGGCACCCGGGTCGATCAGGGCTGGCAAGTCAAGCGCGATGATCGCGGCCAACAACGCCAGACCGCTGTGTTGCGACGGCGCAACGATACGGTCGTCGATGGTGCGTCGGTCCGACATTCAGCGCCGCCGCCGGGTGGATGCCAAGCAGTTGTCCATGGGCTCAGGGTGATGGAGCCGGGCGCGCGCCGGCTACGGGCTCCGAGGCGTCTCGGGCGACGGCCCGAGAGCGAGGTCCGCCAGCGTTCGCAAGTTCGGCGCCCTGAGGTCGGGCCGGGCGCTCGATGGCGGGGTCGCCCCTCCGGGGGTCCCTCCCCGGCGGTCGATCCAGACGGTGGCCAGGCCCAGCGAGCGCGCGGGCGCGACGTCGTGGTACAGGCTCTGGGCCAGGTGGAGCACCTCGCCCCAGGGCCGTCCGATCTCGGCAAGGGCCCGCAGGAAGTTGTTGCGGGCCGGCTTGTAGGAGCGGGCCCGCTCGGCCGTCATCAGATGACGGATCGGGGCGCCGAGGCGCTTCCGGACGGGAGCGAAGAGGTCGTCGTCGACGTTGGAGATGATCCCGAGCTCGAAGCGCTGGGCCAGCCGGGCCAGGCTGTCGTTGGTGTCGGCGAAGAGCGGCCAGCCGGGTAGCGACCGGGCGAGCGCCTGCCGCTCTCGCGCGGACGGCGTGAAGCCGAGGCCTTGGGCGATCTCCAGCGTGGCGAGCTCGAGCACGCTCCGGTAGCGGCGGAAGCTGCCTCGCTCGAGTGCGGCCTCGGCGCGGGCGAAGCGGCTCAGCAGGTCCTCGTCGGACACCTCGACCCGGCGCTTGGCCACGATGGGGCGAAGCGCGCTCAGGATGCCGGTCTCCCAGTCGACCAGGGTGCCGAAGCAGTCGAAGGTCATGACCCGAATGGGCCCGAAGTCGAGCGGCATCGTCTAAGGCCTCCGGGGCCGCCAGGTGTGCCGCTCGAGGTCGATCCTGCCTCGCCAGGAGAACCGAACACCCTCGGCTTCGAGGCGCAGGCGCTGGTCCAGCTCGCCCGCGCCGCTCGCGCGGCGGCTGATCGTGCCTTGGGCGTTGACGACCCGATGCCAGGGCAGGGCGGTGCCGGCCGGCAGCGCGTGCATGGCGTAGCCGACCTGTCGCGCCGCGCGGCCGAGTCCGGCCAAGGCGGCGACCTGTCCGTAGGTCGCGACCTTGCCCTTCGGAATCCGCCGCACGACCCGGTAGATCCGCTGGTAGGTGGAGTCGGCCATCGCGTGGTGGAAGGTACGTTGACCGGGATCGGCCCGCATCGTAGCTTGGGCATCCCTCCTGTACCACGGGGCGCGGTGGCCGCGACCGACCGGCCGCCCTCCGACGCCGGGCCCCTCTCCAACCTTCGACTCGCAGAACGGACACCTCGCCTCGATGACCACCACCGGCTGGATCATCATGTGGGTCGCCAACGGGTTCGTGTGGGGTCTCACGATCTGGTGCTTCTATCGGGTGCTCAAGCTTCCGCCCGAGGAATAGGGCCGCTCTTACCCGGGTTCGCGTTGACGGTCCCCGGAGCGAGGGGTAGCTTCGGCACGGTTTTCGACCGGCCCGCTCGCGTCGCCCGCGCGGACGGCGCGTCGCTCCCCCGTGGATCCGACGACGCTTCACCAGTCACCATGTCTCCAGGTGGATGCCCGCATGGCCTCTGAGCAGCAGGAGCAGTGGGGTACCCGACTCGGCGTCATCCTCGCCGTCGCGGGCTCGGCCGTCGGGCTCGGCAACTTCCTTCGGTTCCCGGGGCAGGCGGCGGCGAACGGCGGCGGCGCCTTTCTGATTCCCTACTTCTGCGCGCTGATTTTTCTCGGGATCCCGATCGGCTGGGCCGAGTGGACGATGGGCCGTTACGGCGGGAAGAAGGGGCTCCACTCGGCGCCGGGGGTGCTCGGCGTGATCGGCGGCGGCAGCGCCTGGCGGTATCTCGGCGTGATCGGCGCGATGATCCCGCTCGCGGTCTCCTTCTACTACGTCTTCCTCGAGTCCTGGACGGTGGCGTACTTCCTCAAGTACCTCACCGGCGGCGTCGGGATCGACGGCGCCGCGGCCATCGCCGATCAGACCGCCGCCTCGAACGCGCTCTACGCCTCGATCACCGGCTCGGCCCAGGACGGGGTGCTCTTCACCGAGAGCCGATTCACCCTGCTCTGCTGGGTTCTGGTGTTCGGGATCAACGTGGTGCTGCTCTATCGCGGGCTCTCCAAGGGCATCGAGCGCTTCTGCTCGATCGCGATGCCGGTGATGGCCGTCTGCGCGGTGGGCGTGCTGATCCGGGTGCTCACCCTGGGCACGCCCGATCCGGCGGTGCCCGATCAGAACGTGGTGAACGGTCTCGGGTACATGTGGAACCCGAACTTCGAGAAGCTGACCGATTCGAACACCTGGCTCGCGGCGGCTGGGCAGATCTTCTTCAGCATCTCGGTGGGCTTCGGGATCATCCTCAACTACTCGTCCTACATGAAGCCGAAGGACGACGTGGTGCTCTCCTCGCTCACCTCGGCGGCCACCACCGAGCTCTTCGAGGTCGGCTTCGGCGGGATGATCACGCTGACGGCGTCGTTCGTCTTCCTCGGCCTGGCCGGCACGATCGGCGCCG
>JBFXAS010000290.1:0-6263 GCA_050184075.1 Gemmatimonadales bacterium
AAGGCGGCGGCGAGATCCTCGATCAGCTTGAAGTTGGTCGGGTCCTTGAGCCCGCGGCCGCCGGACACCACGATCGGCGCTTCGGTCACGTCGAGGGTCGCCTCGGCGGGGGCCTTGATCTCCTTGACCGTGACCCGCGTCGTGAACTCCGGCACCGTCACCGACTCGGCCGTGCCCGCCTGGTCCGCCGTGAGCGCTGGGAAGGTGTTGGGTCGAACCGAGAGCACGGCGGGCGCGCCGGTGACCGCGACGCGCTGGAGCGCCTTGCCCGCGTAGACCGGACGGGTCACCACCACCCGGCCGCCCTCGACCGCCGCGGCCGTGACGTCGGTCGCGCAGCCGACGCCGAGCTTGGCGGCGACCCGAGGCGCCAGGTCCCTGCCCTGGGCCGTGGCCGCGAAGACGACGGCTCCGTAGCTCCCCGCGATCGCGGCGACCGTGGCCGCGAAGCCGTCGGGATGGTAGAGGCCGAAGTCGGCGTGGGCCGCGCCCAGAACCCGATCGGCGCCGGACGCGCCCAGGGCCTCCGCGCCCGAAACCGGGCCGGTCGCCATTAGCAACGCGTCCACCGTTCCGCCGAGGCCGTCGGCGAGCCCGCGAGCCGCCGCGACCACCTCGTGCGAGACCTTCCTGAGCACGCCGTCGCGCTGCTCCAGGACCGCCAGAACGTTCGCCATCAGAGCACCTTCGCTTCGTTTCGGAGCAGCTCGATCAGCGCCGGCACCGCATCGGCGCCCTCTCCCACGATCTTGCCCGCCTGCCGCTCGGGCGGGAGCGAGAGGCCGAGCACCTCGAGCCCGCCGGCGCCCAGCGAGACCTCCTTGGTCTCGAGCGGCTTCTTCTTGGCGGCCATGATGCCCTTGAGCGACGGAAGCCGCGGCGTGTTGACGCCCTTGTCGGTGGTGATCACGGCCGGCAGCTGACAGGTCACCACCTCGACGCCGCCCTCGACCTCGCGCTCCGCGGTGACCGCCCCGCCCTCGATCGCGAGACTCGACACCGCGGTGATGCAGGGCAGGCCCATCAGCTCGGCCACCATCGGACCGACCTGATGGTTGTAGTCGTCGACGGCCATTTTGCCCATCAGGATGAGATCGCAGCTCCCGCCACCGAGCTCGGCGGCGATCGCCTTGGCGACCTCGAGCCCGTCGGCCGAGCCGGCGGACTTGAGCAGCACGCCCTTGTCGATCCCCATCGCGAGCGCGGTGCGGATGGTCTCCTGGGCGGTGTCCTTGCCGAGACTCACCACGGTGGTCTCGCCCGCGCCGGCCTTCTCCTTGAGCGCGATGGCCGCCTCGATGGCGTACTCGTCGTAGGGATTGGGAACGAACTTCACTCCGCTCTCGTCGATCGAGCCCCCGTCACCCCCGATCACGATCTTGGTGGTGGTGTCCGGGACTCGCTTCACGCAGACGGCAATTCGCAACGGTGAGCTCTCTTCGGTTCGGGAAAACGGGAACGGGCGGAGGCCGGCGGCGTCAGAACGCCGAGTGGCCGGTGATCTCCTGTCCCAGGATGAGCGAATGCATGTCGTGAGTGCCTTCGTAGGTATAGACCGACTCGAGGTTGGCCAGGTGACGCATCGAGTGGTACTCCACCAGGATGCCGTTGGCGCCGAGCAGCCGGCGCGCCTCGCGGGCGCACTCGCAGGCGATGTGCACGTTGTTCCGCTTGGCGAGCGAGACCTGCTGGGGCGTCATGGTACCGGCGTCCTTGAGCCGACCGAGCTGGAGCACCAGGAGCTGCGCCTTGGTGATCTCGGTGAGCATCTCCGCCAGCCGCACCTGCTGGATCTGGGTGGCCGCGATCGGCCTGCCGAACATCACTCGGTTCTTGGCGTAGCTCAAGGCCTCGTCGTAGCAGGCCATGCCCGCGCCGAGGGCGCCCCAGGCGATGCCGTACCGGGCCTGGGTCAGACAGGAGAGCGGACTCTTGAGCCCACCCGTCTTGGGCAGGATCGCGTCTTTGGGGAGATGGACGTCCTCGAGATGGATCTCGCTGGTGTCGGAGGCGCGGAGCGAGAGCTTGCCCTTCTGGTCCTTGGCCGCGTAGCCCTTGGTGCCGGTGGGCACGATGAACCCGCGAATCGACCTGGCGTCGTCCAGATCGCCGGTCTTGGCCCAAATCACCGAGACGGTCGCCTGCGAGCCGTTGGTGATCCACATCTTGGTGCCGTTCAGCACCCAGCCATCCTTGGTCTCGCGCGCGGTGGTGATCATCCCCGCGGGATTCGAGCCGTAGTCGGGCTCGGTCAGGCCGAAGCAACCGATCTCCTCGCCGCGCGCGAGGCGCGGCAGCCAATGCGCCTTCTGCTCGTCGGAACCGAAGGCGTAGATCGGGTACATCACCAGCGCGCCCTGGACCGAGGCGAAGGAGCGGATCCCGCTGTCACCCCGCTCCAGCTCCTGCATGATCAGGCCGTAGGCGACGTTGTTGAGCCCGGCACAGCCGTAGGACTCGGGCAGGTTGGCGCCCAGCACGCCCAGCTCGGCGAGCCCGGGGATCAGCTCCTTGGGAAAGCGACCCTCGCTGTAGCAGGCGCCGATCACGGGCATCAGGTTCTCGTCGACCCAGGCCCGCACGGTGTCGCGAACCGCCCGCTCTTCCTCCGACAGCAGGCCATCGATCTGATAGAAATCCACCCCGGCGAACCGGGCGGCCATCGTTCCGGCGGGCATGTCCAACCTCTTGAGGGACAGTAAGATAGGGCCGGAGAATCTACTCCCGACCGGGGGCGGATGGTAGGGCGTGCCAAGGCCCGGGCGGATCCCGGGCAACCGGCCATCCGGGGACCGCGGACGGGGCCCCGAGTCACGGTCGCGGAAGGCCGGCGTCGAGGCCCTCCGGGCAGGCCTGGCTCGACCCTCCAAACCATTGACTGGCAAGGCGTCCGGGCCGTACACTCCGCCTGACTCGAAGCCCTGGCCACGCTCTGACCGCACCCCACGACGTCACCACGCTGCTCCGCGCCTGGCGCGGCGGCGACGAGCACGCGCTCGATCGCATGGTGCCGCTCGTCTACGACGAGCTCCGGGTCATCGCCACCCGGCTGATGCGGGGCGAGCGCGCCGACCACACCCTTCAGGCCACCGCTCTGGTCCACGAGGCGTATGCCCGGCTGGTCGACGCCCAGGTCGACTGGCGCGACCGGAGCCACTTCTTCGCCATCGCCGCGCGGCAGATGCGCCGGATCCTGGTGGACCACGCCAAGGCGCGGGGTCGGGTCAAGCGCGGCGGCGGGGAACGGCCACTCACGCTCGACGAGGCGATTGCCGTCTCGGGCGACGCCAACGACAACCTGGTCGAGCTCGACGAGGCGCTCGAGCGACTGGCGACGATCGACGAGCGGAAGGCGAAGGTGGTCGAGCTCCACTACTTCGGCGGGCTGACGTACGACGAGGCCGCGGAAGTCCTGGGTATCTCGCCGGCGACCGTGGACCGCGACCTCCGCTTCGCCAAGGCCTGGCTCTATCGGGAGCTCGGGTCGCCATCGTGAGCTCGGGGTCGAGCGGTCGCTGGAAACAGATCGAAGAGCTGTTCGAAGGCGCCAGCCAACTCCCGCCCGATCAACGTGCCGCCTTCCTCACGGAGGCGTGCGGCGCGGACCGGACCCTCCGAACCGAAGTCGAGTCCCTCCTTCACGCCGGCGAGCAGGCCGGCAATTTCATCGACGGGGCCATCTCCGGCGCGCGGCCGGCGCTCGAGCGGCCCGGCATCGCTCCGGGCGCCCGGCTCGGCCCCTATCAGGTGATCCGGGAGCTCGGCGTGGGCGGCATGGGGGCGGTCTATCTCGCCGAGCGGGCCGACGAGCAGTACAAGAGCCGGGTGGCGATCAAGCTCGCCCGCGACGTGGCGGCGCGGCCCGAAGTGATGCAGCGGCTCCGGGCCGAGCGGCAGATCCTCGCCAACCTCGATCACCCCAACATCGCCAAGCTGCTCGACGGCGGCGCCACCGAGCGGGGCCAGCCCTACGTGGTGATGGAGTACGTCGAAGGCATCCCGATCGACCGCTACGCCGACCAGGAGCGGCTCGGCGTGAGCGACCGGATCCGGCTGCTGATCGACGTCGCCGCGGCGGTGGAGCACGCCAACCGCAACCTGGTGGTGCACCGCGACCTCAAGCCGAGCAACATCCTGGTGACAGCGGGCGGGGTACCCAAGCTGCTCGACTTCGGCATCGCCAAGCTGCTCGCGCCGTTGGAGGATCTCGAGGCGCCGGTGACGCAGACCGCGGTGCGGCTGCTCACGCCCGCCTACGCGAGTCCCGAGCAGGTGCGCGGCGACCCGATCACCACGGCGAGCGACGTCTATTCCCTCGCGGTCGTGGGCTACGAGCTGCTGGTGGGGCAGCTGCCCTATCCGAGCGGCCGCGCCCCGTCGCAGGACTACGCGCGGATCGTGCTCGAGGAGGAGCCGGTTCGTCCCAGCGTGATGGTGACGACGGGTCCGACGAGCGGCACTCCGTCCGTCGGCGACACCTCGACCCTTCGCCGCTCGACGCCCGACCGGCTCCGGCGCCGCCTGGCCGGTGATCTCGACACCATCTTCCTCACCGCGCTCAGGAAGGAGCCCGGTCGTCGCTATCCGACGGCGGCGGCCTTCGCCGACGACCTGCGCAGACACCTCGACGGCCTGCCGGTCCGCGCCCGCGGCGACACCTTCCGCTATCGCGCCGCCAAATTCGTCCGACGCAACCGCCTCGCGGTGGCCACCGTGGCCACCGCGCTGATCGTCGGGCTCGGGATGATCGGGTTCTACACCCGGCGTCTGGCCACCGAGCGCGATCGCGCCGTGGCGGAGGCGGCCAAGGCGGATCAGGTGGCCGAGTTCCTGACCGAGGTGTTTTCGAACGCCAATCCGGAGGAAACGGGCGGCGCCCAGGTGACGGCGCGCGACCTGCTCGCCAAGGGCGCGGCGCAGGCCTCGGAGATCGACGACCCCGCCGTCCAGGCCGCGCTGCTCACCACCATCGGCTCCGCCTACATCAAGATCGGCCAGGCGGACTCCGCCAGGCCTGTGCTCGAGCGGGCCCTGGCGCTGCAGGTGCGCACCCTGGGCACCGACCATCCCGACGTGGCGATGACGCTGCTCCACCTGGGCGAGCTCCAGTACGAGGCCGGGAGCTACGACTCCGCCTACGCCCTGATCGATCGGGCCGTCGCGATGCAGGCGCGCGCCGACGCGCCCCCGCTCGAGCGCGCCCTCGGCCTCAACAATCTCGGCTGGATCACCTACGAGCGGGGCGACCTGCCCCGAGCCGACTCGCTCTATCAGGTGGCGCTCGCGCTCCGGCTCGCAGCGGTCGACTCGGTGAGCGAGCCCGTGGCCGAGAGCCTGAACAACCTCGCCGTGGTGCAGGCGGCGCTCGGCAACCTGGAAGTCGCGGACTCGCTCTACCGCTCGGCGATCGCGATCCGGGAGCGGGTGCTGGGGCCCGACAATCCGCTGCTCGGCTACACGTACAACAACCTGGCCGCGCTGCTCGAGGAGCGCCGTCTCCTGCCGGCGGCGGAGTCGCTCTATCGCGCCGCGCTCGAGATCGAGGTGGCCGCCTACGGTCCCGACAACCCGCGCCAGTCGACCAACTACGTCAACCTGGGACGGGTGCTCGGCAGGCTGGGACGTAACCAGGAAGCCGAGTCGATGCTCCAGGCGGCGCTCAGGCTCGACCGGCTGCGGGGCGAGAATCACCCCTACGTCGCCTACGACCTCCGAACGCTGGGCGACTTCTTCTGGACCATCCAACAGCCGGCGGACGCCGAGCGTTACTATCGCGACGCGCTCGAGATCTACCGGTTGCTCGCCGAGCCGGACGCGCTCTCGACGGGCTCGACCCTGCGCGGCCTGGCTCTGCTCCGGCTCGACGCTCGCGACTTCACCGGCGCGGAGCCCCTGCTCGCGGAAGCGGTGGAGTCGTGGGAGCGGCTCCTGCCCAACGACCACACCGACCTGATGCAGCTCCGCGCGCTCCTCGGAGAGGCCTACGCCGGCCTGGGACGGACCGAGGCGGGCAGAGCGCTGCTCGAGCCCGCCCGCGCGACGCTGGCCGCCCGGCTCCCGCCGAACGACCGTCGCCTGGCTCGGATCGATTCGGTGCTCGCGCGGATCGAGCCGTAGCGGCGGCGCAATCCTGCTCCGCCGCCCGCACCCAGTTCGCTCGGGTCCCGCGCCAGCCACCCCATCGCGGACCGGGGTCAGACGTTCTCACGGAATGGTGAGTGCGACGCCCACCTGCAGCAGAGTCGGAGTGAGATCGACGCCCA
>JBFXAS010000291.1:0-6219 GCA_050184075.1 Gemmatimonadales bacterium
CGCCAACACTCACCTACTCGGAGTTCGGCGCGCAGCTCGATCGAGGCAACGTCGAGCGGGTCGAGCTCTTTCCGTCGACCGGGGTGCTCGAGGGCGTGCTCAAGCGGGCGATCGACGTCTCGGGTAGCCAGACCACCCGCTTTCGGACCGAGCTGCCGGTCGAGGACCCTGCGCCCCTGGTCGCCCGGCTGGAAGAGCGCGGCGTCGCGATCGACGTGAGCCGGCAGAGCTCCACGATGATGACGCTGCTGATCACCATCCTGCCCTGGGTGCTGATCATCGGGGTCTGGATGCTGATGCTCCGACAGATGCGTAAAGGGCCGACCCAGGCGCTCTCCTTCGGCACCATGGGCGACAAGGCGATCCGTCCGGATCGTCCCAAGACGACCTTCGAGGACGTCGCCGGCGCCGACGAGGCCAAGGCCGAGCTGCAGGAGATCATCGAGTTTCTCAAGGACCCGGGACGCTTCCAGCGGCTCGGTGGGCGGATGCCCAAGGGTGTCCTGCTGATCGGCCCCCCCGGCACCGGCAAGACGCTGCTGGCCCGCGCCGTGGCCGGCGAAGCGGAGGTGCCCTTCTTCTCGATTTCGGGCTCGGACTTCGTCGAGATGTTCGTCGGGGTCGGCGCGGCCCGGGTGCGCGACCTCTTCAAGACCGGCAAATCCAACGCGCCCTGCATCATCTTGATCGACGAGCTGGACGCGGTCGGGCGGGCGCGGGGCGTCGGGGTGGGCGGCGGCAACGACGAGCGGGAGCAGACCCTGAATCAGCTGCTGGTCGAGCTCGACGGGTTCGAGCCGAACGTCGGCGTGGTGTTGCTCGCGGCCACCAATCGGCCGGACGTGCTCGACCCCGCGCTGCTCCGGCCGGGGCGCTTCGACCGGCAGATCGTGGTCGACCTGCCCGACGTGCGCGGCCGCGAGCAGATCCTCGCCGTGCACGCCCGGAAGGTGCCGCTCGCGGCCGACGTCGACCTGGGCACCGTGGCCCGCGGCACGCCGGGGCTCTCGGGCGCCGACCTGGCCAATCTGATCAACGAAGCCGCGCTGCTCGCCGCCCGCCGCAACAAGCCCGCGGTGTCGATGGTGGACTTCGAGGACGCGAAGGACAAGGTGATGCTCGGCGTGGAGCGCCGGAGTCTGGTGCTGACCGACGCCGAGCGGCGGCTCACCGCCTATCACGAGGCCGGCCACGCGCTGCTCCACCTGCTGGTGCCGGGGCTCGATCCGCTCCACAAGGTCTCGATCGTGCCGCGGGGGCGGGCGCTGGGCGTCACCTTCAGTCTGCCGGAGGAGGATCGCCACAACTACACCCGGGAGTACGTCCGTGGCCGCCTGATCGCGGCGTACGGTGGCCGGGTGGCGGAAGAGCAGATCTACGGCGCGGACAAGGTGACCACGGGGGCGGCGCAGGACTTCCAGCAGGCGACCGACCTGACGCGCCGGATGGTGACCGAGTTCGGGATGAGCGAGGCCGTGGGCCCGCTGTCCTTCGCCGATCCGGCCCCCGCCCAGCTCCTCGGCCGGGGAGAGCTGATCCACCGCCGGGAGCACTCGGAGGAGACCGCCCGGGTCATCGATGCCGAGGTCCGTCGGATCGCCAGCGAGGCGTACAACGAGGCCTGGCGGCTGATCGCCGAGCATCGCACCGAGCTGGCCGCCATCGCCCTCGCGCTGATCGAGCGGGAAACCCTGACCGGGCCCGAGGTCGAGGCGCTGGTGGGGGCCTCCCACCGTGGCCCACCGGCCGCGGGGCCCCCGGCTCCGGTGACCTAAGAGGCCTGCGGGTACTGTTCCCTCATCGCCTCAGGCCTTGGAGTTGCTGGGCTAACAAGCGCCAGGTCGATCACGTCGAGGGTCCAATCCGACGCGCTCACCAACGAGTGGTGGGACGCAGGACAGCAACAGACCGCGTCGAGCGCGGTGCGTCGCCGCCAGCCAGATTACGTTTCCCGCCGCATGAGTGCTGACGACCAGGCCGTTCAGGGGCACGACCTCCAGCAGGAGTTACGAGACGCGCTGGCTCCGGAGCTGCTCCTGCTCGAGCGGATCGGGCAGGGCGGGATGGGAGACGTCTTCCTCGCCCGCGATCCGGTCCTGAAGCGGAACGTCGCGGTCAAAGTGCTCGCCCGCCATCTGGGGGAGAGCGCCGAGGCCCGCCAGCGGTTCCTCCGCGAGGCCGAAGCGGCCGCGGCGGTCGCCCATCCCAACGTCGTCCCGATCTACCGGATCGGCGCGCTCCCGAAGAGCAAGCTCGCCTATATCGTGATGGCCCACGTCGAGGGGCACTCGCTCCGGGAGCTCTTTCCGGAGGGCAGCGTCGCGTCCGAGTCGGAGGTCCGGCAGGTCATGGCGCAGGTCGCCTCGGCACTCTCCGCGGCGCACGGCCGCGGCGTGGTCCACCGCGACATCAAGCCGGCCAACGTGCTTCAGGACCCGCTCGGCGGTCGGTGGGTGGTGGTCGACTTCGGGATCGCCGCGCTCGAGGGGCCCGCCTCGCCGACCGGCGCCCGCCTAACGGCAGAAGGGCGGCCGATCGGCACCCCGGCGTACATGAGCCCCGAGCAGGCCGCCGGCGATCCGGTCGGCCCGAAGAGCGACGTCTACAGCCTCGGCTGTCTGGCCTTCGAGCTGCTCACCGGCCGTCCTCCGTTCTCCGGGCCGACCCCGGTGTCCGTCGTCGCCGGTCATCTGCAGAAGGCGCCACCGTCGGTCGGAGGGCTCCGGTCCGATCTCTCGACCGAGCTGGCGCTCCTGATCATGCGTTGCCTGCTCAAGGATCCGGACCAGCGTCCCTCCGCGGCCGAAGTCGCGCGGGCGCTCGGCGCGGTCCAGCGGGCCGCCATCGAGTGGCCACCGCCCGGGCTCGAGAGCCTCCACCGCAACGGCGTGAAGTGGGTCCGGTCCGCCGGGCTCTTCGCGGTCACCCTGCTGCTCTTCGTGCTGATCCTCGGCGTCCATCCGTCGGCGGCTCGACCCTGCTGCACCGGCGCGCCCGATCGCTCGCCCGGATGGCTGATCCTCAAACAGCTCTCGATGCTCACCCCGATCCGGTTCGACGACCCGGACGCGCTGGCGATCTGGTACTTCCTGCTCGACGCGGCCTTCTTCGTCCTGCTGGCCGGACTGCTCCCGCTGATCTGGCGGACGGTCGAGCTCGGTCGATTGCTGGTGTCGGGCCGGCGGAACGGGTATCCGTTTCGGGTCCTGGGCCGGGTGGCGTGGGACCGCCATCGCGACACGGCGTCGCTGATCAATCTCACCGGGCGCTACGCGTTGCTCGCCCCGGAGCGGCAGCGGCTCCTGCTCGGGCGGAGGACCCGCGCGGCCGAGCTACAGGGGCTGGCCATCCTGCTGCTGATCGGCGGCTGTCTGCTCTGGCTCGCGGGCGTGCTTTCCCTCGGGCTGCCGGCGGACCAGGGCCTCCTGCCCTTGAGGGAGCTGTTGCTGATCACCGGGCCGGCGGCGATCGCCTTCGTCGCCTTTCTGATGCTCGCCGCCATCGACCTCGGCGCGAGCCGGCGCTACCGGCCGAGCGGCGGTCGTCGGGCCACGATTCGGCGGGACGTGCTGGAGGGGTGGATCAAGACCAGCGGCCACCAGGTCGAGCGGGAGGCGGGCAGCCGGTTCGCGATCCGGGGCGCCGGCGTGATCGCGGTGCTGATCGGGATGCTGGCCGTGCTGATCGCGGCCTACGGCCTGATCGCGGTCTTCGGCTCGAGCGCCAGACTCGCGACGGGGCACGACGACGCCGAGCGCTGGCTGGCCGAGCGCGCCGACACGGGATCGCTGGCCGGCGCCCGGCCGCTCGATCCCGAAACCGCCAAGGTGTTGCTGGCCCGGATTCCGATCGACGCGCGTCTGGAGCGGTTGGCGGTGACCGGCCGGATTGACTCCGCCGCGGCCCGCCTGCTGATCGCGTCGGTCGGGCCGGCGTTCTGTCTCAACCCGCGCGAAGTGCTCTTCGGAACCGATCCGATCCGGGAGGACGAGCGCACCCACCTCGCGACCCTGCTGGGCCTCGAGCTGTCACTGGTGCCCGATACCACGATTCGGGGGCTCGACGCGCCGAGCTTTGTCGGACTGCGCCGGCGGGCCAGGTTCTGCGAGCAGCGGAGCGGAACCGAGGCCTCGATTCTGGCGCAGCCCAAGCCTACCGGATGACGTTGAACTCCACGTGCAGCACGGCGGTGGCGCCGGACGACCGGCCGGTCACGGTCACGTCGGCGAGGTAGAGGCCCTCCTCGAGGCCGTCGGGACGTGCGCGCAGGGTCAGGTTGGTGCCGCCGAGGTCGACGGTGAGCCAGGAGGCTGGCGGATCCTTGATGAGGGCCACGTCGACCGTGTAGCGATCGCCCTCTTCGCCGCCGTCGATCCTGGCGAGGCCGATGGCCTCGATCCGATTCGAGAGCGAGGTGCGCAACAACAGCTGGCCCGGGGTGATCTGCATCGGCGCCAGGAGGGGTCCGGTCGTCCCGGCGCAAGAGGTGAACCCGCTCGTCAGCACCAGGACGCCCGCCAGCAACGCGCCGATCGCCCACCGGCGGCCTCTTCGGACCGTCGTCCTCACCACTCGCTCGTCGGTTCCTGCCTGCACCCGCTCCATACGACCTCGCCTCACGTTCGTCTGTCACACCCAGCGCGCCTGAACGATAGACGGAGCCCCGCCCGCCCGCCAAGCCGAGGGCTCAGCGCGCGGACTGCACCAGGTCGCCCGTGTCAAGCCGCACCCGGTTCAGGACCGGGCCAGTCGCGCCCCCAGGCCGGAGTGGCAGGGCCACCCGCCGCACGCCGTCGAAGTAGCTCGGCAGTCCCTCGGTGTCGAGCTTTGCCTCGGTCACCAGCATTTGGTGCACGTGGACGTGGAAGCCGGTGTCGCCACTGAAGCCGATCTCGGCCACCCGCTCGCCCTGGCGCACGCTGTCGCCGACCGCCGGACCCACCGTGCCGGCCCGGAGGTGGGCCAGGACCGAGTAGCTCCGGGGGCCGTGCCGGATCACGAGGTGATTGCCGAGCGCGCTCTTGATCGGATCGGAGGCGACTTCGTTCGGAACGATCAGCTCGCCGCCTTCGATCCGGTTGTCCGGCACGTCGCCCGCCGCCGACACCACGACCCCGGCCGCCGGGGCCCGCACCAGGGCGCCATAAGCGTACCACGAGGTCGGGTCCGCGAGCGAGCCCCGCGACAGCTCGCCGCGCGGGCCGACCGGGGCGAAGTCGTTGGCGTAGCGGACCGGGTTCATGCTGATCCCGATCCGCTTGGCCAGCTCGCCGCCGATGGGGATTCGGCGGTGGTGGGAGTAGTAGTCGTGGCCGTCGTAGACGATCGCGGGGCCGTCGATCGGGAGGACCAGCGGCACCGTCTCGGCGGGCTTCGGGGCCACGTCGATCCCGACGCTCCGGGTCGGCGCGATGCCCCGGGTCTCGAAGACGAAATCGTAGCGGAGCCGCGCCAGATCGAGATGGCCGGGCAGGTGATAGAAGGGGTTGAACACGCTGAGCGAGCCGCCCGTGGGGATGGTCCGCTCCGGGATGGTGAGCAGGCCGGGACTCGCCGCCCCCTTGGCCCAGATGAACTGCCGGTGCACCAGGCGGTCGGCGCGATCGAAGACCGAGAGGTCGATCCGCTCGAGCTCGAGCGGGGTCGTGCCGCCGTTCTCCAGCGAGAAATCGAAGTTGAGCCGCTGGCCGTCGGCGTCCCGCTCGATCAGCGGCTCCGCCGGGAGCGCGCGGACCGTGACCGGCGGAGCCTGGGCCGCCAACCCGCTTGCCAGGAGCAGCCATCCGGCCGCGATCATCCGGGCGTCCCGCATCGAGGTCACCTCGGGCACTAGATGGTCCCCCACAACGTGGGTTCGACTCGGGCGGTTTCGCTCGGCCGACCCGGCGGGCCGATTTGTCGGCCATCCTCGCTCGGGCTATGTTGCGCGCCCCGGCTTCCCCGTCGATTCGAGCTCCAACGATGCCGTCCGCGATCGTCACGCAGGGACTTCGCAAAGTCTACCCCGCGCCCAAGCAGCGTCGGCGCGGACCGTCGATGGCCCAGTCGCCCTTCGGGCGGCCGCCGATGGCCCCGACGGGCGTGAGCGCGGGTCGCGAAATCCTCGCCCTGGACGGCCACGACCAGACCGTCGAGGAAAGCGAGTTCTTCGGTCTGCTCGGCCCGAACGGTGCCGGAAAGTCGAACACCAACGGCGTGCTCACCACCCGGGTGATGCCT
>JBFXAS010000292.1:0-6202 GCA_050184075.1 Gemmatimonadales bacterium
GACGCCCTCGGCATCGATCCCGATCGGGTCTCGGTGCGGCTGGCCGATACCGCGCTGCCCGAGGCCGGCGGCACCTTCGGCTCGGCCACCACGATCGGGGTCGGCTCCGCGGTGCAGGCGGCGGCCGTCAAGCTGCGGCAGCGGCTCGAGGAGCTGGCCGGTGAGCCCAACCTCGAGCCGCACGAGTACGGCGAGGTACTCGCGCTCCGGCAGCTCGAAACGGTCGCCGAGACCGCGAGCTGGGCGCCGCGCAAGGAGGACGCTGCCAGCGCGATGAACGCCTACGGCGCCGTGTTCGCCGAGGTGCGGATCGACCCCGACTTGCCGGTGCCTCGGGTCTCGAGAGTCGTCGGGGTCTACAGCGCCGGCAGGATCATCAACCCGCGCACGGCGCGGAGTCAGCTGATCGGTGGGGTCACCTGGGGGATCGGGCAGGCGCTGCTGGAGGCGTCACCGGTCGATCCGGTGACGGGCCGTTTCGTGCCCGCGGGCTTCGGCAGCTATCGGATTCCGTCGACCGCGGACGTGCCGGCGCTCGACCTGAGCTTCGCCGAGGAGCACGACCCGATCGCGAGCACGCTCGGCGCCCGCGGGGTGGGGGAGATCGGCACCATCGGGATCGGCGCCGCGATCGCCAACGCCGTCTACCACGCGACCGGGATCCGGGTGCGCGAGCTCCCGATTCGGGTCGAGCGGCTGCTCTAGCCGCCGGCTCCGTTCAGGCTTCACCAGCTCAGGTCGCGTTCCGCCGGCTCGGCTCGTGCCCGCCGGCTCAGTCACGTTGCGACCAGCTCAGCTCACGTTCCGCCCGCTCCGCCCGACGGTCGCCCGACCGATCGTGTTGTTGTCGGTCCCGAACCAGATGTTGCCGGTCTTCTGCTCGAACACCATGTAGCGGATCGAGCCGCCCCCGCTCGGGATCGCCCACTCGGTCACGAAGCGCTGCTGCTTCGGATCGAAGGCCACCAGCTTGTTCGGCGTCACGCCGGTCTCCACCAGCCAGAGCCGGTCCTGGTCGTCCACCGTCATGCCGTAGGGGAGTGAGCGGTTGCCGGAAGGCATCGCCCACTCGCGGGTGGCGCCGCTCTTCGGGTCGAGTCGGCCGATGTAGCCCCGCGAGTAGTCGCCGTACCAGATCATCCCGTCCGAGGTGAGCGCGATCCGGCGGGGGCGGCTCCGCTCGTCGGGCAACGGGAACTCCTTGAGCGCCATCGTCGCCGGGTCGATGGTGCCGATCTTGTTGGTGCCGAAGAGGTCGAACCACGGGCGCCCGCTCTCGTCGATCACGATCCCGTAGGGTCGCGCGCGGGCGGTCGGCACCGGCACCAGCTGGATCTTGCCGGTCGCCACCGTCAGCTTGCCGACGAAGTTGCCCTGCTGCACGGTGAACCAGAGATCGCCTCGCTGGTCGAAGATCAGCGTGTGGGGATCGCCCGCGGCCGGATCGGGCATCGGGAACCGGGTGATCGCGCCGGTGGCCGGATCGATCCGGCCGATGGTCCCGTTCCGGTTGCCGGCGTACCAGCCACGACCGGCCGGGTCGACGACCACGTTGTGAGGGTTCGTGCCCGGGTCGAGCTCGAAGCGATCGAAGTGACCCGACGCCGGGTCGAGCCGGGCCACGTAGTTGCCGACCTGGCCCACGAACCAGATCCGCCCGTCCGGCGCCACCGCCGGGTCGCGCGGGCGGCTGGCCTGCCAGGGCACTTCCCACTCCTTGATCGGCGGCTCGTCCTGGGCGTGGAGCGTGAGATCGCTCGCGAGCGCGAGCGCCGTGATGGCGACCAGGGTGGGGACGACGGCGCGACGCATGGGGCCTCCTCGGAGCGGGATTGCGACCCATGGGGGTCTCCGATACGATAACGGCCTTGCAAGCCCTGCCCAAACATCCCCGGCTCCGCCTCTTTCCCGGTCTCCAGGTCGGGGCCCTGCTCCTGGGCTGCTCCGACCGGCAGCGGCCCCGGTCTGGCGCTCGGTCAACGGCGACGACGGCGCGCGCAGCTCCTATCGGGAGCTGGTACGACTCCGCCTCGCGTCGTGGGGCGACGCCGGCTCGCCGCTCGAGTTGGCCGGCTACATGGCGAACTACGCCCTCGGCGCCTTCGTGGTGGCGGACCTGCGCGAGGAGACGGCACGGCGGCTCGCCGCCGCCGACGGCCGCGGGGGCCTGGTACCGGATCGGGAGCGACGGCCTCTTCCGGCACGGGCTGGAGCTGCCCGCGAGGACGGTGACGGAGCGCTATCTGGGGAGAGGGCCGAGCACCGAGGCCCTGTTGCGCGACCTGGCGCGGATCAGAAGGTCTGAACGTCCACGAAGAGGCCGAGGACCGAGGTCACCTGGGCGTAGCGATCGAACTCCGAGCCGGCGGCGGCAGGCCGCTCGGTCGTGAGGAACTCCCGCACCGCGAGGTCCCTGCCGTCGTCGGTGACCGGCTCACGCCCGCTCCGGAGCGTCAAGGAGTAGACGTAGTCCTTCCGGTCGAGCGACTCCGGCCCGCGCGCGACCCGGATCGTGTACGAGCCCTTGCTCAGCTCCAGGTTGGTGTCGCTGCTGAGATCGAGCCACTCCTGGTGGGTCGTCGACGAGGGGTCCGAGTCGGCGATCACCCGGCCCGATGTGGTCAAGAGCTGATAGTGGACCGTGCCGTCTTTGGCCACCACGTTGCCCCGACCCTCTTCGCCGACCAGCTCGCCAGTCCGGATCCGGGCGAATCCCGCCGCCGTCATCCGGAAGCGGAAGTAGTCCTGCCGATCGTTCGGGCTGAGGGCGCTGTTGACCGAGACCTTGGAGCGCCCCTCCTCGAGCGTCCCGATGAAGCGCGCCAGGCCGCGGGTGTCGAGACCCACGTCCTGGGTGTATCGGGTGAGAAGGGCGATCTCCGCCATACCACTCGGTATCGGCAGGAGGACCGACCGGCTTGAGCGGCTGGCGTCGGGATCCGGCTAGGCGCCGAACCGGGCCCGTCTGGCGGCCAGCAGGTCGGCGGGGACGTTGGTGATCATCCCGCTCGCGCCGAGGTCCCAGAGGCGCTCCGCCAGGTCGGCCCGGTTCACCGTCCAGACGTGGACCGGACAGCCGAGCCGCCGGGCGGCCGCGACGAAGCGGCGGGTCGGCACCTGGAGCCAGTCCTTGTACCGGACGGGCACCGCGAAGCAGGCCAGGCCGCTGTCCTTGGGCTCGAGTCCCAGCGCGGCGCGGAACACGTGCTCCGTTATGCCACGGCGTCCCGGTGCGACCTTCCACGTGGCCCGGTCGAAGAGCGCCGTGGCCCGCTCGTCGAAGGAGGCGACGACTGCTCTGGTCTCGGCCCGGTGCCGCTCCAACACCCGCCTGGCCGCCTCGGCCACCTCCACTTCCTTGAGCTCGATCAGCAGCGGCATCTCCGGAAAGCGCGTCAGGACCGCCTCCAGCGTCGGGATCGACACCCCCCGCCCCGCGTAGGGGCTCGATCCGTCGGCGGCTCGGAACCGATGGCCGGCGTCGACGCTGGAGAGCTCGCTCGAAGACAGGGCTCGGAGGGGACCGGTACGGTCGGTGGTTCGGTCGAGGGTGGCATCGTGGAAGACCACCGGCACCCCGTCTCCGGCCAGCCTCAGATCGAGCTCGAAGGCCTCCGCCCCCTGCTCGGCAGCCAGCTCGAATGAGGCGAGGGTGTTCTCAGGCGCCAGCCCGGAGGCACCCCTGTGGGCGACGATCGGCCGACTCGTCGGGTCGGTGAGGATCCGGTTGCTCACCGCCCGCCGACCAGTTCGAAGCCCGGGGGCAGGGTCGCTCCCTCCAAGTCGAGCTCCCCGGCCCGGATCGGGATCGAGATCTCGTGCCGGCGGTCGTCGGCGGGGGAGGCGAGCTCGATGCGGGCGAGTTGGAGGGCAGCCGTTTGCACGGTCGGCGGGTTGCCTTCACTTTCGGGCGCCCGCCGGAGGGTGAAAGCGGCCAGACCGTAGCGCCCGCCGGACCTCGCGACGATCGAGTAGCGCGTCGCTGGGACCCGGTCGTCTCCCCATTGCAGCACGCCAACGACCGTGGAATCCGCCACGGACTCCGGCGGCAGCGTCGCCGAGTAAGAAGCGTGAAACGCGAGATAGCGGGTCGCGCCGTCGGGTCCGGACACGGCAATCGGGTCGCCGGTGGCGGTGAAGAGCATCCGCCCGGTCAGCAGGCTGTAGTAGCTGCCGACTTCGTGGCTGCCGCAGCAGCTCCGCTGGGTCATCCGATACAAGTTGCCGATCACCTCGCCGGTGGCCGCGCGGCCTCGGATCCGGAAGAGCGGCTCCGCCGCGCCGGCCACCGGCTCCCAGGCCGTGATCGTGGCTTCGGAGCTGGTGCTGGCGGAGGCGAGGCAGTGGCGCAGGTCGTAGCTCTCCTCGAGCACCAGGTATCGGCTCGCCGCGGGTGCGGCCCCTCCCGCTCCAGCCCGGCTCCCCACCAGGCCGGACGCCGGAGCGCCGTCGCCCGTTGGCGCCTCCCGAATGGGGACCACTCGGAAGCTCCGGTTGACCGTCTGGACCGCCTCGCAACCGGTTGGATCTCGATAGAGGCGGACCTGCGACTTGGCCTCGTGGCTCACTACGCCGCGCGAGACCACGGGGCCGCCGTCGCTTCGACTCGACGCCGGGGGAAGGCTCGCGAGCTCGCAGCCGGCCAGTGTCGAAGCCAGCGCGAACACTGCGACAAGTTGCACTCCTGCGGACTTGACGCCGCAGTGTCGTCGCCGCGTGTCCGACCCGTAAGTCGATTCGACACGCCCGGTCGACGTTAGGGTGGCGCCGCCTGGAGGCCTCGGATCGAGTGCCGATCCCGGCCGGACGGTTGCGGGCGCGTGACTCGGTCGTTCCGTCCCGGTGACTGACCGCGGCCATCCTTCCGGCCGCGAAGTCGGGGCGGCTGGCAGCGGGGGCGATCCGGCACGAGGTGGTGGTGCGAACATTGGAACCGTTCTTGCAAACGTGCGTTGTTGAAGTACAGGGGCGGGGCCCTGACCGGGTCCCATCGGAGAGGACAGACCCGCGGGGGAGGCGTGGGTCACGCGCGAGGGGTAGCAGCGATGCTCGATCCAGTACTGCATCACTTGCCACATGCGAAGCAGACGGCCCAGTGGTTCGCCCAACTGATCCAGATGGATCCCGAGTTGGTCCTGCCCGCGGCCCTTCCCCTGATCGCCGCCCGGCTGATGGGCGTCGGTGGGGTCGACGATGAGCCCGAAGAAGAGCAGGATCCCGAGTTCGCTGTGATCTAGATCACAGGCCTGCCTTGCCCGAGGCCGATCGCGGCCCCCGGGTCCAACTCGCCCCCGTCCTCCGCCGCCTCGGTCGGTCTTCCCGCTCCGTCCGTCACTTTCCCCAAATCGAATTGAAGAGCAGCCTGAAGGTGCCGTGCGGCTGCGAGCGGAACGTGATCTCCGGCCCGAACAGGTAGAGCGTCCCGCGCCCCACCGTCGCTTCCGCCGCCGCGACGCCGCCCTCGAGGTACGTCTGACCCCAGGCCCACCCGCTCCTGAGCGGCGTGGCCGAATCGAACCAGGCCACCGGCCGGATCCCGAGTGACCGGGAGTTGAGCGGCAGCTCGAAGACGGGGCTCTCGTCGAACATCACGATCGCCCGCTCCGGCATCCCCGCGGCTGAGGTGGCCGTGGGATCGACCGCCACCTCGAGCAGCGAGCCGGGAACGTAGTACTTGTCGCTGGGCAGCTCGGTGATCGAGCCGTCCGGATGGCGCTCGACCAGGTGGTTGGCGATCGGGAGGCCGAGGTGCTCGGCCAGCGCCGTCGAGCTGCCGATGGTGACGATCCGCCCGCCCGCTTCGAGGAAGCCCTTGAGGGCCGGGATGGTCCGCTCGGCGGAGACCCGCCCGATTTGGGCCCGGTACTCGGCCGGCAGGTCGTCCGGCACGTCCTGGCCCGCTCCCTGGCGCCGCGAGACCTCGTTGCCCCGCGCCGGTGCCGGAATGGCGCCGCCGACGAAGACCAGCACGTCGAACCGCTGGCTCAGGTTGCCCTGATCGAGCGCCGGAGCGTAGACCAGCTCGAACGGGAACTCGTACTGCTCGAACATCCAGCGGAGCCAGCCCGAGGGCATCGAGCCGCCAAACTGGTCCCAGAGCCCGATCCGGACCGGAGCCAACGCCGTGGCGCCCGCCGGCCGCGAGCCGGCGGCGGGGTCCGGAAGCCCGAGCCGCTCGACCAGCTCGCGCGGGATCCGGGGG
>JBFXAS010000293.1:0-6198 GCA_050184075.1 Gemmatimonadales bacterium
ACTGCACCCTGCACAAGACGATGCGCGTCGGCGGCAGCAGCCTGCCGAATCGCGAGCTGCTCGAGCTGCCGAGCCAGCGGCTGGCCTCGGTGGCCGCGGTTGCCGATGGGGTAGGCGGCCGGTCGGGTGGGGAGGTGGCGAGCCGCGCGGCGATCGAGGCGCTGGCCGGGTACGTCACCCACGCGACGGACACGTATTACACCGCCAACGCCAGGAACCGGGACGAGTTCCTCGAGCAGCTCAGGCGTGCCGCCCACCTCGGGCACGCGGCCGTGCAGGCCCGGGCCGCACGCGACGATGACGATCGCGGGGCCGCGACCACGCTCACCGTGGTGGTGGCCGTCTGGCCCACGTTGTACGTGCTGCAGGTGGGGGACAGCCGCTGCTACCGCCACCGCGGCGGCCGGGTCGAACGGTTGACCCGTGACCAGACGATGGCGCAGGACCTCGTGGACAGCGGGATTCTCCGGGCGGACGACGCGCCGCGAAGTCGCTTCGCCAGCGTGCTCTCGAGCAGCCTTGGCGGGCGGAGCTCGACCCCGGTGGTGTCGATGAGCGAGATGCAGGCCGGCGACGTCTACCTCCTCTGCACCGACGGGCTCACCAAGCACGTCAGCGACGCCGGAATCGCCGAGCGGCTCGGCGCGCTCACCTCCTCCGAGCAGGCCTGCCGCGCGCTGATCGATGACGCGCTCGCGGATGGCGGCACCGACAACATCGCGGCCGTGGTGCTCCGGGCAATCGTTCGCTGACCTCGCCCGGGACGAGGCGGCGACGCAACACTCTGCTCGACTCTTCCTCCGAACGACAGGACGCTCCTCTCCGAACCGGGGCTCGTGGTCCCGACGTTACGGCGCCGTGACTGGATCGCGGCACGACGCCGGTAGACTGACTCGGATTCCCGCTCGCCCAACTCTTCAGAGGAGAACGTCTCGTGAAGCGACTCTCGCTGTGGATGCTCGCGGCCGTGACCGGTCTGGCCGCCTGCTCCGGTTCGGAGGACAGTGGTCCCCTGGCCCCGGCGGAGCCGGAGCTCCGGTTCGGCTCGGCCAACGCCATCTGGGTCACCAACAACAACGACGGCGGCGCGGGCTCGTTCCGCGCGGCCGTGCAGCGCGCGAACGCGAGCCGCTCCGTCGGGCGGATCGACTTCGTGCGTGGCGTCGGCTCGATCGCGCTGGCGTCGCCGGTGGTCTATACCGGCGAGCAAGCGCTCGACATCCGGGCCAACGGGGCCACCCTCGACGGCAGCGGGCTGGGCGCCACCGATCCCGCAACGTTCCTCGCGAACGGGGGCGGCGACCTGACCGTGGTGGGGCTCAACGTCCGGAATGCTCCGCAGGAGGGGCTCGTCGTGCAGGTGCCGGCCAGCGCGACGGGGACCCAGAAGGTCTCACTGATCAACTGCGAGATCGTCGGCAACCTGGGCCACGGCGTGCTGATCAACGATCAGCTCGATCCCGAGGACACCGACAATCCGGCCGGCTCGGCCGCGTCGGTCGACGTGACCGTGGTGGGCTGCCGCTTCGCCGACAACGGATTCGGCGCGCTCGATCGAGACGGGCTCCGGATCAACGAAGGTGGCGACGGCCACCTGCTGGCCCAGCTGAGTCTGGTCAAGGCCGACCACAACGGCGCGGACGGGATCGAGTTCGACGAGCGCGGCCAAGGCGACGTCCGCTTTTTCGTGAGCGCCAGCCAGGTGACCCGGAACGGCAGCTTCGATCAGACCCTGGCCGATCTCGACGATGGCTTCGACGTGGACGAGTCGAACGAGGGCGATCTCATCGCCAAGGTGGTTCTCAGCTCGGCCAACGACAACTTCGAGGAAGGCTTCGACTTCAACGAGAACCACGAGGGCAACTTGCAGGTCGAGATGACGCTCGTGGAGGCCAGTCGGAACCTGGAGGAAGGGATCGACTTCGAGGAGGACGACGACTTCCAGGGCGGCGGCGATCTGATCGCCACCCTGATCGCAGTCAAGGCCAACGGCAACGGCCCCGGCGGGGACGCCGGGCTCAAGATCCGCGAGCGGGGCGACGGCGGCGTCGTCGCCACCGTGAAGGGCTCGGAGACCAACGACAACCAGATCGGTGGGATCGAGGTTCGCGAGGATGCCGCCGGCGACCTCCGGGCGACGGTGGAGCGGGCGATCGCGCTTCGGAACGCCGAGGACGGGATCAAGTTCGACGAGAACGGCGCCGGCGAGCTGATCGCCACCCTCAAGCACTCGAACTCCTCCGACAACGGCGAAGCCGGCGTCGCGGCCGAGCAGCAGTCGCCGGGGGCCGGGCTGCTCGACGTGATCAAGACGATCCTGAACGGCAACGCGGGCGGGCCGATCGACGCCAACAGCGGGGTGGTAGTCACTCAGCAGCCGTAGGAGCACGGGCTCCGGTACATCCAGGGCCCCCGCTGCCTCTCTGGAGGTGGCGGGGGGCGCCGGGCTTCCAGGACGGGGCGCGGCGCCCCGGGACGAAACCGCCGGCCCGGCCGGCTCGTCCGTCTCACATGACCAACCCACGCCAGCTTCTCGCCGCGCTCGCCACGATCTCGCTGGCCGGCGCCGGGCCGGCGCGCGCGCAGCGCCAGCCCCTCGCGCTCGACCGCGCGATCCGGGCGGAGCTGATCGACCAGGCCGCCGGCGCCCTCGAGCGGACCTATATCGAGGCCGACACCGGGCAGCTGATCGCCGCCGCGATTCGCAAGCGGCTGGCGAGCGGCGCCTACGACCGCCTCGAGAACCCGGCCCAGTTCGCCGACCAGGTCACCCGCGACCTCCGGAGCGTCAACGGCGATCTCCACCTGGGGCTCCGATACAGCCCCGAACCGTCTGGCCCCTCGCCGCTCGGCCGGGGCGACCCCTCCGAACGGAACTTCGGCATGGGCCGGGCCGAGATCCTCGACGGCAACGTCGGCTATCTCGAGATCACCGGCTTCATGGGCGCCCCGGGCTACCGGGACGCGGTGGTCGACGCGCTCCGCTTCCTCTCGCGGACCGAGGCGCTGATCATCGACGTGCGCCGCAACGGCGGCGGCAGCGGCGAGATGAGCCACCTGGTCTTCAGCCATTTCCTCGGCTCCGATCCGGTGCCGACCATTCGGGTCAAGCGCCGCGAGGGCGAGCCGGTCGTGCGGGAGAGCTTTGCCGAGGTGCCGGGGCCGCGCCGGCCCGACGTGCCGCTGTACCTCCTGACCAGCCAGGGGACGGGGTCGGCCGCCGAGGAGTTCAGCTTCGTGCTGAAGAATCTCGGGCGGGCGAGGATCGTGGGGTCGCGCACCGCGGGCGCCGGGCACATGGTGACCGGGGTGCCCTTGAGCCGCGGCTTCGCGATCAGCGTCTCGATCACCAGGGTGATGGACGCCCGGAGTGGGAAAGAGTGGGAAGGCACCGGGGTGATTCCGGACCTGGACGTCGATCCCGCCGACGCGCTCGACGCCGCCCACGAGGCGGCGTTGGTGGCGCTTGCCGCGAGCGCGAGCGGGAGCAAGGTTTCCGTCCTGGAGCGCCTGGCGGAGACGGTGCGCGCCCGTCGCACCGCCGTCACCCCGGGGCCGCTCGACGGCCTGGCCGGGGACTATGAAGGCAGGGTCGTCTCGCTGCGGGACGGGGTGGTCTACTACGCTCGGCGCCGGGGCGCGCTACCCGAGGCCCTGGTCCCGCTCGGCGGCCGGCGGTTCGGGCTGGGTGCCACCCGCTACCAGTTCGAGCCCGCCGCCGGGGGCACCCGCCTGACCATCGAGCTGCCCGACGGCACCTCGGTGAGCTTCCTGAGCGGCAAGGCTGGCGCGGAATGACGTGAAGCCAGGGGCGGTGTCGGCCAACCGAGCGGTCGTCGACCTCGACTTCGCCGCAGGACCGAGGAGAGCTTCCGGCCCGCTATCCGCCACGCGGGCCGATCACTAGATTCATCCGGTCGCTCGACAGGCGCCTCCCGACTCCATGCCCACAACTCGCACCGTGACGCTCGGCGATCACTTGCTCAGGATTGCCCACGCGGAGCGCTTCCGGAGCTTCCGGGTCATCTGGGACGATCCCGCGAACGCCGAGCTCAAGCGCGAGCGCTTCAACCCCAACGTGCTCGACGTCGGCGACGTGCTGACCATTCCCGACCGGACGCCGTTCAACGCCACCGGGCAGGGCCAGGTCTTCAACCAGTTCGTGGTGCGGGCCGAGCAATCGATCCTCAATCTCAAGCTGGAGACCGCCGGCTTCGCGCCGCGGGCCTCGCGAGACAACACCGTGGTGGCGACGGTGGACGCCACCGGCACGCCGCAGAAGACGCCCCCGAAAGACGGACGCACCGACGCGACCGGCAAACAGACGCTCCGGAGCCTCAACCCGTTCGTCGAGGTGGAGCTCAGCCTCAAGGCGGGGTCCGGTCCGAACGAGGTCGCCGAGCAGCTGCTCTTTCTGGTCGGTCAGCTCGCGCCGCTCAAGACCCGAAAGGGCCAGCAGGCGCGGCTCAACAACCTGGGCTACTTCGCCGGCTTTCGTCCGGACAGCATCGAGCAGTTCCGCTGGGCGGTCGAGGAGTTCCAGACCGATCACCGGAAGGCGTTTCCGCGGATGCGGCGGCTCGGTCTCGAGCGGGACGGGACGGTCGATCGGGAGACCTTGATCGCGCTGGGCACGGTCCACGGTGATCTCTTGCCGGGCCAGGCGGCGACCTTGTGACCGGGCCGGTCAACATCCCCGGCCTGATCACCGAATCCGAGGCCGGCATCTTCGCGAACCATCCGCCCCGGCCGCTGTTCCCGGCGCCCGTCGCCCCGACCAGCGCGGACGAGCCGAACGCCTTCAATCTGATCCGCCAGCCGCTCTCGCCGGTTGCCTGTGCCAACCTGCCCGACCGCCATTTCCAGTTCGACTCCTCGGCGCCCGTCCCCGAGCCCGGCCGCCCGCTGGAGCTGCTCCGCGAGGCGTTCCAGGCGTTCGCCGCCAAGCTGCTCGAGTTCCCCCGGTCGCCGATCTCGATTTTCGGCCATGCCGACCCGGTGGGCAAGGATCTCTACAACAAGTTCCTGAGCGAGCGCCGGGCCCGCGCCATCTTCGCGATCCTGGTCCGACAGGAAGACCTCTGGGAGCGGCTCTTTCGGGTTCAGGAGGGATCGCCCGGGGACGACTGGAAGCTGAATACGCTGCAGCGGATGCTCGACCACCTCGGCTTCGAGCCTGGCAACTTCGACGGCAAGCTCGACCCCCAGACCCGGTCGGCTCTCGAAGACGTCCGCCTCGGGCTCCCGACCGCGCCCGACCGCCAGCCGGTCTCGCCGCCCGTCGGACGGAGCGACACCGCCACCCGCAAGATCCTCTTCAGGCGCTACATGGAGACGATCTGCCCGAACCCGCCCGGCACCACGCTCTTTCCGCTCCCGCCGGAGCGCTTTCTCGGCGACTTCAAGAGCCACCGCGGGGTCCTGCAAGGCTGCAGCAGCTTCAACCCGCAGCAGCTGCTCACCCGCGACGAAGAGACCGAGCTGAAGAAGGCCGCCGAGGTCGGCAAGGCGGTCCGGGACGCGGCCAACGAGCCCAACCGGCGGGTGATCGCCTATCTCTTCCCGCCCGGGACCACCATCGATCCCAAGCGGTGGCCCTGCCCGACGGCGGCGGAGAGCGACGCCCGAGTGAGCGGGTGCCGGGCCCGGTTCTGGTCGGATGGCGAGAAGCGGCGCGCCACCCATTTCAACCAGCACCGGCGGGAGTTCGGCAAAGCGGTACCGTTGACCAAGGCGCTGCTGACGCCCGACGATCCCGAGCTGGCGCGGGACCTGGCACGCGAGGAGACCACCTTCGGCTGCCGGTTCTACCACGGCATCGCGCTGCACTCGCCGTGCGAGCGCGACCTCAAGCTCTGGGTGCTCCGCCTGCTGGTCGACGTTCCCACCATCGGCCACTTCGTCGCCCCGCTCAGCGGCACGCGTGACGACACCAAGCCGCCCGAGCGGAACCGGCAGATCCCGATGGCCAACGTCCGATTTGCCGCCGTCATCGGCGGCATTCCCGGCTCTCCGGTGGTTCGCGGGCGCACCACCGCGGACGGCGTGGTGATCCTCCCGTTCTTCGATCCGGAGGGCAGCGTGTCGCTCAAGGTCGACGCGTGGGGCCCCCGGATCGGGCCCCAGGATCCGGCGATCGCCCCGGACCAGCCACCGCCAAGTGAAGACGACGCGCTGCCTCGGACCGAGCCCTGGCCC
>JBFXAS010000294.1:0-6168 GCA_050184075.1 Gemmatimonadales bacterium
CCCCCCGCCCGATCCGCCCTGGCGCGAAGCCCAGGCGAGCAGCCGGCGCGGCACGGTCACCGGAATCACGTCGAGCATCGCGAGGGCGGCCACCAGGAGCAGGGTCCCCATCGCGAAGTAGGCCCACGGATTGGAGCTGATCGTACCGAAGATCGACCCGGTGAGACCCGCCACCAGCCCGAGGGCCGCGTAGACCAGCGCCAGCCCCACCGCATAGCTGAGCGAGAGCAGGATGGTCCGCCCTCGCGAGCGACCGATCGCTCCCGCCCCGCCGAGGATCCCGGCGGTGATCGGGATCATCGGATAGATGCAGGGGGTCAGGCTGGTGAGGACCCCGGCCCCGAAGAGCAGCGGAATCGCGGCGAGCGGCCGCTCCAGGATCGAGGTGTCGATCGGCTCAGCCCTCGGGCAGGGCCAGCACCGGCTGGTCGGACTCGGGATACCTCGCCGCCACGTACTCCTCGAGGATCTCCAGGAACTCGCCGACCAGCCCGTCGCCCTTCAGGGTCTTGAGCAGGCGCCCGTCCACGTAGACGGGAGCCTTCGGCTCCTCGAAGGTGCCCGGGAGGGAGATCCCCAGGTGCGCGTGCTTCGACTCTCCCGGGCCGTTCACCACGCACCCCATCACCGCAACCTTGAGCTCGGCGACACCCGGCCGGGTGGTCCGCCAAACCTCCATCCGCTCCCGGAGGTGGCCCTCGATCGTCTCGGCCATCTCCTGGAAGAACGTGCTGGTGGTGCGGCCGCAGCCCGGACACGCCGTCACCTGTGGCACGAACCGCCGGAGCCCGAGCGACTGGAGCACCTGCCGCGCGACCCGCACCTCCTCCGTACGATCCCCGCCCGGCGAGGGCGTGAGGGAGACCCGGATGGTGTCGCCGATGCCCTCGGCCAGGAGGATCGCGAGCCCCGCGGTGCTGGCCACGATGCCCTTCATCCCGAGCCCGGCCTCGGTCAGGCCGAGGTGGAGCGGATGATCGGACCGGGGCGCGAGCAGCCGGTAGACCGCGACCAGATCGTCCACCTCCGACACCTTGGCCGAGAGCACGATCCGGTCGTGGGGCAGCCCGATCTCTTCGGCCAGCGCGGCCGAGCGGATCGCGCTCTCGACCATCGCGGCAAGCGTCACCTCGCGAGCGCCCACGGGGCTCGGTCGAGCGGCGTTCGCGTCCATCAGCTCGGTCAACACCTGCTGGTCGAGCGAGCCCCAGTTGACGCCGATCCGAACCGGCCTGTCGTGCCGGAGCGCGATCTCGACGATCGCGGCGAAGTTCTCGTCGCGGCGCTTGCCACCGACGTTGCCGGGATTGATCCGATACTTCGCCAACGCGGCGGCGCACTCCGGCACCCGGGCGAGGAGCTGGTGCCCGTTGTAGTGGAAGTCGCCCACGATCGGCACGGGCTGGCCGATCCGCTCCAGACCCTCGACGATCGCGGGGACGGCCCGGGCCGCCTCCTCCGTGTTGACCGTCACCCGCACCAGCTCGCTGCCCGCGCGGGCCAGCGCGGCCGCCTGGCGCACGGTGGCGGCGACGTCGGCCGTGTCGGTATTGGTCATCGACTGGACCACGACGGGGTGGCAGCTCCCGATCGGGACGCCGCCGACGACGACCGTCGGGGTGGCGCGGCGGGGACGGAACGCGGTCATCCTGGAAAGGAAGTGGGAAAGCCGAGGGGAGAGCAAGGCGGTGCCAGGCTCTCCCCTTGGCGCGGGCCCGGACGAGCCCGGAAGCCGCTCAGGCCAGGCCGAGCTGGGTGACCAGCCGTTTCCAATCGTCGTCGGAGATCGTCCCGTCGATCTTGAGCGGACTCAGGGCGGCCATGATCTCGGCCCGGGTGCCATCGATCCGGCGATCGCGGAGCTCGGAGATCATCCGCGAGAAGCGGTGCTCGTATTCGTCCTTGTCGAACTTCCCGGACTGGCGACCGTCGCTCAGCGCCTTGAGCTCTTGGGCCACGCGGGTGGGGGCGATAGGGGCCAGCTTTTCGTCGGCCATGAACAAACCTCGGGTTTCGATGGTGGTCACGAGCGCAAGGGTACTAGGGTCGCTCCATCGGCCCGGTTTCTCAAGAGGGCGCGGCGGAGGAGCCCTCCGGCGCGGGTTTGGCCGAGGGAAGCTCGGCCAGGCCCGCCACCTCCGGCTGCCCCTTCGCCAGCTCGAACCGCTCGAGTTGAGCCTCGGCCACCATTCCCGAAAAGGCGCGGACCACGTCCGGGTCGAGCTCGCGGCCGGCCTGCTCTTCGAGGTAGGCGAGCGCTTGCTCCGGCTCCCAGGCCGCGCGATAGGGCCGGTCGGTGCAGAGGGCGTCGTAGATGTCGCAGACGTGAACGATCCGGCTCGCGTAGTGGCAGGCACGGGGATAGCTGAGCGAGGGGTAGCCTTCGCCGTTCAGGAAGATGTGGTGCTCGTAGGCGACCACGGCCGCGAGCCCAAGCCCTCGCTCCCGCTCCAGGATGATCCTGGCCCCGTCCACCGGATGGCGCTGGACCACCCTCCGCTCGTCGTCCGTATAGCGTCCCGGCTTGACCAGCAGCTCGTGGGGAATCTTGACCTTGCCGATGTCGTGGAGGAGGCCGGCCACCCCGAAGCTCCGCACTTCGTCGGGCCCGAGGCCGAGCCGCTCGGCCAGCCCCATCGCCAGCACGGCGACGTTGCAGGCGTGGGTGGTGGTGTACTGGTCGTAATCCTTGAGCATCAGGAGCGGGATGAACATCCGCTCGCCGGCCCACATCGCGCCGGCGAGGGAGCGGACCACGGTCTCCACCTCCAGCATCGGGATCTGGACCCCATGCTGGATCTCCCGGTGAATCCACTCGACGGCGGCAACCTCCTCGGCCATCGTGTAGCCGCGAAGACCACCGCCCCGACGCCCCTTCCTGCCCCCGCGGCCGGCCGCGTCGCCCGCACCGCCCTCGACCTTGACGAGCCCGAAGCGAATCGGCGCCCGAACCAACTGGCGGACGTCCGAGGTATCCTGTCCGCGGCCGGCCACCCGACGGTACATGTCGTCGACGAAGCGGACGAACGCCTCCCGGCTCACGTCGGCGTCGACCTCGATCCGCTGGATGCTCGCGTCGGTGAGCTTGGTGGCCCAGTCCCAGGAGCCCAGCTCGGTGACGGTGCGGTTCCCGACGATGGTTTCGCCACCGAGGAAGGAGTACTGCACGCAGGGCTGATCCGCGGTGAGCGCGAGCAGCTGCTCGAAGCTCGCGTCGAACGCGCGCTCCCGCGCCGGGTGCCCCTCGTCGTAGAGGGACATCGTCGCGAGCGCCTGCCCGAGCGACACCAGGAAGTTGGCCTCGCTGCTCACGCGGCCTCCCGCCCGCCGGCGGCGGCTCGAAGGTCTTCGTCACTCGAGGCCAGGGCCCGCTTCAGGATCCGCTGGGCGTCCGGATGCTCGCCCCACCGACCCGCCAGGACCCGGAGCTTCTCGAGGACGATCGGCGACTTGGGCGCGAGCCGGAGCCGCCGGAACCAGCCCCGACGCACCAGCATCCGGTCGGTGAGCCACTGCCGCACGCTCGGCATGTCCAGCTGGCCCAGGATCGGCACCGCCCGCGCCTTGAGCTCCGGCGACCGGGTGGGCGAGTTGAGCAGGAGCATCAGGCGCGAGAGACAGGAGCGCGGGAAGCCGTGCAGGCTCGCCTCTACCGCCAGCCTGACGACCCGCTCGTCGGGATCGGTGAGGCCCGATTGGATCGCCTCCTCGACCCACTCGGGCTCGCGCAGCACCAGCTTGTAGACCGCGATCCGGACCAGGGGGTCGGCCGAGCCGAGGTGACACCGCACGTCCATGCCCTGGGGCAGGTTCGGAAGCTCGGCGAGATGGCCGAGCACCCGCCGGAGCAGCTGGTCGGAGAGTCCGCCCAGCGCCTCGGTCAGGAGCGCCGCCCCCGTCGCGCCCATCCGCGCGATCCGCTCGAGCAGCAGGCGGCGGATGTCTCGGTTGTCCACGATCAGCACCAGATCGAACAGCATCTGGAACCCGTCGTCGGGAACCCGCGCGAGGATCGCCGCGATCACCGACGCCTCGAGCCGGCACTCGGCCAGCACACGGCGGAGCACACTCGAACCGCCGAGCACGGCCCAGATCCGCGGCGCGACCCGGTGATCCGGCGGCGTCGCTTCGAGGGCTCGGACCAGCGGCGCAACGTCGTCCGCGTCGACAGCGAGCTCGACGGCCTCGACGACCTGGTCGCCGAAGGTCTCGGTCTCGATCGCCATCTGGACCAGCCGGAGGCCCTCGCTGGCCGTGGCTTCGGCCCGGGAGGTCGACACGTCGCGGGCGGCCAGGAAGTCGAGCACCCGGGTGTGATGCCAGGGATTGGGCGAGGTCAGCGTCCACGACTCGAGGAGCCCTTTGAGCACCGCCCGGAGATCGTGCTCGCCGGTCGGCTCGTCCGGCGTCGCGGTGACGTTGCCCGCGAGCTTGCGGATCATCCTGAGCAGCGAGGTGGAGATGTCCTCCTTCTGGGCCTTGGCGGCCGCCTCCACCAGGTCGAGCGCCGCCGACACCGGAAGCCAGTCCATCGCGGGCACCAGACGGTCGAGCTGACCGGGATCCGCGAGATCGAGCTCCAGGAGCGCGCTCAACGACTCGGGCGGCAGGGCCGCGAGCAGGTGCCGGAGACGGACTTCGAGCTGGGCACGCTCCCGCCCGTCGAGCTGCGCGGTGGTCCGGGCGATCGACTCCAGGGTGCCCGCGACCGCCGAGCGGGTCTCGGGCCGGCCCAGGCGCTCGATCAGCGCCCGGGCCAGCTCGTCCGGGCCGCGCAGCAGAGTCGACTCCGGACCCTGCGACTGGGCCCGTCCCTCGGCGGTCCCGTTGCCCGGGCCGGTGAGCGCCCGCGACGCCAGCTCGCGCCAGAGCCCGTCGACGGCGTCGGCGAGCCCGCCCCGCTCTCGGGTATCGAGGGACAGCGCGTTGAAGGACACGGGAATCAGCTCGATCGCGCCGCCATCGGCCGCCAACGGCGGCTCGGACTCGTCGCGGGTGAGCTCCGCGATCACGCGGGCAAAGTCGGACTCGACCGCATTGGCGTGGAAGACCATGGCACCGAGGTGCCGGCGATTGAGCCGGGAGGCGAAGTCGCGGAGGACATAATGGTCGGTCGGGGTCGACGCACCGTTCACCATCAGCTGCCGGCGGCCGACTCCCACGCGGAGGCTGGCCGCTCCCTGCAACGCGTCGGAGAGCGCCGCCGAGGCCCGTCGGACGGAGTCCTCGCGCATCGGATGGCCGGCCGGATAGGCCCGGCTCTTGTGCAAGGCGATGCCCAGCTGCGTCAGGAACGCGGCAACGACCTCGGGGACCTCCGAGGCGGTCTCGGTCTTGGTCAGGGCGCCAGACACGGAGGGCTCCGCCCTGGCGCTCGGTCGACGCCGGCGATACGCATGGTGCCAACCGGGTTTGCACGAACCGAGCCAGCGGCAACAACTTGCACTTCATTGAGCGCAAGTCATTGATATCGCAGCAGATAGCTGACCGGAAACCGACCAGGCCCGGCCGCGCCGGTGCGAGTGGATTCGGGCCGGAAGCCAGACCAACGCTGCCTCGTGGGGTGTCTGATGGGAGTGGACGCGATGACGCCCGCGGATGTCGAGTCCGCGGGCGTCTCGGCCAGCCGGAGGGGGCGTTCAGACGATCAGCCGCACTCCGAGTAGCCGCAAACGTGACACTTGACGCACCCCTCGGCGAACTCGAGCTGCGATCCGCAGTCGGGGCAGGAGCCGGCGAGCGTCTCGGGCATCCCGCCCAGCATCATCTGCTCGTTGCCGGAGGTGACGGTCTGGGTGACGGGCTCCATGGCCGAGCCGCTCTTCTCGGAGCTGGGCAGGAGCTCCTGCTGGACACCCTGCTTCTCGAGCATCCAGCGCTCGAGCGCGATGCCGACGGCGTCCGGCACCGAGAGCACCTTGGAAGGGCCGAGACCGATGGCCCGATCCGAGCTGATGCCGCGGAGCTGGCGATGGATCTCCTTGATCGGGATCCCGGAGCGGAGCCCGAGCGAGATCAGGCGGCCGAGGGCTTCGACGTCGGCCATCAACGCGCCGCCCGCCTTGCCGAGGCTCATGAAGACCTCGAACGGCTGGGCCCGGTCGTCTTCTGTGATGGTGACGTAGAGGGTACCGAGCGGGGTATCGATCCGGCGGACCGAGCCCTTGA
>JBFXAS010000295.1:0-6131 GCA_050184075.1 Gemmatimonadales bacterium
GTCGACCTTCTGGACCCGCTGGAGCCAGCGGACGTCGCCGAGCTCCACCGGGATCATCGTGGTCTCGTGCCCGGCGCGACGGAGGGCGCCCCGAACGCTCGCGGCGTTTTCGAGGACGGCCGCGACGTCTTTCGGGTCCCAGTCGCCGCCGCCCGCGTCGTAGACGATCCCGATCCTCACGCGGCCGCCCTCTCCCGAAGCGACTGGCCGCTGATCCGCCGCCAGGCGATGTCCGCCACGGTCTGGATCAGCGCGTCGTAGGACATCCCGGCGGCGCGGGCCGCCTTCGGGAAGCAGGAGTTGTCCGACGGGTTCGGGAGGATGCCCGGCAGCGGGTTCACCTCGACCACCATGGGCTCGCCCGCGGCGTCGCAGCGGACGTCGACCCGACCCCAGTCGCGGCAGCCGAGCACCCGGTAGGCCGAGAGCGCGGCGGCACGAATCCGCCGAGCCAGGTCCTTGGGTATCCGGGCCGGGCACTGGAACATGTTGAGGGGTCGGTCCGGGGTATCCCAGAGCCACTTGGCCTCGTAGCCGTAGATCGGCGGGGCGCCGTGGGGCAGCTCGTCGAAGTTCATCGACACGATCGGGAGCGGCCGAGCCTCCTTGCCGTTGCCGAGGATCGCGACGGTGAACTCCTGCCCGGGCAGGTAGGTCTCGATCAGGACCGGCTCCTGATAGACGTCGAGCAGGTCACCCACCACGGAGACCAGCTTGGCGCGGTTGGCGCAGAAGCTCCGGGCCGTGATCCCCTTGCTCGACCCCTCGAGGGCCGGCTTGGCGAAGAGCGGGAAGGGCAGATTGACGTTCCGAGCGTCGGACCGGCTATTGGCGATGATGAACGGCGCGGTCGGCACCCCGTGATAGGCGAAGACCTCCTTGGACCGTCCCTTGTGGAGGGAGAGGCTCAAGGTGAGCGGGTCGGACGCGTGGCAGGGAACACCCAGGAACTCACAGATCGCCGGGACGTGCCCCTCGCGATTCACGCCGTAGAGACCTTCCGCGATATTGAAGACAAAGTCCGGCTTCGCTTCCATCAGCTTGGCCGGGAAGTCGGCCGTCGCCTCGAGTCGGATCACCTTCCCGACCTTGGAGAGCGCCTTCTCGACCGCGTCGACGGTCTCCGCCTCATCCCACTCGGCGTAGAGGTCTGGCTGGGGCAGGTCGCCCCGCAGACCACGGCCGGCGTATTTGCCTTGAGGGGGAGCCTCGGACTCTGGCGCCTGCTTCGCGCCGTCGGCAGATGGGGAGAGATCCGGCTTGAGGTTGAAAGCAAACCCAATTCGGACCGCCAAGTGATCTCCTTGATGAGGTCAGTCGGTCTCGCACGCGTGCGGCGAAATCACACCTCGTACCACTTGGAACACAAAGCTAAGAAAGACCACATCACCGCACAATAGATTTTGCAATCAAATCGTGGGCCAATTCCACATCATCACCATCAGCAAGGACATCGGGATGACTGCAAAACGCCAGACTTCGCGGTCGAGCGGCCGCGTCTTCGGATCGATCGCAGTGGCGATGAGCGTCTTTACGCTCGTTGGATCGAGCGCGGCGCAGTCGAGCGACGCGCGGGTGATAGTGGTCACTCTCGACGGCATGCGATGGCAGGAGGTCTTCGGCGGAGCCGACTCGACGCTCTTGTTCGGTCGCGCGGGCGGGGTGCACGACACCGGATTCGTCGCGCGCCGGTTCTGGCGGCGGACCGAAGCGGAGCGACGCGAGGCCCTGATGCCCTTCTTCTGGACCGAGCTCGCCCGGCAGGGACAGGTGCTCGGCGACCCCGATCGCCAAAGCGAGGTCCGGGTCACCAACGGGCTCCGCTTCTCCTATCCCGGCTACAACGAGCTCTTCGTCGGGGAGGCCGACCCGGGGATCGACAGCAACGACAAGGTGCCCAACCCGAACCTGACCGTGGTGGAGTGGCTGGCCCGAATGCCGGCGTACTCGGGACGGGTCGCCGTCTACGGATCGTGGGACGTCTTCCCCTACATCTTCAACGTGCAGCGCAGCGGTCTCCCGGTGTTTTCCCTCGGAGAACCGGTCCCGGAGGCGGCCGACTCGAGCGCCCGGGCGGTCAACCGGATGACCCACGATCTCCCCACCCTCTGGGCGTCGTCGGCCCTCGACGCGCCGGCGATGGCGGGCGCGTTCCATCGGCTCCAGACCGCCGACCCCGGGGTCCTGGTGGTGCTGCTGGGCGAGACCGACGAGTGGGCCCACGACCGCCGCTACGATCTCTACCTCGACGCCGCCCATCGCGCGGATCGATTCCTGGAGCGGCTCTGGCGCGCCGTCGAGCACAGCCCGTCCTACCGCGGTCGGACCTCGCTCATCGTCTCCACCGATCACGGGCGGGGCGGCGGAGCCGACTGGACCGATCACGGCCGCGACGTGCCGGCCGCCGAGCGGATCTGGCTCGCGGTGATGGGGCCGCGAACACCCGCTCTCGGCGTGATCGCGGGCGCTCGCGCGACGCAATCGCAGCTCGCGGCGACGCTCGCAGCCCTGCTCGGCCAATCCTGGCAAAGTGCAAGACCGACGGCAGCGCCGCCGGTCGCGTCGGCGATTCGATGAGGTCAGCGACCCGATCGAATTCGTCGATAGACGCGAATCGAGAAGGGAAATGCGTGGCGATCGTCGACCGGATGACGCTCTTCCTCTTCCACCATCATCCAGTCCGACTCGTCGAACGGCGGGAAGAAGGTGTCGCCGTCGACCGTGGCGTGCACGATGGTGAGGTAGAGCCGATCGGCCTGCGGCAACGCCATGCGGTAGATCTCCGCGCCGCCGATCACGAACACCTCGCGCTCCGTGGCGCCAAGGGCCAGCGCCTCGGCGAGGCTGGGCACGACCGTCACGCCCGGTGGACGAAAGCTCGGATTGCGGCTGATGACGACGTTCCGGCGGTTGGCGAGCGGCCGGCCGAGCTCGTCGTAGGTCTTCCGACCCATGATCACGGTGTGGTCGACGGTAAGCCGCTTGAAGTGCTTCTGGTCGTCCGGCAGGCGCCAGGGAAGGCCGCCGTCCTTCCCGATCACCCGGTTCTCGGCCATCGCCGCCACCAACGAGACCAGCGGACGATCGCGTGGCTCGGTCACACCGCCACCGGCGCGGAGATGTGCGGATGCGGGTCGTACCCGACCAGGGAAAAGCTCTCGAACCGGAAGGCGTCGATGCTCCGGACGCCCGGGTCGAGGAGCAGCTTGGGCAACGGGCGGGGCTCCCGCTCCAGCTGGCGTCGCGCCTGCTCGAGGTGATTGCTGTAGAGGTGCGCGTCGCCGAAGGTGTGGACGAACTCGCCCGGCTCGAGCCCGGTCACCTGGGCCACCATCAACGTCAGCAGCGCGTAGCTCGCGATGTTGAACGGGACGCCGAGGAAGACGTCGGCGCTCCGCTGATAGAGCTGGCAGGAGAGCCGGCCTTGTGCCGCGTAGAACTGGAAGAGGGCATGGCAGGGCGCCAGCGCCATGCGGGGCAGGTCGGCCGGGTTCCACGCGGTGACCACCAGCCGGCGGGAATCCGGATTGGTCTCGATCTCCCGAACGACCTGGGCGATCTGGTCGACCGTGCCGCCGTCCCGGGCCGGCCAGGACCGCCATTGCCGACCATATATAGGTCCGAGATCCCCGTCCGGCCCGGCCCAGTCGTTCCAGATCGAGACTCCGTGCTCCTGCAGGAAGCCGACGTTGGTGTCGCCGCGAAGGAACCAGAGCAGCTCGTAAATGATCGACTTGGTGTGGAGCTTCTTGGTGGTGAGAAGCGGAAAGCCCCGCGCGAGGTCGAAGCGCATCTGATAGCCGAAGACGCTTCTGGTGCCGGTGCCAGTGCGATCGGCCTTCTCGACCCCGTGGTCGTGTACGTGCCGGAGCAAGTCGAGATACTGACGCATCGCCTCAATCTAACTCGCGCGCGGACCACGATGAGGGATCGTCCGCCAGGACGAGGCGGTCGGCCGCGTAGCCGCGCTGCTGCTCGATCCAGCGGAGGCCGGCTTCGATGTCGGCCGGGATCGGCACGGCGTGAGGACCGACCTTGAGCGAGTAGATCGGCGACCCGGTCCGCTCGGTCAGCTTGACGCCGGGGTTGAGCACGCCCGCCGGATCGAAGGTCCGCTTGAGCTGTTGGAAGAGCTGGGTCATCTCCCACCCGTAGACCCGCTCGAGCAGGGGAGCGCGGAGCCGGCCGTCGCCGTGCTCGCCGGCTGGGGTGCCGCCCTGTCCGATCAGCAGCCGGCTGACCTCGTCGTAGAGCTCGGTCAGCGCGTCCTCCAGGTCGGGCCGGGACACGTCGGCCAGTACGTTGGCGTGGACGTTGGCGTCGCCCGCGTGGCCGAAGAGGACCACCTCGAGGCCGAGTCGCTCGGCGCTCCGCCGCACGGCGGCGAGATAGTCGCCCAGCCGGTCCACGCCGACGCAGCCGTCCTCGATCACCTGGAGCGAGCGGCGGGTCGGGCCGAGCCGGGCGAGCTTCGAGCTGGCGGAGCGTCTGACGGCCCAGAGGCCTTCCAGCTCCCGCTCACCGCGGCCGACCACGACCTCCACGCTCTCGGCCTTGAGGATTCCGACCGCCCGCTCGACCAAGGCCTCGAGCTCGGCCTCATCGGACCCTTCGAACTCGGCCAGGAGCAGCGCGCCCCGCCCCGCCAGCTCTTCGGACCGCGGCAGATCCGGTATCTCGTCGGCGACGAAGCGCAGGAAGCTCGCGTCGAGGAACTCGAGCCGGGCCGGGGCGAGGGAGAGGAGCGCCGGCACGCAGTGGCTCAGCCGACGCGCGTCCCGCACCGCGGCACGCACCGCGGCGCGGGCAGGCGGGATCGGCTCCAGACGCCAGGTGACCTCGGTGATCAGCGCGAGGGTGCCTTCCGATCCGATGATCAGGTCGAGGAGGTCGCCGGAGGCGAGGTAGGCGTCGAGGGCGTAGCCGGCGGTGTTCTTGCGCACCTTGGGAAAGCTCGACGCCACTCGCCAGCGGGCGAGCCGCATGGTGGAGTCGGCCGCGTCGCGGAAGCGGCGCAGCAGGGTGGAGTCGGCGGGCTCGCGGTCGCGCTCGAGCTCGACCAGCTCCCCGTCCGCGGTGACCAACTTGAGGGCCTGAATCCAGCGCCGCACCGGGCCGTACTTGACCGAGCGGGGGCCGGCGGCGTTGGTGGCCGCCACTCCGCCTGCCGTCGCCCAGCGCGCGCTCGACGGATCGACCGGCATCCGGAGCCCGTGCTTCCTCGCCTCCTCCGCCAGCTCACCGAGGGAGACGGCCGCGCCGGTGGTCGCCAGGAGCCGCTCGGCATCGACCTCGAGCGGTCGCCCGTCGAGCGCGGTCAGGTCGAGGATCACTCCGGGTCCGACGTTGTGACCCGGCATCCCGCTGCCCGCCCCGCGCGGCACCAGCGGGGTGCGCGAGGTGTGGGCCCACGACACCAGCCAGATCAGATCGCGGGTCGTCGACGGCACCGCGACCGCGCTCGGCAGGATCCGATAGATACCGGCGCCTTCGCTGTAGGCCGCGCGAGCCCGAGGATCCTCGCGCCAGACGCCTAAGAAGCCCGGCGGCGGAGCCATCGGGCCCTGGTCGTGTCGGCGGGTAACCTGGCGGTGGTGTCGCCGGGTAAGCCGGCGGTGGTATCGCCGGGTAAGCCGGCGGTGGTATCGCCGGGTGAGCCGGCAGTGGTATCGCCGGGTGAGCCGGCAGTGGTATCGCCGGGTGAGCCGGCAGTGGTATCGCCGGGTGAGCCGGCAGTGGTATCGCCGGGTGGCTTGGCGGTGGTGTCGACCACAGGCTTGCCCGCCGGGGCCGCGGGGGGCTTTGCCGTCGTGTCGACTGGAGGCTTCGCGGTCGTATCGACCGGGGGTCTCGCCGTCGTGTCTGTGGGAACCGGCAGCGCGGACGGATCCACCGGCGGAGGCGCGTCGGTCGGCTTCACGGCGGTCGTGTCGGGCTCCCCGTAGAGCGCGATCAGCTGCTGCAGCAGCCGACTGACCCGCTGGCCGACGGGGTGGGAGATCCCCACGTGGGTCTCCAGATCGCGCTCCGGGCGGGAGGGAACCGCGACCGGGCGGAACACCGTTTCCACCTCGACCTCGCTGAATCCCGGCTTGGCCGGGCCGACCCAGGCGCGCACCCGCACCACGTCG
>JBFXAS010000296.1:0-6045 GCA_050184075.1 Gemmatimonadales bacterium
AGCAGCGTCTTGCCGCCGACCCGACCCACCCGGCGGAGATCGCCGAGCGAGGCGACGCCCAGGGTCACCGAGGTGAAGACCAGCGGGACCACCACCATGAACAGCATCCGGTGGAAGATCTGGCCGATCGGCTGGGTGACCGTCTGCACCACCCAGCTCAAGGCGGGCTCGTCCCGCCAGAGCACGTTCGAGAGCACGCCGGCGGCCGCCCCGACCAGGAGGCCGACCAGGATCTTGCTGTGCAGGGGCAGGCCCCTGCGGCTGGGTTCGCTGGTCACGGGGGCTGCGCGGTCTGGTGTGGGATCCGACTGCCGGGCCGATCGGCCGGCCGCCCTCGGACGAGTGGCGGCGCACAAGAATAGCGCCCTCCCGACCCGCCGCCAGCCCCCGGGCGGGGGCCGCGGCCCCGACGGTCAGGCGCTCGCCGGTGTCGGCTCCGGCCCGACCGGCGGCATGAGCGACTCCCCCTCGCTCCGGGCGATCACCGCCGAGGCGGTGAGGTCGCCGGTCACGTTCACCGCGGTCCGCATCATGTCCAGGATCCGGTCGACGCCGAGAATCAGCGCGATCCCGGCCTCGACCCGGTCGCCGAGACCGACCGACTGGAGCACGATGATCAGCGTGATGATCCCCGCGCTCGGCACCCCGGCGGTGCCGACGGACGCCAGGGTCGCCGTCAGCACCACGGTCGCCTGCTCGGCGATGCCCATCGGAATGCCGTAGATCTGCGCGATGAACATCACCGCGACCGCCTGGTAGAGCGCGGTGCCATCCATGTTGATGGTGGCGCCCAAGGGCAGCACGAAGCTCGCAACCGAGTTGGAGACGCCCAGCTTCTTCTCGGCCGCGTCGATCGTGACCGGCAGGGTCGCGTTCGAGGAGGAGGTGGAGAAGGCAATCAGCGGGACGTGACGGATCCGGCGGATGAAGTCGAGCGGGTTGAGCCGGGCCAGGAAGCGGAGCGCGAGCCCGTAGGTGATCGAGAGGTGGAGCAGCAACCCGAGGACCACCACGGCCGAGTAGACCAGCAGGCTCTTGAGCAGGTCGAGACCGAACTTCGAGACGATGCCCGCGATCAGCGCGAAGACGGCATACGGCGCGAGCTTCATCACCCAATCGATCACCCGCATCGAGGCGTCGTTTACCCCCTCGAAGAACTGGAGCACCACACTACGACGGTCCTCCCGGATCGAGCTGATGGCCGCCCCGAAGATGATGGTGAACACGATCAAGGGCAGCAGGTCCATGTTGGCCGCCGCCTGGATCGGGTTGCTGGGAATCATGTTGAGGATGGTCTCGGTGGCGGACGGCTTCTGGGCCGCGAGGGTCATCGTCTCGCCGGCCTGGCTCGCAAACTCCCGCTGCAGGTTGTCGCGGGTGGCGGCGTCGATGCGGGAGCCCGGCTGGAGCGTCTGCGACGCGACCAACCCGATGACCACGGCGACCGCCGTCGTCATCATGTAGTAGACCAGCGTCTTGCCGCCGATCCGGCCGACCTTGCGGAGGTCGCCCAACGAGGCCGTGCCGACCAGCAGGCTCGCCACCACCAGCGGGATCACGATCATCGTGATCAGCCGGATCCAGCCCTTGCCGAAGGGCTCGATGGCGGCGAAGACGCTCTGCAGCACCTCGATGCCGAACGCGTTGGCGACGACGCCCGCGACGACACCGGCGATGAGACCGATCAGGATCTTAGTATAGAGTTGCATGGCTCCGTATCGATCGGACAGGGACCGCACCACCGCAACGCTGGACTACCGAGGGACCTCGCCCGGCGGAACGCACCGGTTTGGCAAATTAGTGGCTTTCGGTGGGTCCGCCAGAGCGAGACCGGAGCCTATCCCGGCGTTCCGCCGATCTGGCGCACGGTATCGATCGGCGGGGAGAGGACCGTGTCCACCACAGGCTTGGTGGTCTTGAGCCGACGCGGCGGCGGAGTCCGGGTCCAAATCACGACGACGCCGCACCGCGCCTGATAGCTCTCCAACTCCGGCGGGGTCTCGGCCGGACCCGAATAGACCTCGATGCCCTCCACCTCGTTGATCGGAGTGAGATAGGCGATCGCGGGATCCGACGGGATGCCGTCCATGAAGAACGCAGGGTCGCAGCGCGACGACCGCGCCATCCGCACCCGGCAGACGGACGGGGTACGACACTCGACCCGGACCCCCGGCACCATCCGCATCATATCGGGCACCGTCGCCGGCCGTCGCTGCTCGATGTCGCGTCGGGTGATGTAGCGGCCCCGGCCCTCGGTGCGGCGCCGGTTCCAGTCCGCCGGGCCGTGGGTGGCCGTCTCGGTCACTTCGACCTCCGGCAGCACCACCGCCTCCGGCTCGGTGATGAACTCGAGCTCCATCGTCTGCCGAACCTTCAGGTCCACCGGAGCGGCGATCGTGGCGTAGCCGATCGCCGAGACCCGCACCACGTAGCGTCCGGGCACCAGGTCCGGGAACTCGAACGCGCCGAGCTCGCTGGTCTCGGTGGCGAGGGTGGTGCCGATCAGGGAGACGCGCGCGCCGCTGATCGCCTTGCCGGAGCTGCCGATCTTGAGCACCCCGCGAATCGTGCTGGTGCCCACCTGCGCCGCGGCGAGCTCGGCCGTCACCACGGCGAGGCCTGCGAGCAACGTCAGCGCGTGGCGTGACAGGGTGCGGATCATCGCGAAAGCCCCCGGCGGGTCCAGATCACGATCGCTCCCCCGCAGCGGGCCTGCTCGTTGTTGATCTCGGGCGGCGTCTCCGACGGGCCGCGATAGAGCTCGATGCCCGCCACGTTCGACGGACTGGTCGCGTCGATCGCCGCGAGCGTGGTGCGCACGTCGTCGAGCCAGACGGCCGGCGGGCACGCCCCGGGCCCCTGGGTCAGCCGCAGGTCGCAGCTTGGGCCCCGGCAGTTGCTCCGCACACCCGGCGTCTGTCTGAGCAGATCCATCAGCCGCATCGGATTGCGCTGGATGATCTGCTCCCGGGTGATGAAGCGACCGTTGCCGTGCGCCATCCGGCGCTCGAACTTGCTGAGCACCCGGATCAGCTCGGGCTGCGGCTCGCCTTCGACATAGATCGTCGGGAGCAGGACGCCCACGCTGTCGGTGCGGAACTCGATGTTCTTCAGCTCAGACTCGCCCAGATCCACCACCGCGTTGAGCGGGCTGAGGCCGATCAGCAGCACTTCGACGAGATAGGGCCCGGGCTGGAGCCGCTCGAAGACGAAGCGGCCGACCGAGTCGGTCTTGGTCTGCTTGCGGACGTTGATCAGCCGGATCCGCGCGCCGGAGATCGGCTCGCCTGTTTCAGACTGCACCACACGCCCGGCGATCGTCGAGCGGGTATCCTGTCCGAGGGAGTCTTCCGGGAAACCGACGGAGAGCGACAGGGCCACGCCCAGCGCCCCGACCCAACCCCAAGTCCTGCGCTCTTGCATCATGCTACCACCTCCACTTCCGGGGCTGAGGTCGCAGCGTTGCCACCCTCCGCCCCGCGGCACCCCTCTCGAATCGCTCCGACAGCACCCGTCCGTGACGAAACCGCTGTCGGGATCGAGTTCGAGGGGCGCCTCCCGCGAGCGTCGCTCGCGGACCAAGGCGCCGGGCGGATTCGAACCGCCGAATGGAGGTTTTGCAGACCTCTGCCTTACCACTTGGCTACGGCGCCGGGACCGAGGAAAGTCGCATCCCCCCCATCGAAGGGCAAGCCGGATGCCGCATGCTTGACGCCAAGGAGTCTCTCAAGCCCTACGCCCGGCCCCGGGACGGGTTTCAGCGGTCGAGTCGAAGCGTCTGACTGTCGAACACGAAGCCCTTGCCGATCGCCAGCTCCCATCGGCCCCGGTCGAGCCCGCTACCACCGACCCGCGCGAGGTCCAGCCGGAGCGGCTCCAGACCGGAATCGATCGTCACCCCGAAGCGGAGCCCGAGCCCGACGGAATAGCCGGTCCGCTGCTCCGACCCCGCGAACCAGGCGCCGCCATAGTCGGCGAAGGCGGCCAGCCCGATCCCCGCCGAGCGGAAGACGTCCTCCGCGACCGTGTACCGGTACTCGGCCGAAGCGAAGAAGGCGCGGTCGCCGGTGAACTCGTGCGACCCGAACCCGCGGGGGCCCACCACCAGGCCAAGGTCGAACTCGCCGCCCGGCATCGGGTTCTGCTGCCAGCCCTGGCCAGCGTAGAGCACGGCAAGGTGCTGCGGCTTCGGCTGCACGACCGCCAGCGCGCCGACGTGGACCGAGCCCGAGTCCACCCACCCCGACTCCGAGATCCGGGCGTGGGCCGCCATGGCGAGCCGGACGAAGCCGCGATCGAAGCCGATCCCGGTGCGGGCCTGCAGGCTCGGCACCAGACCGTTGTCGCGGTAACCGAACGCCCGGGGCGTGAGGTTGACGCCCGCCTGGAGCACGGTGCTCAGGTCCACGTCCTCGTCCCGCCCGAACCCTTCGACGTTCTGCGCCACCAGGAACCGGGCCCGCCGCCATTGCAGCAGGGCGCCCACGGTGCCGCTCACCGAATGGGCCAACGTGTCGGTCGCGACCTCGTCGGCGAAGTCGTCGCGCTTCAGGTGACCGGTGATCGAGACGCGGAGGTAGCGCTCCGGCGAGGCGATCGGGGCGAAGCTCACCCCTGCGCTGGTGAGCCAGTAGCGGCGCTGCAGGATGCTGGAGGGATCGACCCCGCCCTCCCGGAATCGGAGGATCCGCTCCTGCCGCTCTTCGCCCGTCGCGTACCAGCTGCCGGTGGTCGAGAGCGAAAAAAACGGCTGGAACACCGAGAGCCAGGCGAGGCGTCCGTCGGAGCGGTCGTCGTAGATCGCCGCCATCCCGACCCGGTTGGCGAAGAGCCGTTGGCGGGTGCCGGTGAAGAGCACCGCCGTCCGGTCGGGCGTATCGCGATAGCGAACCCCGAGCGCCGTCGCGGTGCCGAACAGATTCCGCTCGGTCATCCCCACCGACCAGATCAGCCCGCTCCGGCCCCCGCCGGAGCGCCGGAAGGCGAAGTCGGTCCGGGTGGTGAAGGCGTCCTGGGTCTCGACCTCGAGCCGGAGCGCGCCCGACTCCGAGCGCGCCGAGTCGACCCGCACTCTCCGGAACACCCGGAGCGCGCGGAGGTTGCGCTCGGTCTCCGCGGCGCGGGCGGAGTCGAACGCCTCACCCTCCCGCAGCAGCACCTCGCGGCGCACCACCCACGGGCGCGTCTTCCAATGGAGCCCGTTGGCGAGCCTGGGAATCAGACCCTTGGCTTCTTCCGATCTGAAAATGTCGTGAGTAACGACCCGGATCTCGTCGATCCGCAGGGAGTCGCGAACGGAGTCAACCGGAGTTTGCGCCGCGAGCGCCGGGGCGAGAAGGAGCCACGCTCCGAGAAGAGCAAGCGAACAACGCACCAGGCACCATCGACGGGGTGTGGACGGACTCAGGCGAGGCTCTCGAGCAACCGCCAAAGCTCGAGAGCGCTGAACTCGTGGAACCGGGTCAGGAGCTCCTCTTCGGTCGGCTCGACGAAGATCCAGCCCGTGGCTCGCTGTTCCGACTCGGAGGCGAAGTGGACCCGCCCCCGCACCGGCGCGTGCTCGGTGTTGATCTCGAAGAAGACGCGCCAGGCGACGCCGCCCCGGGCGAGGTCGCCCAGGAACCGGGCGCCAGGAAGGTCCGGAAGCTCTGCCACGGAGGGCTGGGTCATGGGCGCAAGTCTCGTGAGTCCAACAGGATGGTAGCCAACGGCCGGGGAGCGGACAAGGGTGAACTAAGGCCGTTTGCCCCTAGCCAGCGGGACACCGGCATCCCTACTTTACCGGCCGATGCCCCCCACCGAGATCCCGTGTACGGCCTGCGGCGCTCCGGTCTCCGGCCGGTTCTGCGGCGAGTGCGGCGCCGCGCAGACCGTCCGCGCCTGCGCCAGCTGCGCCGCTCCGCTCACCCCTGGCGCGCGCTTCTGCCACAAGTGCGGCGCGGAGCATCGCCCGGGCGTGGCACCCCACCTGGAGCGCCGCGCCTGGACCATCGCCGCAGTCCTCAGCGTGGTGACCGTGGCCTCCGTCGCCTACGCGATGGTGGG
>JBFXAS010000297.1:0-6027 GCA_050184075.1 Gemmatimonadales bacterium
ACCGCGACCCAGCCCCGTCGCCTCGACGATCTCGATCGTTCGACCGCGACCCTCCACCGTCGCCTCGACGAACTCGAATGTCCGACCGCGACCATGCCCCGTCGCCTCGACGATCCCGATCGTTCGACCGCGACCATGCCCCGTCGCCTCGACGATCCCGATCGTTCGACCGCGACCATGCACCGTCGCCTCGACGATCTCGATTGTCCGACCGCGACCACCCAGCGTCGCCTCGACGATCTCGATTGTCAGCTCGCGATCGACGGCCGCGCCCTGCGAGCAGGCGCCGGCGCCCCGGCGGCCCGCACCGGCGCGCTTCGGATCGCCTTTGCCGCCGGGCAAGCCCCGGTCTCACGCCGGAGATGACCGGCGGCCTGTCGCAGATGTCCGCTGCCGCCCCGTGAGGGAGGCGCGGCGCCCTTCGGGAGACCTATGACTCGCTCCGTGCCTCCCACGTCCCGGCCACGACGCCCGTCGTCACCCCGCGGCTCAGCTCGGCAGCGCGTCGTAGAACTGCTCCATCCGCCGCCGCATCGCCGCGTCCGGCAGCTGGCCCATGGCGCCGCCCAGGTTGTCCTCGACGTGGCGCACCCGCCGGGTGCCCGGCACGATCACCGTGACCGCCGGGTGCGACGCGATGTACTTGAGGAAGAACTGCGCCCAGCTGGTCACCCCGAGCTCCGCCGCGAAGCCCGGCAGCGGCGTCGACGCCAGCTTGGCGAAGTTCTCGCTCGCGCCGCGCCGCCCGCCGAAGGGCACGTTGACCATCACCGCCGTCCCGCGGTCCTTCGCCAGCTGCAGGATCGGCTCGGCGTCGCGATTGCCCATCGAGTAGTCGACCTGCACCAGGTCGAGCTGGTACTTCTTCAGATACTCGGTCAGCGGCTCGTACTGGCGGTTGCTCGAGGTCGAGATCCCCAGATGCGTGAGCTTCCCGGCCTGCTTCCACTCCTGGAGCACCGGCATCATCGGGTCGACGCCGTTCAGGTTGTGGATCAGGAGGCCGTCGACGGTCGAGAGCTTGAGCCGCTCCATCGAGAGCGCGAACTGCTCTCGCCCCTGGGCGTCGTCGGCGCCCGACATGATCTTGGTGACCAAGAACAGCCGGTCGCGGTTGCCGAGCTCGCTGTGCAGCTCGCCCAGCACCGACTCCGACTCGCCCCGACCGTAGCCGTGGGCGGTGTCGTAGACCGAGCCGCCCAGCTCGACGAATCGGCGCATCACGTCCCGCAGGTCCGCCCGGGCCTCGGCCGACAGGTTGTAGGCGTTGGTGCCGATACCCACCACGGGGATCTTCCGGCCCGAGGAGGGGATCGTCTTGGTGATCAAGGCACCCTGCCGCCACCACGGGCGCTCGCTGGCCGCGAGGGAGCGCCAGGGGGCAAAGGCCAAGCCGGCGGCGGCCGCCACGCCTACTTTGAGGGCCTCACGGCGAGACGGATGGCTCGAAACGTCGGTCATGATTCGCTCGTCGGATGATGGGTGGCTGTGAGCGGGGCCCGTGGCTCCCGCCGAACGACTGTCAAGAACTGTACGTCCGACACCGAGACGCCGTTGGGCCGCGCGCCGCGTGCCGCCCGACTGCCGGAGACTCATGCTCACCTTCCTGTTAGCGACCCTCGCCGCGATCACCGACACCACGGTCTACGCCGGGGTCGAGGGCCGGATCCACGTGCCGATTCCTCGGCTCGAGGCCGAGGCGGCGATCGACGGCGTGCTCGACGAGCCCGTCTGGAGCCGCGCCGCGCGGCTCACGGGCTTCTCCCAGTACCACCCCGTGGACGGCCGCCCCGCCGCGCAGGACACCGAGATCCTGGTCTGGTACTCGCCGACGGCCCTCCACTTCGGGGTGCGGGCCGAGGCGCGGCCGGGAACGGTCAGGGCCACCCTGGCCAACCGCGATCGGCTTGGCGAGGAGGACCGGGTCGAGCTCTACATCGGGACCTACAACGACGGCCATCAGGCGCTGATGTTCGGCGTCAACCCGCTCGGCGTGCAGCAGGACGGCACCCTCGCCGAGCAGGGCACCGGCGGCTCGGGACGGGAAGGGACCGATCTCAGCCCCGACTTCGTCTATCAATCGAAGGGCCGGCTGACCGAGCGCGGCTTCGAGGTCGAGATCCGGATCCCCTTCAAGACGCTCCGCTACCAGTCGGTCGATCCGCAGGACTGGGGGCTCCACGTGATCCGGCGGGTCCAATCGAGCGGGCACGAGGACTCCTGGGTGGCAGCCCGCCGCGCTGGCTCCACCTTTCTCGGCCAGTCGGGCACCCTCGCGGGGCTGACCGACCTCCACCGTGGTCTGGTGATGGACGTCAATCCGGTGGTCACCGCGCGAGCGATCGGGGCGCCCTCGCCGAGCACGGTCGGCGCGTGGGACTACGACGGCGCCGCCGAGCTCGGCGGCAACCTCCGCTGGGGCCTGACCCCGAACCTCACGCTCAACGGGACCTTCAATCCGGATTTCTCCCAGGTCGAGGCCGACGCCAGCCAGATCGTCTCCGACCCGCGGCGAGCGCTCTTCTTTCCTGAGAAGCGCCCGTTCTTCCTCGAGGGGATCGAGCAGTTCTCGACCCCGAACCGACTGGTCTACTCCCGGCGGATCGTGGCGCCGGTGGCGGCCACCAAGCTCACCGGCAAAGTCGGCGGGACCACCGTTGCCACCATGCTGGCGCTCGACGGCCAAGAGGTCTCGCGAACCGGAGGCGACAATCCCTTCTTCGCGGTGGGGCGGGTGCTCCGCGATCTGGGCGGCGGCTCGCGGGCCGGGCTGGTGTTCACCAACCGGAGCGAGCCCGGCTTCGCCAATCAGGTGGCCGGCGCCGACGCGCTGCTCTCCCTGGGCGGCGAGGTGGCCGTCTCGGCGCAGGGCGCCGCGGCCGTGACCACCCGCGACGGGGCGACCGAGGTGGCGCCCCTCTGGCTCCTCGACGTGACCCGCTCGGGCCGGCACTTCCGCCTCAACGCCCGCTTCGAGGGCGTGAGCGACCGCTTCCTGGCGGGCGCCGGGTTCATCAGCCAACCCGACGCCGTGCAGTGGGGGATCGCCCCCTCGTACACCGTCTACGGGGCGCAGGGCGCCTTCGTCGAGCGAGCCACCTTCGGCACGCGCTTCCAGCAGCGCTGGATCTACGACGACTTCGTGAGCGGCCGCTCCAACCTCGACCGCCAGATCTTCCTGACCGGGAACGTGGCGTTCAAGGGCGGCTGGGGACTCAACTGGTTCTCCTGGTTCGAGCGCTTCGGCTACGACCACCGGATCTACCGGAGCTACGCGCTCGAGCGGCACGGTCCGGGCGGCGTGGTCGACACCCTGGCGCCCTATCCCGGCGGACCCTCCGTGCGGAACGAAGGCCTGACGCTCGCGCTCTCCACGCCGTGGGTCGGGCCCTTCTCGGCGGACTTGAGCGCCACCTGGGGCAACGACGTGAACTACGAGGAGTGGTCGCCCGCGCGGATCCTGTTCGTCGAGTCGAGCTTCCAGTTCCGGCCGACCACCCAGCTCCGCGCCGAGGGGACCTATCTGCTGACCTCCTACAAGCGCCGGAGCGACTTCTCCACCGTCTCCGTCACCCACATTCCGCGGCTTCGGATCGAGTATCAGGTCTCGCCCGCGATCTTCCTCCGCGTGGTCGGCGAGTACCGCTCCGCCCATCGCGACGATCTCCGCGACGACGGCCGCACCGAGGATCCGATCCTGATCCTCGATCCCTCCGACGGGGTCTACAAGCGGGGGCTGGCGCTCGCTACGGAGAGCGACGGGCTCCGGGCGGATTTCCTCTTTTCCTTCCAGCCCACGCCGGGAACGGTGTTCTTCGCGGGCTACGGCGGGCAGTATCGCGACACCGGGCGGTTCCGGTTCGCGGGGCTCGACCGCTCGAGCGACGGCTTCTTCCTCAAGGCGAGCTACCTCTTCCGGATGTGAGGCCGCTCGTTCCGCTCCGAGCGGGCGGGGGCTGCGTCGCGGTGCCGTAGTACCGGCGGCAGTGCCGGGGAATGGGTCGCGACGTGGCCGGCTCCCCGACGCGTGTATGACCGACGGCGCGGTGCGGATACCTTTCGCGCGAGCCGAATCCGCCGCAACGCACACCCACGGGACCCGAACATGCTGGTCGCCCTCCTCCTCCTGCAGACCGCTGCGCCCACTCCGGCCTACTGGCAGCAGCAGGCCGACTATTGGATCGAAGCCTCCCTGGACGAGAGCCGGGGCGTCCTGAGCGGCACGGAGCGGCTCGAGTATCGGAACAACTCGCCGTCGTCGCTCGACAAGCTCTACTTCCACCTCTACCTGAACGCCTTCCGACCGGGCTCCCGCTGGGCCGACGCCGACAGCGCCGAAGGCGTCCGCCGTTTCAACGACCTTCGCGATCCCGACTTCGGCTTCAACCATGTCGGCAACGTGCGTGTGGATGGCCGGCCGGTGCCACTCTCGTACCCGTACGCGCCGGACAGCACCATCGTCGAGCTCACCCTGTCCAGCCCGATTCCGCCGGGCGGCGTCGCGCGGGTCGAGCTGGACTTCGACGCGCGGCCCTCGACCTTGCCGCGACGCCAGGGGCGGCGGGGCCGGGCCTACGACTTCGCCCAGTGGTATCCGCGGGTGGCCGTCTTCGACAAGCGCGGCTGGCAGGACCATCCCCTCTACCCCGCGGGCGAGTTCTACGGCGAGTTCGGCAGCTTCACCGTGAGACTGGACGTGCCCGACGACCAGGTGGTGGGCGCGACCGGGGTGCCGGTGTGCGGTGACCCGGGCTGGGAGCGGGCCAACCGCCAGCCGGACCGACCGGTGGAGTACGAGCGGGATCGCTACCCCGGCTTTTCCCGGACGATCTCCGCCGACCTGTGCGCCGCGGCCGGGCCGGGTCGCAAGACGATCCTCTGGCGGGCCGAGGACGTGCATCACTTCGCGATCTCGATGCGGCCCGACTACCGCTACGAAGGCGGGCGTCACGGCGAGGTGGCGGTCCACGTGCTCTATCAGCCGGGCGACGAGCAGAGCTGGGGCAACGGCACCGCGGTGCGGCGCACCGAGACCGCGCTCGCCTGGCTCCGCGACCTCTTCGGGCCGTTCCCCTGGCCGCAGATCACCAACGTCCACCGGATCGAGGGCGGCGGCACCGAGTTCCCGATGATGATCATGGACGGCTCGCCGGGGCTCGGCCTGATCCTCCACGAGCTGGGTCACAACTACCTGATGGGTATCCTGGCCAACAACGAGTGGCGGGAAGGCTTCCTCGACGAGGGCTTCACCAGCTTCCAGACCTCGTGGTTCTTCGAGACCAACCCGCCCGCCGCCGATGCCGAGGCAGCGGCCGAGCGGCGGGAGGCGATCTATCGCGGCACCGAGCGCGGCATTCTCGGGTGGGACCTCGACGAGCGCTCCGAGCCGACCAGTCTGGTGAGCGAGCGGTACCGCGACTTCCCCACCTACTCCACGATGATCTACTCGCGCGGCGAGCTCTTCTTCCAACAGCTTCGCGCGATCGTCGGCGACGAGACCATGCGGCGGATCCTCCGGACCTACTACGACCGCTGGAAGCTCAAACACGTCGACGAGGAAGCGTTCCGGCAGGTGGCCGAAGAGGTGTCGGGCAGGGACCTCCGGACCTTCTTCGCGCAGTGGCTCCACGGGTCGGTGCTCTACGACTACGCGGTCGGCAAGGTGCGGATGCGCCGGGCGCCCGATCGAGGCGCCGACGTCTGGGCGGTCCGGGTCGAGGTGAAGCGCAAGGCGGACGGGATCTTTCCGGTCGAGCTGATGGTGCGGAGCGACCGGGACACGGTGCGCGTCACCACGGACGGCATCGCGGAGGTCGCCTGGGTCGACCTCGAGATCCGCGGCAAGCCCAAAGAGGTGATGGTGGACCCGGACGCCCGGGCGCACGACTGGAACATGCTCAACAATCGCCGCCGGCGCTGGTTCCTCGGATGGAACGGCGCCGGCGGCCAGCCCGCGGACTGGCACGTCGATCGCTACTTCTCGACCCGGACCCATCGCGACCGCCAGGCGGTGGGCCTGCTGCCGAC
>JBFXAS010000298.1:0-5987 GCA_050184075.1 Gemmatimonadales bacterium
GGTGCCCAAGCTCACCGTGCTCAGCGGGACTGCCTCCGGCGGCGCCTAAGACGTGCTGAGCTCCAAGCACATCCGGGGCGACGTCAACTTCGCATGGCCCACCGCGGCGATCGCCGAGATGGGCCCGAAGGGCGCGGTCGAGATTCTCTTCCGCGACGAGATCAAGGCGGCCACGGACCCGGCCGCCGAGACCGACCGCCGAATCGCCGAGTACACCGCGACCTTCGCCAATCCGTACCGGGCCGCGGCCCGCGGCTTCATCGACGACGTGATCGATCCTCGCGACACCCGACCGAGGCTGATCGACGCGCTGCGCAGTCTCCGCACCAAGCGGGACCGCAATCCGCCCAAGAAGCACGGCAATCTGCCCCTCTAGCGCGAGGAGGTCCCCATGTCGCCGGTAGCGCTCTTCCTGGTGACCATCGCGGCCATCTTCATGATCGGCACGCTGGGCGAGGTCGTGTTCAAAAGGACCCAGGTGCCCGACGTGCTCTGGCTCCTGGTGGTGGGCATCGTGCTCGGCCCGGTGGCCGGGGTGGTGAGTCGCGCCCAGCTTGGCGAGATCGCTCCCTTCTTCGGCGCGCTCACCCTGGTGGTCGTGCTGTTCGACGGCGGCAGCCGGCTCCAACTCCGGGAGATCTCGCGGGCGGCCCCTCGCTCTGGCCTCCTCGCTGTCTCCGCGTTCCTGATCGCCACCCTGGTGATCGCGGTCGCCGGCCTCGGGGCTCAGGGGATCGGACTGCTGCCGGCCGCCTGGACCTGGTCTCACATGCTGCTGCTCGGCGCGATCCTGGGCGGGTCGAGCTCGATCATCATCATGCCGGCGATGAACCTCGCCAAGGTCCGGCCGGCGGTGGCGAACCTGGTCAACCTCGAGTCGGCCTTCACCGATGCGTTCTGCGTGGTCGGCGCGGCGGTGATGATCGACCTGATCCTCCAGACGACGGCCGGCACGGGCGCCGTCAGCTCGCCCGCCGCGGCGCTCGGCCGCTCGTTCGGTCTCGGCCTCGCGATCGGGTTGGTGAGCGGCTTCCTCTGGCTGCTCTTCCTCAGGCTGCTCCAGATGAGCGAGCACGCTTATCCCATCACCTTGTCGGCGCTGCTCCTGCTCTACGTCGCGATCGACCAGGTCGGTGGCAGCGCCGCGATTGGGATCCTGGCCTTCGCGATCGTGGTGGGGAACGCCAACCTGATCGGCGAGAAGCTCGGCTTTGGCTCCACGCTCGACTTGAGCGCGGACGTCCGCGGTTTCAACCGCCAGGTCACCTTCATCATCAAGTCCTTCTTCTTCACTTTCATGGGGGCGATGCTCGGCCCACCCTGGTCGCTGGTGGCGCTCGGCGTCGTCTTCGGGGTGCTGCTGCTGGCGGCCCGGGTGCCGGCAGTGGCTCTCGCCCTCCTCGGCAGCAAGCTCCCCGCGGGCGAGCGACAGCTGGTGCTGGTCTCGATGCCGCGCGGGATGGCCGCGGGCGTGCTGGCCACCATGCCGGCAGCGGCTGGGGTGCCCGAGACGACGGACCTCCCCAACATCGTCTTCGCGGCTGCGCTGGTCTCGATCGTGATCTTCGCGGTTGGATTCCCCCGGGCTCGCCGGGCCAGCGCCGCCGCCGCCGCGCCGCCGCTGGAGGGGGGCGACGCGGCGCCGCCCCCAGGCGCGGCGGAGGCACCAGTCGAGTCAGCGGGGCCCGGCACCAGCGCCCCGGTGCCCGCTTCGACGGGGCCGGCGGCGGAGACGCCGTCGAGGGCGGCCAAGCCGCAGCCCGCCGTGGAGACTTCTCAGGAGGCCGCCGAGCCGCAGCCCGCCGCGGCGAGGCCGGCGACCGAAGCGTCCCCCGCGAAGTCCTCGACCGAAGCGCCCGAGGTGGACCCTTCGAAGGAAGCGTCGGCCGCGGCGACTCGCCCGACCCAAGCGCCTCCCGCGGTGAAGCCGGCGACCGAAACGGATGCCGAGGCCTCACCGATCGATGGTCCCGGGCCGGAGTCCGATCAAAGCCCGACCGACCCCGATTTGGAGCGACCGTCGTGAACAAGCCGGAGATTCGCCGCGTCCTGATTGCCAACCGCGGCGAAATCGCGCTCCGGATCGTGCGCGCATGCCACGAGCACGGCCTCGAGGCGGTGGCCGTGTACTCGGAGGCCGACCGGTATGCGCCCTACGTTCGCGCGGCGGACACCGCCGTCGCGATCGGCCCGCCGGCTCCCTCGGAGAGCTATCTGCGGATCGACCGGCTGGTCGAGGCCGCTCTCTCGTCCGGCGCCCAGGCGGTCCACCCCGGCTTCGGCTTCCTCGCCGAGCGCGCGGCCTTCGCCGAGGCGGTGGAGCAGGCCGGGTTGGTCTTCGTGGGGCCGCCGCCGGCCGCCATTCGCGCGATGGGCGACAAGACCGAAGCGCGCCGCCGGATGCACGATGCCGGCGTGCCGGTGGTGCCGGGGGCGATGGCCGCGCTCGAGGACCCGAAGGTCGCCGGCCGGATGGCCGAGGAAATTGGCTACCCGGTCTTGGTCAAGGCGGCCGCCGGTGGCGGCGGCAAGGGAATGCGGGTGGTGCGGGAGTCGGGTGAGCTGGCCGGCGCGCTGGAGTCGGCCGCCAACGAGGCGGGCAAGGCCTTCGGCGACCGGAGCGTCTACCTCGAGAAGTTCATCGAGCGACCCCGTCACGTGGAGATCCAGATCCTCGCGGACGCCGAGCGCGTCATTCATCTGGGCGAGCGCGAGTGCTCGATTCAGCGCCGCCATCAGAAGCTGCTCGAAGAGGCGCCGTCGGTGGCGGTGTCGCCCGAGCTGCGCGCGCGGATGGGCCGGGCCGCGGTGGCGGCGGCCGAGGCCGTGGGCTACCGGAGCGCCGGCACCTGCGAGTTCCTGCTCGCCGCCGACGGCGCGTTCTACTTCCTCGAGATGAACACCCGGATCCAGGTGGAGCATCCCGTCACGGAGCTGGTCTACGGGGTCGACCTGGTACGGGAGCAGCTCCGGATCGCGCAGGGCCTTCCCATGTCCGTGCGGCGGGGCGAGCTCGAGCCGAGTGGCTGGGCCATCGAGTGCCGGATCACCAGCGAAGATCCGAGCAACGGGTTCCTGCCGTCCACCGGGCGGATCGCGTACCTCAGGGTCCCCTCGGGGCCCGGGGTGCGCTGGGACGCCGGCGTCGAGGCGGGAGACGACGTCACCCTCTACTACGACTCGATGCTCGCCAAGCTGATCGTGCATGGCCGCGATCGCGCCGAGGCGATCGGTCGGATGCAGCGGGCGCTGGGCGAGCTGGTGGTGGTCGGCGTGGCCACGAACCAGGCGTTCCACGCCCGGTTGCTGGCCGATTCCGACTTTCGCGAAGGCCGGGTCGACATCCAGTTTCTCGACCGCCGGCCCGACCTGGTGAGCGGCGAGCCGGATCCCGAGGTCGTCACCCGCCTGGCGATCGCGGCCGCGCTGGCGGAGGACGAGCGCCGCGCCAACCGGCGACCCGCCGTCTCGGCGGCGGACCGCAATCATAGCGGCTGGCTCGCCGCCGCTCGCCGCGAAGGCCTCCGATGAGCGCCGCCGCTCGGGATGCCGGGTGAGCGAGATCGCACTCGACATCGATTCGGTCGCGGCGGGCGGGGATGGCGTGGGCCGCCTCGACGACGGGCGGGTCGCGTTCGTTCCTCGCACCGCGCCCGGCGACCGGGCCCGGATCGCGATCGTGCGGGAGCACGCTCGATTCGTCCGCGGCCGGTTGCTCGCGCTCGAGCGGGCTGGGCCGGGCCGGATCGACCCGAAGTGCGACCACTACGACGCGGACCGCTGCGGCGGCTGCCAGCTCCAGCACCTGGACGCGGCCACCCAGCGCGCGGCGCGCCGGACCATCGTCGGCGACGCGCTCAGGAGGATCGGCGGACTGGAGGTTCCCGATCCTCCTCTCGAGCCTGCCCTCGCCGACTGGGGCTATCGCGCCAAGATCACCGTCGCGCGGGGCCGGGGGCGCCGCTTCGGATTCCATCCGCTCGACGAGCCGCGCGATTGCTTCGCCCTCCGTCGGTGCGAGGTCGCGGACCCGACCTTGAGCCGGGCATGGGAGGCGCTCCGCCCGGTGACCGGGATGCTGCCGTCGAAGGCCGAGCGGTTGGTCCTCCGGCTGGACCAGGAGGGGCGGGTCCATCTGGTGGTCGAAGACGCGACGGCCGCCGCCTGGTCGCGCGCGGCCGAAATCGAGCGAGTCGTTCGAGAGGCTGGGGTGGAGCTGGTCGTCTGGTGGCGGCCGGCAGGCGGGGCCCCGCGGGTGCTGGCCGGCCGCGCCGACGCCTACGCCCCCACCGCCTTCCGTCAGGTCAACCCGGCCATGGGCGAGCTGGTCAGGCGGGCCGCCCTCGACGCGCTCGGTGACCCGAGCGGCCGCCAGGTCTGGGACCTGTACGCCGGGGTCGGCGAGACCTCGAGCGGGCTGCTCGCCAGGGGCGCGAGGGTGGTGAGCGTCGAGCGGGATGCGCGAGCGGTCGCCCTGGCTCAGACCGCGGGCGGCGACCCGATCGACCGCCGCGTCGGAGAGGTCGAGGCGGTGCTCGACTCGCTTCCGACCCCGGATCTGGTGGTCACCAACCCGCCGCGGGCCGGGATGGCCCGGCCGGTGGTCGAACGGCTCCGGGATTCGGCGGCCGAGCGGGTGGTCTACGTGTCCTGCGACCCGGCCACGCTGGCGCGGGACCTCGCGCTGCTGACCCGGGGCGGGAGTTTTCGGCTCATCCGGGTGGCGTCCTTCGATCTCTTTCCTCAGACGGCCCACGTCGAGTCGGTGGCCCTGGTGGAGCGCGCATGAAGTACTTCGTCAGTATTGCCGGCAAGTCGGTCGCGGTCGAGGTGAACGGCGACCGGGTCTCGGTGGATGGCCGGGAGGTGCGGGCCGAGCTCCGGCAGGTGCCGGGAATCCCGGTCCGGAACCTCCTGGTGGAGGGCAGCTCCTGGATCGTGCCCATGCAGCTCGGCCCGGACGGCAAGTGGCTGCTCCAGCGCCGGGGTGACCGGTTCGAGGTCGAGATCGTCGACGAGCGGACCCATCACGTGCGGAGCCTGGTCGGGGGCGGGAAGGGGCACGCCCGCCCGGCGGAGCTCAAGGCCCCAATGCCCGGGCTGGTGGCCAAGATCCTGGTCGAGGAGGGCCAGGAGGTGGCAGCCGGTCAGGGGCTGGTGGTGCTCGAGGCGATGAAGATGGAGAACGAGCTCAAGGCGCCCGCGGCCGGCGTCGTGGCCTCCGTCCGGGTCAAGCCCGGGCAGCCGGTCGAGAAGGGGGTCGTGCTGGTCGCCTTCGCCGAGTGATCGCCACCCCGGAGGCCGTCTTGACCACCCGCCCGCAAACTGGTATCCTTCAAAGCTTTGCGGGACCCTTACCAGCGGACAGAAGGCGGTATGGCGGCGGACCAGAAGACCTATAGCGCGAAGCCCAAGGACGTTGTGCGCGACTGGCATGTCGTGGACGCGAAAGACGTTCCGTTGGGCCGACTCGCGAGCACCGTGGCGCAGCTGATTCGCGGCAAGCACAAGCCCACGTTCACCCGCCACGTCGATGGCGGTGACTTCGTGATCGTGGTGAATGCTTCGCAGGTCAAGCTCACCGGTCGGAAGCTCGATCAGAAGACCTATTTCCGGCACACCGGGTACATGGGCCACGAGCGGTTCACGCCCGCGCGCCGGATGCTGGACAAGCGCCCCGAGCGGGTGATCGAGAAGGCCGTCTTCGGGATGCTGCCGAAGAACTCGCTCTCGAAGCAGCGGCTCCGGGGCAAGCTCAAGGTGTACGCCGGGGAGACCCATCCCCACGTGGCGCAGCAACCGAAGCCCTTCGCAATCAAGGGGACGGCATGACGGCGGCTCCGGAGTACCGGTGGCAGGGTGTCGGTCGGCGGAAGACCAGCGTCGCGCGGGTCTATCTCACGCCGGGCACCGGCAAATGGGAAGTGAACGGGCGGACCCTGGGGGACTATTTCCCCCGGCCGTCCCTGGTCCAGCACATTCAGCAG
>JBFXAS010000299.1:0-5974 GCA_050184075.1 Gemmatimonadales bacterium
GGCCGTGCTCGCAATCCTGGCCGTCTATACCGTCAAGGTCGGTGTGGCCCACGGGTGGGACCTGCTTCCCATCTTCTTCGCCCAGATCGCGGAGCTGTCGTGGCCGGGACAGTTCGCCCTCGACTTCACGACCTTTCTGAGTCTCTCGGCCATATGGGTGGCGTGGCGCCACCACTTCTCGGTTGGCGGCGTGGCTCCGGGCGTCGTGGCCTTCTTCGGCGGCATGATGTTCCTTGCCCCATACCTGCTCGTCGCCAGCGCACAGGCCGCCGGCGAGGTCGAGGTGCTGCTCCTTGGCAGGAGGCGCTCGAAGCACCGTTGACCCCCGCGGCCCCGCCTCCGCCGAGGGTCCTGAGCCCGCGCGTTGCACGCGTCGCCGAATGCAGTTACCCTGCATCCCATGGAACAGCAGACCACGTTTCGGCTGCCGCAGGACCTGGCCCGGCTGCTGGGGGCTCGCGCCCGGGCGCGCGGCGTGTCGAAGTCGCAAATGGTGCGGGAAGCCCTCGAGCGCTACCTGGGAACCTCCGCGGAATCGGGCGCGCCGGGCCGGGTCGCGGAGTCGGTGGCCGCTGAGTATCTCGGCAGTCTCCGCCTCGACAGCTCTGCCGCCGGGCAGGATCCCTTTGCCAGCATGATCCGCGAGCGGAACTGGCGAGGCTGACGTGGCCCCGGGACGGGACACGTTGCTGGACACCGGGCCGCTCGTGGCCCTGCTCGACCGGGCGGACGCCCGCCACCGGGACTGCCTTCCGTACTGGCACGAGGCGGCCACCCGCTGCGTCACCACGGAGGCGGTGGTCACGGAGGCCGGCCATCTGGTGGCGCGGGGCGGGGCCGCGGCGCACGTGCCGCTCGACTTCCTGATCGCGGCCGGCATTCCCATCGTGGCCCTGGAGCCGTCGGGCCATGTCCATGCCGCCCGGCTCATGCGGCGCTATCTCAAGGTGCCGATGGACTACGCGGACGCCACGCTGGTGGTGGTGGCCGATGCGTCGCTCACCCGCCGGGTGTTCACGCTGGACCGCCGAGGGTTCCGGGCCTATCGGCGGCGGGATGGCGCGCGGTTCGAACTCCTGCCCTGACTGTCACCGTCGAGCACATCGGCAACGCCGGGCGCCCGTAGCCCGCCCTACTGCGAGAGGGTCCTGGCCCAGCCGCGCACGACCCGCACGTACCCCGCCCTGGTCGGGGAGACGGTCCGGAGATACAGAAGGCTGCCGTCCGGCGTTGCGGCGTTCGAGAGGCCCGGCCCATTGATGAAGTTCTCGTCGCAGAACAGCGGTGCGGGCTCCTGCACCGGCGGCACCGCGCCGGGGCGTGGGCGGAGTCGGTACCAGCACTGCCTGTCACGATAGACGAGGCTCCCGTCGGGCAGCCAGACCGGCTCCGACGCGTCGTCGATCGATACCTTGTACTGCAGGTCCATCGACGGAAACGGCGTCACGAACGCCTGGATGCTCCCCTTCTCGGCGCCGGCATAGGCAAGCCAGCGAGCGTCAGGCGAGACGATCGGATAGTACTGGGCGTTGGCGAGCTTGAGCGTATCCGCGCGCACGACACGGTCGCCGTCGAGGGTCACCACCGTAATGTCGAGCAGCGTGGACCCGACGAGGACGCTGCGGGTGGCGAACGCCAGTGGGTTCATCTGGATGCCGGCCAGCGCGATCGGGCTCTGCATGCGGCCCGCGTGCTCATCGACATGGGTGCAGACGTGAACGCCAGAGCAGCCATCGACCAAGATGGACTGAATGGGCATACGCCCTTGTTCCATACGGTCAATTCGAATGCGAACCGATCCACTCCCCTCATGCGAATGCTGTTGGACGCAGGAGCGCGCGTCGACGTGCGTCTTCCGGGCATCACCTGGGGGAAAGACATGGAATGGGAAACGACGGTCTTCGACGTCACGCCGATCTCCTACGCGCAGTTCGGCCTTCTCCCGCAGGTGCATCGAGACGAACGCGACATCTACGACAACATCCAGTTGCTGCTCGAAGCAGCCGGCCGTCGCGTCCCGCCGCTGGACAATGTTCCCAACCGGTACCTTCACTCGAAGAGCCGAGCAGCCGGGTAGACAGTAACAGACCATGCCGGGAGGTCCGGAAGCGATTGAAGGCGCCCTGTTGGGCGGCGAGGTTGGCCCCGGGGGGATGCCCGGTCGTCAAAGAGTCCGGCCTGCGCCGCAAGTCAGGCTCGCCCCCAGGCTTCGAACCACGCATTGAACCGATCCTCCCCCGCCGGGCGGAGGCCACACGGCCGCGCGGCGTGGAGCGCCGCCTCAACGAAGGTCTGGCCGTAGCCCCGGCTGAAGGTCGTCAGCACGCAATCCTCTCCCAGCGTCACCACCTGGCAGGGCACGTGAAGGATGGGTCCCTGCGTCAACCGTGGGTGGCTGGCCGGCCGTCCGAAGAGGTCGAGAGCGCTGAGGTGCTCCATCACCGAGGGGACGGCCGGGCCCAGAAAGGCCAGCATGCAATGTCCATCGGTGGTCTCGGTGTACGCCGTCGCGGTCGGCACGGCGGGCCTGGCCCCCGCCAGGTGCCAGAGCGCTACCTGGGTGCGGTTCATTCGGTTGATCGCCACGCCATCGCGGACCAGCACGGCTCCCGGATGCGACGGAGCCGGCAGCCCGAGGGGCTGGTGGCGATCGAGATGACGATCCTGAAAGTCCCAGCGAGCGCGATGGCTCAGGTCGACGAGCCAGGGGCCCTCGCCCTCGTCTTGATAGCGACGCACGACGTCCCAGCCATCACGGGTGGCCCGGGCCGCCGGAGCTGCCGCGAACCGGACCGGCGAGCGGCGAACCCGTGGCTTGGTCGAGACGGTCACGCTCGCAACCTGGCCCCTTTGGGGTCGTAGAAGTGAGGGGCGACGACCGTGGCCATCGCGGTCCGGGCGCGGCCGCCGTCCAGGTTCTGATAGAGTCGTACGGTGTCGCCCTTCGCGGCGTGACCGTCGGTGATCAGGGCCAGACCGTACTGCCAGCCGAGCGTTTGGCTGTGCCGGGTGGTACAGAGGTAGCCGAGGACGTTCTTGCCATCGACGACGAGGTCGCCGTCCTGCGGCCGATACTCCGCCGGGTCGATGCGAAGTCCCACCAGCTTCAGCCGGCCCGGTTGCTCGGCCGAGTAGCGGAGGGCCGGCGCTCCAACCTTCTTGGACGCCGTGTCTTCGCTGTCCCAGAGAAAGCCCATTCCGATGTCGGTGAGGGTGACCCGCTGCTCCGACTCGGCGCCAATGATCACGTGGCCCTTCTCCGCCCGCATGCAGTTCTGGGCTTCGAGGCCGAAGGGTCGGATGCCGAGCCCGGCGCCCGCCTCCATCAGCAGCTCCCACACGTATTGGCAGTCGCTCGACGGGGTATGGAGCTCGAAGGACAGCTCCCCCACGAAACCGAGCCGCAGGCATCGCACGGCCACCCCGTCGCCCACGGTCAGCTCCCGGTAGCCCAGATACGGAAAGGCTTCGTTGGAGAGATCGGCGTCGGTGATCTTCTCGAGCACCTGCCGGGCGTTGGGGCCGGCCAGGTTGAGGGACCCGAGCGTGTCGGTGAGGTTGACGAGATGGTATTCCCAGCCGTCGTATCGGGTGTGATAGCGGAACCACTCGACGGTGGTGCCAGCCCGAGCGGAGCTGGTGGTGAAGTAGTAGTCGTTGTCGCCGACCGGGACCACGACACCGTCGTCGACGATGTTGCCGGTGTCGTTGCACATCGCCGAGTACTTGCAGCGACCGGGCTTGGTCTTCGCCATGTTGGAGACGTAGACTCGCTGCAGCGCCTTCAGGGCGTCCGGGCCATAAATCCGAAACTTGCCCAGCGGTGAGCTGTCGAGGAGACCCACGTTCTCCCGGACGTTGCGAATCTCGTCCTGGCAGGAAAAGTCTTCGCTGAAGTAGCGGGCCCGGTCCCAGGCGCCCGCCCGGCGGAAGATGCCCCCTCGTCGTCGTTGCTCGTCGTGCAGGGGGGTCCGCTTGTAGACGTGGCGCTTGGCCCCCGCGAGCGTGGCGAGACGCGGCGGCACCAGCGGCGGCCGGATGGTGGTGGCCATCGCCGACTCGAGTGGCGCTCCGGCGAGCTGGGCCATGATCATCGCCAGGTTCTGGCCGGGCACCCGGTATTGGCCCGGCCCCAGCCCAAAGCCGCCGAACCGCTTGGCGAGCTCGGGCACGTCGAACCCCTGCTTGGCCGACTCGACGACGTTCTTGTAGGTGCCGTCTTCGTCGAAATCGACGAAGGCCTTGTTGCCCCGACCGATGCCGGGGGCCAACACCACCGAGCATCCATTGGCTGGACCGGCCGCTCCCGCAAGGGCTTCTCGCGCGTCCCGGATTGGTGCCGCTCCCTCCCATCCGCTGGCGGCAGCCGCTTCGAACCCGGCCAGGCGGCCGGATGCCTCGATCGACACCGGGTCGCGGAACCCCTTCATGCTGCCGGCGGCGAAGATCCGGTCCGGCAGCCGGCTGGGCTGATACATCCCGGTCTGGGTGCAATAGCTGAGCGTTGCCTTGGCCGTCGACAGCGGCCCGATGTTCGACTGCAGGCCGGCGTTTGCCAGGAGCAGGTCGCAGGCGTGCTCCTCGCGTCCGGAGCCCTCCAGCTCGCGGAGCTCGACTCCGCTCACTCGGTTCTTGCCACGCGCCGCGCCAGCTGCCCACCCGGGGAGAAACCGGACGCCCGTGCCGAGCAACGCTTCGACCAACTCCGGATCGTGACCGGCCTGGCGGGCGTCGGCCACCGCGGCGATCTCCACGCCGAGGGCCGCCAGCTCGACTGCCGCCTCGAGGCTCAGGTCGTCGCCGGCGCTCACGACCGCCCGGCGCCCGGGGGGCACGCCAAAGACGGAGGCCAGCCGCCAGGCAGCCGACGCCTGCATCACGCCCGGCCGGTCGTTGTGGTCGAACACCAGCGGTCGCTCGGTGCACCCCGAGGCGACGACGACGGACCGGGCGCGGCACTCGAAGTGACACTCCTGCACGGGCTGGTTCGCGGGCCCCACGATGAAGCCGGTCACCAGGTTGTCTCCCCAGACGCCCGTGACCGGCGCTCGAGTGAACACTCTGATGTTCTCGCAGGAGCGGACCCGGGCCGCCAGGTCGGCGGCGCGCTGATAGAGCGGCCCGCCGCCCACCACGCGAGTCCGCCACTGGAGGTGCCCACCGAGCTCAGGCCGGCGCTCGAAGAGGCAGACCCGCCCGCCGGACTCCGCCGCCGCGAGCGCGGCCGCCATGCCCGCCGGCCCGCCGCCCACGACGGCCACCTCGGCATTGAGATAGCGCTCGAACCGGTCGCCTTCGTCGTAGCGCTTCGAGCCGTCCAGGACACCCAGTCCGGCCATCGCCCTGAGCCGGTCCTGGAAGAACGGCCAGAGCCGAGCGGGCCGATGAAAGAGGTTGTAGTAGAACCCGGCGGGCATCAGCCGGTCGAATCGATCGATGATCCCGAAGAGGTCCGACTCCGGGTTGCCGCGGACGTTCTGGGCCCGGATCGACATCCCCGGCCGAAGTGGAGTCGTGCCGGCGTCTTCGTTCGGCACGCCGTCGATCGAGACGAAGGCGTTGGCGGACTCGCCGTCGAGACTGTAGAGCCCCCGAGGCCGATGGTACTTGAGGCTCCGACCGAAGACCCGGACCCCGTTAGCGTACAGGGCGCTCGCGACCGTGTCGCCGGCGACGCCCTCCATCGGCCGGCCCAGATACTGGAACCGAATCGGGCTGGAGCGATCGATTCGCTGGATGGGGGTCGGGGGAAGCCTATCCACCGCCGCTCACCTCTCGATTGGTGGCCGGGTTGCGGGTGAGCTTGAACCAGACGCCGCAGCCGGCGCGGTGGTACCACCACTCGTCCTGCGGCGCGGGTGGAATCAGTCTGAACTGGGCGTAGCGGAAGTGGGCTTCGGCGCTCAATCCCTCCTGCGCCGGACGAGGGCCCCGCTCTTGACCGCCGCAGGTGAACTCGTACACGTCCCGGGGA
>JBFXAS010000300.1:0-5962 GCA_050184075.1 Gemmatimonadales bacterium
CTCTTGGTTGGCGAGATGCGCGACCTGGAGACGATCGCCATCGCGATCGAGACCGCCGAGACCGGCCACCTGGTGTTCGGAACCCTGCACACGACCACCGCGGCCTCGACCGTAGACCGGATCATCGATCAGTTTCCCACCGACCGGCAATCGCAGATCCGGGTGATGCTGGCCGAGTCGCTCCGGGGCGTGGTCTCGCAGATTCTCTGCAAGAAGAAGGGCGGGGGCCGGGTCGCCGCGTACGAGATCCTGTTGTCGACGCCCGCCATCGCCAACCTGATCCGTGAGGGCAAGACCTTCCAGATCCCGTCGATCATGCAGACCAGCCGCCGGGTCGGCATGGTCACCTTGAACGACGCCCTGCTCGACCTGGTGATCAAGGAGCTGGTGGAGCCGTCCGAGGCCTACCTCCGCGCGACGGATCGCTCCGGGCTCGCCACGATGCTCAAGGCGAAGGGGATCGACACCTCTTTCCTGGCCGACGGGTGACCGCTCCGCCGGTCCTGGTGCTGGTCGAGCCCCAGGACATCGTCAACATCGCGGCGACCGTCCGGATCGCGAAGAACTTCGCGGTCCGGTTCGTCCGCCTGGTCAAGCCGCAGGTCTTCGACCCCTATCGAATCGAAGGCATCGCCCACAACACCGGCGACGTGGTCGATCGGATCCGGCAGTTCGAGAGCCTCGAGGAGGCCCTGGCCGATTGTGTCTACGCGGTGGCCCTGACCGCGCGGGAGCGCTCGGCCAAGCGGCAGCTGCTCCGACCCAGGCAGGCGGCCGCTCTGGCCACCGAGCGGACCGCCGAGGGACCGGTCGCCCTCGTGTTCGGTCGGGAGGACGCCGGACTCACCAACGACGAGCTCGATCGTTGCCAGGCGCTCGCCGGGATTCCGACCAACCCCGAGCATCGCTCGCTCAATCTGGCCCAGGCCGTGGCGGTGATGAGCTACGAGTGCTGGATGGCGCGAGAGGGAGACCGGCAGCCGCGGAAGCCGCCGCGCCGCCGTGCGGGGCCCGCCTCCGGCGACGACCTCTCCAGGCTCTTCCACGACTGGGCCCGGACCCTCTGGGCGGTCGACTTCTTCAAGAGCAGGAATCCGGAGAACGTGATGCGCTCGCTCCGGGAGCTGTTCTATCGGGCCGACCTCGATCTGCGCGAAGCCAAGCTGCTCCGGGCGATGGCGCTCGAGGTGGTGCATTTCGTCGGCCGGCAGGGGATCGAGGTCCAGCTGCCTCCCGAGCTCAGCCGCCCCGGGGGGGCTCGGGAGCCGGGGAGCGGCGCGGGGGAATAGCCGCCCCACGGGGCCGGTTCGGAGGCCGTTGCGGTGGCTTGTCAACGGGGCTCGTCCCTGTATAATTCGTCGGCCTTGCGCCTTGGTGCGACAGCACTTGCGGCGCACCTCCCATTCTCGTGAAAAGTTTCACATATTTCGAGCCACTCTCGGAATGGCGGAAGCTGTGAGCATGCGAAAACTCCTCGTCGTTGGGGTCGTCTCGGTGCTCGGCTTGGGGGTGATGGGTCTTGCGTCGAGTCGAGCCTATCGAGCGACGCAGGACACGCCAGCCGAGCCGGACTCCGTGGTGGCCGTTCGGCTCACCGCGTCCGACTCGGCCAGCTTGAAGGGCCCCCGTCAGCCGGTCTTCTTCCGACACGACATCCACGCCGGTCAGTACAAGATCGAGTGCCAGTATTGCCACTACACGGTCGGCGTGGGGCTGGAGCCCGGCATTCCGTCGATGCAGACCTGCATGGGCTGCCATTTCGCGATCGGCGGCACGGACAGCACCCACCGGGTCGAGATCAAGAAGGTCCGGGACGCTTGGAGCGCCAAGCAGCCGATCGAGTGGGTTCGGATCCACTCGGTGGCGCGGCACGTGCGCTTTCCCCACATGCGACACATCCAGGCGATGGGGCCCACCGCCTGCGGCACCTGCCACGGCGACGTCGCCCGCATGCCCCAGGTCTTCAAGGTCAACAACATCAACAACATGGGCTTCTGCATCACGTGTCACGTGGAGCGGAAGGTCAATCGCGACTGTACTGCCTGTCACTACTGATGCGCACACCAGTGATCGAGCGGGATGCTGGAGCGCTCACGCGGAGCTCGGATGGCTGACTCGACAGAGACCCTCGACCGTCGTCGGTTTCTCAAGGTCCTCGGCGTCACGGGGGCTGGCACGGCGGCGTTAGGCGGCTGCTCGACCGGCAAGGTGGAACGGCTGATTCCCTATCTGGTGCAGTCGGAGGATCTGGTTCCGAGCCTCCCGACCGTCTACGCCAGCACCTGCACCGAATGCTCGGCCGGCTGCGGGCTCCACGTGAAGACCCGCGAGGGCCGCGCCATCAAGCTCGAGGGCAACCCCGGGCACCCGGTCAATGCCGGTGCGATCTGCGCCCGCGGCCAGGCCGGGCTGCAGGGGCTCTACAACCCCGGGCGGCTCCGGGTCCCGATGGCCCGAAATGCCGACGGCCAAATGGCCGAGCTGCCGTGGAGCGAGGCGGTCGACCGCCTGGCGGCCGCGCTCGGCCAGGCGGGCGGTCGAGTCGCGGTGATCAGCGGGGCGGGGCGGGGCACCTTCGACGACCTGCTTGGCGATTGGGTGCGCGCGCTCGGCGGCCGGTTGGTCCGCTACCAGGCGCTCGACCACGAGCCGATTCGACTCGGGGCCGAGAAGGTCTTTGGAGTCAATGAGTTGCCGGGGTACGACTTCGCCGCCGCCCGGTACATCGTCTCGTTCGGCGCCGACTTCCTCGAAACCTGGATGGCGCCGGTCGAACAGCAGCGCGGCTTCGCGGCGTCGCACGGGTTCGACGGCCAGACCATGGCGAAGTTCGTCTACGTCGGGCCGCGGGCGTCGCTCACCGGAATCAACGCGGACCAGTGGATCGCGCCGCGGCCCGGGTCCGAGGTCTCGTTGGCCTTGGGGCTCGCAAACGCGATCGTCCAGTCGCGCTCGGACCTCCCGGCGGACGTCGAAGTGGTGCGGGGGATGCTCGCCGCCTACACGATCGATCGGGTCGCCGCCGACACCGGCCTCGCCGCGCCCCTGATCCGGGCGCTGGCCGACGAGTTCGTGGCCGTGTCGCCGAGTCTGGCGGTGGCCGGCGGGGTGGCCGCCCAGCACCAGGGGGCGAGCGAGCTGGCCGCCGCGGTGCACCTGCTCAACTACGTGGCCGGCAACGTGGGCCGGACGGTGCGCTTCGGCGCTTCGCTGGAGCAGGGCGACGGCTACGGCGCGATCCGCGACCTCGAGCGGGCGATGGCGGCCGGCGAGGTCGACGTCCTGATCGTCCATGAGGCCAACCCGGCCTACACCCTGCCGGCGAGTGGCGGGTTCAAAGCAGCGCTGGGGAAGGTCAAGCTCAAGGTCTCCACCTCGATGTTTCTGGACGAGACCGCCGCGCTCTCCGATCTGCTGATGCCCACGCTGCACGCCTTGGAGCGCTGGGACGACGTCCGGCCGCGCGCCGGGGTCGCCGGGCTGATCCAGCCGGCGATGTTCCCGGTCTTCAAGAACGTCGCGACGGGCGACGTGCTGCTCCAGGTCGCCCAGAAGGTGGGTGGGCCGCTCGCGGGCTTCACGGCTCCGAGCTTCGAGGCCCATCTCAAGGAGCGCTGGATCGCCGGCGCGCGTGCCAATCGCGGGGTGGTCGACGGCGAGACCTTCTGGCGGCAGGCGCTCGCCAAGGGCGGGATTTTCGAGCCGCCGCCCCCTGCGCCGGTTCGCCTCGCGGCCACGGCGGCGTCGATCGCCGGTAGTCCGGTCGCGATCGAGGGCAACGGCGAGATGGTGTTCGCCCCGTTCGCGAGCTCGATGTACCATGACGGGCGCGGGGCGAATCGGCCCTGGTTGCTCGAGAACCCCGACCCGGTCACCAAGATCACCTGGGGCTCCTGGGTGGAGCTGCACCCGGAGACGGCGGCCGAGCTCGACGTGCGGGAAGGCGAGATCGTCAAGCTGACCTCGCCCCACGGCTCGATCGAGGCGCCGGTCTACGTCTACGCCGGGATTCGCCGGGACGTGGTGGCGGCGCCGCTCGGGCTCGGCCACACGGAGTTCGGCGAGTACGCCACCGGCCGCGGTGCGAACGCGCTCGACCTGCTCTCGGCTGAGGACGGCCGGGGCTTCCTGCCGTATCTCGCCACCAACGTCACGGTCGAAAAGACCCGCCGGTACCAGAAGCTCGCCAAGACCGAGGGCACGCCGCGCGAGCTCGGGCGCCACATCACCGAGACCATCGGGGTGAGCGCGGCCGCCCGGGGCCTGACCATCCGGCAGGCCTACGAGGAGGCCGGCCACGAGGCGCACGAGATCAACACCGAGCGCGAGGTCGAGGCCATCGAGGGCTTCCGTGAGGAGCAGCTCGAAGCCCGGAAGCTCGGCGCCTACGCGCTGGACAACCCGCAGTGGGGGATGACGATCGATCTCTCCCGCTGCACGGGCTGCTCCGCCTGCGTCACCGCCTGTTACGCCGAGAACAACATCCCGTTCGTCGGCGAGCGTGACGTGCTCAAGGGCCGCGAGCTGAGCTGGATGCGGATCGAGCGCTACTTCGAGGGCGGCGAGGAGGGCGAGCCGTTCGCGGCCCGGGTGGTGCCGATGCTGTGTCAGCACTGCGACAACGCGCCCTGCGAGCCGGTCTGCCCGGTCTATGCGGCGTATCACACGGCCGACGGCCTGAACGGTCAGGTGTACAACCGCTGCGTCGGGACCCGCTACTGCGGCAACAATTGTCCCTACAAGGTGCGCTACTTCAACTGGTACGCCTACGCCAAGCTGGCCTTCAAGGAGCCGCTCAACCTGCAGCTCAACCCGGACGTCACGGTGCGGGCGCGGGGCGTGATGGAGAAGTGCACCTTCTGCGTCCAGCGGATCCGCGGCGCCCAGCACCACGCCCGGCTCGAGAATCGACCGCTCGCCGACGGTGACGTCACCACCGCCTGCGCGCAGGCCTGTCCCTCGGCCGCCATCACCTTCGGCAACGTCAACGACCCATCGAGTCGCGTCACCGCGGCGCGGCAGAGTCCGCGCGGCTACCACGTGCTCGAGGACCTGAACACCCAGCCAGCCGTGACCTACCTCGCCAAAGTGCAGCTCCGGACGGAGGCCTAGCCGATGACCGCCGTCGCGCACGATCCCGCCCGGCCGCCGCTCACCCACGCGGAGGTCACCCGGGACATCGTCCGAACCCTGGAGACCCCGAGCCGCGGCTACTACATGGCGCTGTTCACCGCGGTCGGGATGTTCCTGGTCGGCGCCGTCACCTTCGTGGCGTTGCTCAAGGAAGGCCTGGGCCTGGCGGGCTACAACCCGCCGGTGATGTGGTCGGTCTACATCACCACCTTCGTTTTCTGGGTCGGCATCGGCCACGCCGGCACCCTGATTTCGGCGATCCTCTTCCTCTTCCGATCGCCGTGGCGGACCGCGGTCTATCGCTCCACGGAGGCGATGACGGTCTTCGCCGTCATGACGGCCGGGCTCTTCCCGATCATCCACATCGGCCGGCAGTGGGTCTTCTACTGGCTGCTGCCGTACCCGAACCAGCGTTGGCTCTGGCCCAACTTCAAGTCGCCGCTGATCTGGGACGTCTTCGCGATCGGGACCTACCTCACGGTGTCGACCACCTTCCTCGTGGTCGGCCTGGTGCCGGACATCGCGGCGGTGCGGGACAAGGTCTCCGGCTGGCGCAAGAAGCTCTACGGCGCGCTCTCGATCGGCTGGACGGGCGCCGACAGCCAGTGGCGCCACTACTCGCGCGGGTATCTCTATCTCGCCGCGCTCGCGACGCCGCTGGTGCTCTCGGTTCACTCCGTGGTGTCCTGGGACTTCGCGATGTCGATCATCCCCGGGTGGCACGGGACGATCTTCGCGCCCTACTTCGTGGCCGGGGCGATCTACTCCGGCATCGGGATGGTGCTCACCCTGATCGTCCCGCTCCGCAAAGTGCTCAAGGTCGAGCACC
>JBFXAS010000301.1:0-5877 GCA_050184075.1 Gemmatimonadales bacterium
CGATCCCCGGGGTCTGCGCGCCGCCACCAGTGAGAATAACCCCCCCGCCAAGCCGCTGCCGGAACCCGGCTCGGTTGAGCTCGTCCGACACCAACTCGAAGATCTCGCGCAACCGCATGTGCATGATGTGCGCGAGCATCCGCCGCGGCGCCACCCGGTCCGCCTGGCCCGGCGCCGCCGGCAGGGTGACCGTTTCCGATTCACTCACCGCCGGCTCGAACGCCGCCCCGTGCTGCTCCTTGAGCTGCTCGGCCTCGAGCTGCGGAATCTGGAGCCCATGGACGATGTCGTTCGTGACGTGGGTGCCGGCGAACATCAGCGACGCGGTGTGCCGGATGGTCCCATCGTGGAAGACCGACACATTGGTCGACCCGCCGCCGAGCTCGACCAGGGCCGCACCCAGCTGCCGCTCGTCCGCCGTCAGGACCCCGAGCGACGCCGCCAGCGGCTCCAACACGAACTCCGCCACCCGGTGTCCGGACCGCTCCACGCACTTCCGCAGATTGGTCAGCGCGCTCGAGAGCACGGTCACCAGGTAGACCTGCGCCTCGAGCCGCGAGCCCGTCATCCCGATCGGGTCGGTGATGCCCGCCTGCTGGTCGACCAGATAGTCCTGGGGAATCGCGTGCAGCAGCTCGTGATCCCGGCTGAAGGCCACGTTGGCGGCCACGTCGTTCACCCGGGCCACGTCGGCCGTCCGGATCTCGTTGCCGGTCACCGACACCACGCCGTGCGAGATCCGCCCGCTGACGTGCTCGCCCGCGATCCCGCAATAGAGCGGGGTGGCGTCCACCCCCGCCATCAGCGAGGCGTCCTTGAGCGCCCGTCCGATGGCCCGGGTGGTCTCCTCGATGTCGCGCACCACCCCGCGACGAATCCCGGTGGTGCGCTCGCTGCCGATGCCGAGGACCCGCACCGACGGCGCCCGGGCCGATCCGGTGACCTCGCCGATGACGGCCAGGACCCGGGTGCTTCCCAGGTCGAGCGCCGTCACGATTCGATCCCGACCACCGTTCACGTCCGTCCCCCCCGGCGCACGATGACCCGCCCCTCGAAGCGGGCGTCCAGCTCGGACACCCGCATCTTCCGCCGTTCCACCTCGGCCTTCACGATCCCGATCCCTTCAATCTCGCGGGATGTGGCCCCTACCCGAAAGAGCAGCCGGTAGCTCGCCGTCCGGAGCACCACGGCCGATCCCTCCTTCCGCGCCTCGAGAACCTGGGCGAAGAGCGTCGGATCGTGCTCCTGCACCCGCTCGACCACGCCGAGCACGCCCGGGTCCGCCTGGGTCAGCGGGAGGTCCGGCGGGCCCCGGGTCGGGTCGTAGGGCAGCAGCCGCCCCCGCCGGTCCACCAGGGCCAGGCCATCGTCGGTCGCCGTGAGGCCCACCGGGGGCCGCTCGTCGATCGAGATCACCAGCGTGCCCGGAAGCCGCCGACCGATGCTCACCCGGCCGACACCCGTGAGCGCGAAGGCTCGCCGCTCCAGCGGCTCCGTCGGGTCGAAGATGCTGGCCCCATCGCGGAGCTCCAGGGCGCGGACGATCACCGCCTCGTCGAGATATTTGATCCCGCGAATCTCGATTCGGCGCACCTGAAAGGCGGCCATCGAGCGGAGCGCCGGCGGCACCGCGACCCAGAGCAAAGCCACCAGGGCGAGCGCCGCGGCGCCGAGCCCGATCGCCAGCCGGCGGGTCAGCTTTTCGACCACGCCAGAATCTCTCTTCCCAGGTGGGTGATGTTCCCCGCGCCGAGCGTGAGCAGCACGTCGCCGGGCTCGAGCAGGCCCACCACCCGCTCAGGCAGGCTGGCCCGATCCGGGTGGAGCAGGACGTCGGCACCGGCCTCCCGAGCCGCGTGCACCACCAGATCCGCCGTCACCCCCGGTATCGGCTGCTCCCGCGCGGGGTAGATCGCCGTCACCACCGACCGGTCGGCCAGCGCCAGCGCCGCCCCCATCGCGGCACCGTGCACCGCGGTCCGACTGAAGAGGTGGGGCTGAAAGGCCGCCACGATCCGCCGGCCGGGAAAGGCCTGGCGGGCCGCCTCCAGGGTCGCCCGGACCTCGGTCGGATGGTGGGCGTAGTCGTCGACGATCGTCACCCCGTGCCACTCCCCCAGCCGATCGAACCGCCTCCCCACGCCGCGGAAAGCCGCCAACCCGAGCGCCGCCTTCGGCAGGTCTCCGCCGAGCGCGGCGACGGCGCCCAAGGCCCCGGCCGCGTTGCGCAGGTTGTGCCGGCCCGGCACCGCGAGCTCGAGCCGCTGAGTGACCCCGCCCGGAAACCCGAGCAGCGCCCGACTCCCGTTCGGGCCGAGCTCGACCTCGGTCAGGGTCAGGTCGGGGGTGGCCCGGTCGCCTTCGAACCCGAAGCGCCAGACCCGGCCCTTCGAGAAGCGGGCGGCGACCCGATCGGCGCCCGCACCCTCGCTCCCGACCAGGATCCGGTCGGCCGGGGAGGCGAACTCGACGAAGGCATCCTCCAGCGCCTCCACCGAGCCGTAGCACTCCAGGTGATCGACCTCGACGTTGTTGATGACGGCCACCGTGGGGGTGAGCGTCAGGAACGCCCGATCGTACTCGTCGGCCTCGACCACGAAGAGGTCGTCGCTGGCGAGCTTGGCGTTGCCGCCCCAGAGCGAGACCCGTCCGCCGGCGATCCCGGTCGGCGCCAGCCCGGCGCCCGCGAGCGCCTCCGTGGTCATCACGGTCGTTGTCGTTTTTCCATGTGTGCCTGCGATCGCCACACAGGTGGCGCTGCCGATGAACTCCGCCAGGGCGGCCTTGCGCCGGACCACCGGCACCCCCGCCGTCCGCGCGGCCTCGAGGTCGGGATGGCCTTCCGGAATCGCGGCGCTCGCGATCACCGCCCGCGCCGCCCCGGCCAGCTCGGGGGCGGCGTCCTGAACGATCGTGGCCCCGGCCGAGACCAGATCGGCACAGCCGCTCAGGTCGGCGTCGGTGCCGGTCGTGGCGATGCCCCGGCGCCGGGCGATCAGCGCCAAAGCGCTCATCCCGGCTCCGCCGATGCCGACGAAATGGAGCGGCCGCGGATCCGACTGGAGAAACAGGTTCATCCCGGACGGCCTAATCTAAAAAACCACCACAGCTTGGAAAAGACCGATCAGGCCCCGATCATCGCCTCGACCCGGGTCACGATCGTGGCCAATGCCTCGGGCCGGCCCCGGGCCCCTGCCGCCTCCGCCATCGCCTCGAGCCCGTCCCGGTCGGCGAGCATCGCCTCCAGCCGGGCTCCCAGCCCCACGCCGTCGAGCACATCCTGCTCGACGACCACCCCCGCCCCCGCCTCCGCATGGGCGCGAGCGTTCTTCCGCTGGTGGTCCGCCGCCGAGGTCGGAAGCGGAATCAGGAGCGAGGGAATCCGCCAGGCGGAGAGCTCGGCCAGGGTCATCATCCCGGCCCGGGTGACGGCGAGGTCGGCCGCAGCATACGCGTCCGCGATCGGGTCGATAAAGTCGAAGACCCGGACCGTGGGCGGGTCGTGCAGCGGGCGATAGCGCTCGTAGCTCCCCTTGCCCGTCGACCAGAGCAGGCTCACGCCCGCCGGCAGCCCCTTCTGGATCCAGGCCGCTACCAGCTCGTTGATCGCCACGGCCCCCTGCCCGCCACCCGTCACCAGCACGACCGACGAGTCCGGATCGATCCCGAGCTTCCGCCGAGCCTCCGGCCCCCGACCCAGGTCCGGCGGCACGATCGGGCTGCCGGTCACCAGCACCTCCGCGCCCGCTCCGGGGCGAAGGTGGTCCCGCGCCTCGGGCACGCTCAGGAAGATCGTGTCCACCCGACCGGCCAGCCGTCTGGTGGTGAGCCCCGGAAACGCGTCCTGCTCGAGAATCGCCGTCAGCAGTCCCCGGCGCCGCGCGTACCAGACGACCGGCCCCGCCGCGAATCCGCCGGTTCCGATCACCATCGTCGGCCGCTCCTTGCGGAACAGCTGCCCGAGCCCGGCAATCAGTCGAACCGCGAGGAGGGGCCAGCGAAGGTTCTTCCACCACTGCCGCCGGTAGATCGGCTCGAACGGCAGGAGATAGTAGGGAAAGTCTCGCCCGGGGAGGAGCTTCGCCTCGACGCCCCGCTCCGCGCCCACCAGAACGAGCCGCCAATCGGGGTGACGGTGGCGGAGCCCGTCGGCGATTGCCAGGGCGGGCATCAGATGACCGCCGCTTCCGCCCCCCGCGATCAACAGCGTCGGCGAGGCCGTCATTCGTCGGCTCGGCCGGCCCCGCCCCTGCCTCGGGTCGGCGCCGGGCCGCGGCCCACGCTGATCACGACCCCGACCGCGAGCAGGGTCACGATCAGGCTGGAGCGACCCGCCGACATGAACGGAAGCGTCTGCCCGGTCGTGGGCATCAGGCTCAGGTTGACCGCCATGTGCATCAGGGCGCTCAAACCGATCGACGCGGTCAGGCCCGCCGCGAGCAGCTGGCCGAAGGGATCGCGGGCCTGGCGCGCGATCCGGAATCCGACCCAGCAAAAGAGCGCGAAAAGCCCGATCACAAAGGTCACGCCGAGAAAGCCCCACTCCTCCCCGATGGTGCTGAAGAGGAAATCGGAAGGCGCATAGGGCAGGTAGTTCAGCTTCAGCTGGCCCTCGCCGAAGCCAAGCCCGATCCAGCGCCCCGAGGCGAGTCCGAGCACCGCCTGCCCCACCTGCCAGTCGGCTCCCTGGCAATCGGCCAGGCCCAGGAAGCAGTTCACCCGCCGGAAGCTGTGCGGGAACGCCTGCACGGCGCCCATCAGCAGGAACAGCCCGGTTACGCCCAGCAGCAGGAACTGGCCGATCCGGGCGCCGGCCACAAAGAGCACGATCCCACCGAGGAGCGCCAGCACGGTCGCCATCGAGAGATTCGGCTCGACCATCACCAGCCCGGCGACCAGCGCGGTCACCAGCAGCACCGGCAGGATCCCTTTCTTGAACTCACGAATCCGGGCGCCCTTCTTGAAGGCGATCGCCGAAACCCAGACCACGATCACGAAGCGGGCGATCTCGGACGGCTGGAAGGAGAGCAGCGGAAGCTGAATCCAACGTCGCGCGCCGTTGCGGACCGGGACGAGCGAATCGGGCACCCCCGGCGCGATCACCAGCAGGAGCAGCAGCAGGGTGCCGCCGAGGAGCGGCCAGGCCAACGGCCGCCAGCGCCGGTAGTCGATCCGGCTGGCGGCCAGGAGAACCATCCCGCCGATCGCGGCGCCCGAGACCTGCTTCAGGACCTCCACCCAGGCCTTGCTCTGGAAGCTGGCCGCGGAGTACACGCTCGCGATGCCGAACACCGTGAGCGTCGCCGCGATCACCGCGAGCAGCCGCACCTCCCACCGCGACTCGCTCCCCTTGGCGCTCACCGGGCCTCCACGTAGGCGCGGAATCGATCGCCGCGCTCGAGGTAGTTCGCGAACATGTCGTAGCTCGAGCAGGCCGGGCTGAGGAGAACGGCGTCGCCCGGGCGAGCGCGAGCCCGCGCCCGGTCGAGCACCTCCGTGAAGCTGCCGCCCCGCTCCACGGGCACCGCGCCGCGCAGATCGGCCTCGATCGTCCCGGCGGCCTCGCCGAAGGCGATCACCGCGCGGCAGCGGCCGGAGAGCCGCGGCACCAGCCTGGTGTACGGCTCGCCCTTGTGCCGTCCGCCCAACAACAGGACGAAGGGCCGGTCCATCGCGGCGACCGCCACCTCGGTCGACGCCACGTTGGTGGCCTTCGAGTCGTTGATCCAGAGCGCTCCGTCGGCCTCGCCGACCGGCTCGAGACGATGCGGCAACGCCCGGACGCTCTCCAGCCCGCGGGCGATGAACTCGGTGGACACGCCGAGCGCCCGCACCGCGAGACTCGCCGCGAGCGCATTGGCCACGTTGTGGTCGCCG
>JBFXAS010000302.1:0-5820 GCA_050184075.1 Gemmatimonadales bacterium
CTCCTTGGACGGATCGCCACGCACCAGCTTGCGGGAGCTCCAGATCGTCAGGCTCAGCACCACCGCCCGCGCCGAGAGCGTGAAGATCAACCCGCCGGCCTCATGTCGCCTCCCCTCGGGCCGCGCGACGCCGCCAGGCCGCTCCCACCAGGACCGCGAGCCTCCGCGCCGGCGCGATCGTGACCGCGCCCGTCATCCCGAAGAAGGTCCCCCCGAGTCGCGAGCGATCCGCCGAGCGCCACCACGGCCGTCTCGTTGGTGGCCGCCGTGGCGAGGCCGGAGAGGGGCAGGTCGTCGCTCGTCCGGGAGTAGGAGGCGTCGGCTCGAGCGTGAGCACCCGGATCGCCGGGCGCGCGGTCGCGGCGAATCCGAGCCCAACGAGAGCGCCCCCACCATTGGGATGGTGGGGGCGGGCGAGGCGAGCGGGCTCGCGACGGATGCCGCGCTCGCGACCGTGGGCTGCTGCCACGGCTGCGCTCTGATCGAGCCTGTTCTACGTGCTGTAGTTTGGCGCTTCCCTGGTGATCGTGACGTCGTGAGGGTGGGACTCGCGAAGGCCCGCCGACGTGACCTGCAAGAACTGCACGTCCCGCTTGAGCGACTCGAGATTGGCGACGCCGCAATATCCCATCCCGCTCCGCAACCCGCCAACCATCTGGTAGAGCACGTCGCCCACCGGCCCGCGATAGGGGACCCGACCCTCGATCCCCTCGGGCACCATCTTGGACGGGGCCAGCTCGCCTTCCTGGAAGTAACGGTCGGCGGAGCCGTCCTGCATGGCCGAGAGGCTGCCCATCCCACGAATCATCTTGAAGCGGCGCCCCTCGGCCAAGACGGACTCGCCCGGGCTCTCCTCGGTGCCCGCGAGCATCGAGCCCATCATCACCGAGCTCGCGCCGGCGGCGATCGCCTTGACGATGTCCCCCGAGTACTTGATGCCGCCGTCAGCGATGACCGGGACCTCACCGGCGCCGCGCACGGCGTCGACGATGGCGGTGATCTGCGGGACGCCGACCCCGGTCACCACCCGGGTGGTGCAGATGCTGCCAGGGCCGATCCCGACCTTGATCGCGTCGACCCCACGCTCCACCAGCGCGCGCGCGCCCTCTTCGGTCGCCACGTTGCCGGCGACCAGCTGGACCTCGGGAATCGCCTCGCGCACCGTGGCCACCGCGCTCAGCACGCCCTCGCTGTGGCCGTGCGCCGAATCGATCACCAGCACGTCGCACCCGGCGGACATCAGCGCTTTGGCGCGGGCCAGCAGGTCACTGCCCGCTCCGAGCGCCGCGGCCACCCGGAGCCGACCGTGGTGGTCCTTGTTGGCACCCGGATACTGCCGGCGCTTGAAGATGTCCTTGACGGTGATCAGACCCTTCAGCACGCCGGCATCGTCGACCACGGGGAGCTTCTCGATCCGGTGCCTGGCCAGGATCCGCTCCGCCTCGTCGAGCGTGGTGCCCACCGGCGCGGTGATCAGGCCTTCCTTGGTCATCGCGGCGTCGATCGGCTGATCGAGCTCGCGCTCGAACTGGAGGTCGCGGTTGGTGATGATCCCGATCAGCCGGCCGGACCCGTCGACGATCGGCACGCCGGAGATCCGGAATCGCTGCATCAGGGCGGCGGCTTCCCGAACCGAGCGCTCGGGACCGAGCGTGATCGGGTTCAGGATCATCCCGCTCTCGCTGCGCTTGACTCGATCGACCTCGGCCGCCTGGCGGTCGATCGGCATGTTCTTGTGGATCACCCCGATGCCGCCGGCTCGGGCCATCGCGATGGCCATCTCCGACTCAGTGACGGTGTCCATCGCGGCCGAGACCAGCGGGACGTTGAGGTCGATGCCCCGGGTGAACCGGCTGGCGATCGACACCTCGCGCGGATGCACCGTGCTGTGGCGGGGAACCAGCAGGACGTCGTCGAACGTGAGCGCCACTCCGCGGACGGAGCTCATGACGGTCGAACCTGAATTGTGGGGCGGAAACGGAGTCGGGTTGGGAGAGCCATGGAGTAATCTAGGAGGGTGACCGCCCCTCGGGTAGACCGTCTTCCTTCGGGGGTATCCGCTTGGCGTCCTGGACCCCGGCCACCGCCTCGTCGACCACCGCCTGGGCCGCCGCGGCGACGCCTCGCATCATCTTGCCGGCGCCCTCCATCAGCCCCATCGTGCCGGAAATCGCCTTGACGGGCAGCTTGCCGGCCCGCATCACGTCCTCGACCGTCTCCGTCATTTTCGCGAAGATGTTGCTGGGCGTGGCGCGCTCGGCGTACTTGCTCTCCAGGAACTCGACGTAGTCGAGAATCTGGTAGCCACGGTCGTCGCTCAACGACTCGAGGCGGCGGAGGATGCGCTGTTTCAGGGCGTCGTTCATCTCGGGCCTACCGACCAACGACCCGCACCAACTCGACGACCGGCGTCGGCAGGTAGCGAGTCCGTCCTGCTCGAATGATGCCCTCGATTTGGATTTCGTCCAGTGGCTCCAGCCCTTCGAGCGCGTCCCGCTGCTCGCGGCTGAGCATGACGTAGACGAAGCCCGTCTCCGGAAGTGGGCCCCGAGTCAGCAGATAGGGGGCCCCCTTGGGGATTTCGGGCCGGAGGTCGTCGCCCTCCTGGTGGGCCAGGAAATGGAGCCGCCAGGCGATCCGCTGGCCGACGAAGCGGTCGGGATCCGCCCGGACCATCGCCCCGGTGAGGGTGGGGGCGTCGTGCGCCGCCCCGGCGACGTCGGCCGTCCGCACCCAGCCTTCGAGCCGGACTTTGATCCACGCGCCGGAGCGGCTCAGCACCTCGACCTCGCTGGGCCGGTCGAGCGCGGTGATCCGCGGACCGTCCGGGGTGGTCGCCACTTCGCTGCCTTTCCGGAGCGCGACGCGGGACGATCCACCCGCGGAGCCGGTGTCGGCCCGGACCGCGGCCGGCGGTGGCGACCCCGTGTCGCCGGCCGGGGGCGGTGGCGACGCGGTGTCGCCGGCCCGGGCCAGGGGCGGCTGATCCGATCCCGCCGCCGGTGGCGGCGGGGCGGGCGGCGGCGTGGACTGCGCCACCTCCGCCGCCAACCCGGTGCGGGCCACCCAACCGGTGCGCTGCACCTTGATCCAGCCTCCCTGGGAGGCGAGCCGCTTGAGCAGCGTGCCTTCGACCAGGCGCGCGACGACGGTGCCATTCGGCTCGGTGCGCACCACCTCGCCGCCGCCCGCCGTCACCGCGAGATCGAAGCCGTCCCGCGTGGTCGGCGCCACCGAGCGCGCCCAGATGTAGCCCTCGATCGTGGCTTCGATCCAGCCATTCTGCTCGCCGCTGGTGACGTAGCGGATCCCGGACTGGAGGCGTCCGAGCTGGATCCCGCGCGGGTCTTTGTGGAAGGGAGCGTTACTGCTGGCGCGCTGGACCGTCTGCCCCGGCAACGCCGTGACGACCATGAGGATCAGGATCGTCACGCAGGCTGGTAGGCGACGAACCCTCGGACTATCTTGCGTCAGGTCGATCACAAGCTCGCATTGTAGACGGCGGCACGAATCATGTCAAACCAGACGCGCCCCGTCGCACTCATCGTGCTCGACGGGTGGGGCTACCGCGCCGAGCGAGAACACAACGCCATCGAGATCGGTCGGACGCCGGTGTGGCACCGGCTCTGGAATGACTCCCCCCGCACCTTGCTCGACGCCAGTGGTCTCGCCGTGGGTCTCCCCGAAGGCCAGATGGGCAACAGCGAAGTCGGCCACCTCAATCTCGGGGCCGGGCGGGTCGTGATGCAGGACCTGGTCCGGATCTCCGAGTCGGTGCGGAGCGGAGACTTTTTTCGACTGCAACCCTTCATCGATCTCGGGCGTCACCTCCAGAGCACCGGTGGCACGCTGCACCTGATCGGCCTGATCGGCAACGGAGGGGTTCACGCGATCGACACCCATCTGCTCGCCTGCGTCGAGTTGGGCATCCGACTCCGCGTCCCGCGGATCGTGGTCCACGGCTTCCTGGACGGCCGGGACACGCTCCCGCAGTCGGCGTTAGGCTTCGTCGAGACCCTCCAGGCGGAGCTCGCCCGGATCGCCGGGCCGCGCGCGGCGATCGGGAGCCTGGTCGGACGCTACTTCGCGATGGACCGGGATCGTCGCTGGGATCGCACCAAGCTGGCCTACGATCTCCTGGTGGACGGGCAAGGGGTCGGGGCCACCGACCCGGTCGATGCGGTGCGGGCGGCCTACGACCGGGGCGAGACCGACGAGTTCGTCAAGCCGATCGTGCTGCTCCAAGACGGCCGCCCGGTAGGCCCCCTGCGAGACGGCGACGCCGTGATCTGCTTCAACTATCGAAGCGACCGGATGCGCCAGATCGTCCGCGCGCTCTTCATCGAGGGGTTCGATGGCTTCGACGTGAGCGGCCGGCCCGACCTCGCAGGCGTCACGATGACCCAGTACGACCAGACCTTCGGGCTCCCGCAGGCGTTCCCGCCCTTCAACCTGGCGCGGATCCTGGCCGAGGTGCTGGCCGACCACGATCGGGCGCAGTTCCGCACCGCGGAGACGGAGAAGTATCCGCACGTCACCTACTTTTTCAACGGCGGGGTCGAGCCGCCCTTTCGCGGCGAGGAACGGAAGCTGGTGGCGTCGCCCAAGGTCGCCACCTACGACCTGATGCCCGAGATGAGCGCGGCCGGCGTGGCCGACACCCTCTGCGACGCCCTCCGGCGCCGCGAGCACGCGTTCTTCCTCTGCAACTTCGCCAACGCCGACATGGTGGGACACACCGGCGTCCCGGCGGCCATCCTCAAGGCCGTCGAGACGGTCGACGAATGCCTCGGCCGGATCCTCGATGTCGCGGCCGACACCGGGACCCGGCTCCTGATCACCGCCGACCACGGCAACTGCGAGCTGATGGTCGACCCCGACACCGGTGGCCCGCACACCGCCCATACGACCAATCCGGTCCCGTTCGTGGGGGTCGACGTGCCCGCCAGCGCGCTCCGTCAGGGCGGCGCGCTCTGCGACGTCGCGCCCACGGTGCTCCAGCTGCTCGGCCTCGATCAGCCCAGCGAGATGACCGGTCGGAGTCTGCTCTCATGATCCGTCGTGCCACCGCTCTCGTCTTCACCCTGGTCTTTGGCGGCGCGGGCGCCCTCGTCGCGCAAGTCGGGCACGACCCCGCGAGCTCGCCCTACCGGGACCTCCGCTACAACCAGTTCCTCCAGGTCACGGCCGGGTACATCGGCGGCGCCGGTGGCAAGCTCGGGCTCGGCCCCCACGACGGCCGGGTCTTCACCTTCCGGCACGACTTCCTCGCCGACCGCGCCCTCACGATCGGTCTCGGAGGCGGCTACGGCCAGCTCGACCGGAGCTTCGTCGACCTGGAAGCCACGGTCGAGGATCAGCGGATCCTCGGGCCAGAGCGCCACCGGGTGATGTTCGGCGAAGGCGTGATCCAGCTCAACGCGACCGGCGGCAAGACCTGGCATGGACTGGCGCCCTACGTCAGCGGCGCGCTCGGCCTCGCCTTCGCCCAACGGGTGGAGGCCGATTCGAGCGGCTACAAGTTCGGCACCAAGTTCTACTTCGCCCCCGCGATCGGAGTCCGCGCCTTCGTCACCCGACGCCTCTTCATCCGGTTGGAAGCGCGTGCGATGTTCTGGAACCTGGGCTACCCCGCCAGCTACCAGACCACCGATCCCGACGGCACCCTCGGACCGCTGAGCCCGATTCTCGCGGGACAGGGACGCAAGGAGTGGGCGCCGGTGCCCATGCTCCACGCCGGCCTCGGCTTCGCGTTCCATCGCCCGTTCTTCTAGCCGATGGCCGGCTTTGCCCGCCTCACCCGAACCGTCGGCTTCCGCG
>JBFXAS010000303.1:0-5768 GCA_050184075.1 Gemmatimonadales bacterium
GGGGCATCCGCACGTCGGTCAGGACGAAGTCGTGGTTGCCGGAGCGGATCTGCTCGAGGCCGGCCTTCCCCCCCTGGGCGGTCGCGACTTCGAATCCCTCTTTTCGCAAGAGGATGCGAAGCGTGTCCAGGATGCCGGATTCGTCGTCCACGATGAGGATCGTGGGCTGCTGACTCATGCCGCTTCCTCCGTGGGCCACTTCGTGTGAAGCAGAATGGTAAACGTGGTCCCCGCCCCCGGGGCAGAGTCCACGAGGACCAGACCCCGATGCGCTTCGACAGCCCTCTGGACGATTGCAAGACCCAAGCCGCTCCCGCCCGGGCGGCCGGAGACGAAGGGCTGGAAGAGCCGCTCCTGGAGCTCGGGGTCGATTCCGGGCCCGTCGTCCACGATCCGGATCCGCGCCGGATGCTCGAACTCGGCCCCGCGCGGGAGCTCCGAGGGGTCCGGCTGGTCCACCGCGATCTCGATCCGGCCCCCGCTGGTCATCGCCTGGGCGGCGTTGAGCAGCAGGTTCCAGAAGATCCGATGGAGCAGGTCCTCGTCGGCCTGGAGCAGGAGGGTGGCGCCGGTGGTGGCAATCTCTACCCCCGGATGGCAATCCGGATGCTCTTGCACCATCCGGGCGGCGTCCTGGATGACAGTGGCCAGATTGACCGGCCGGAAGCGACTCGCGCGGACCCGCGAGAAATCGAGGAACTCTCCGAGGAGACGGCTCAGCCGGTCGCTCTCCCGGAGGATCAGCTCGGCCAGGACCCGCTCGTCGGGATCCTCGCGCTTGGCGTTGGCCAGCTGCTCGACCGCGCTCCGGATCGAGGCCAGCGGATTGCGGATCTCGTGCGCCATCGAGGCGCCGAGCGCCGCCACCGCCTCGAGCCGCTCGGTACGGAGGTGCAGCTCCTCGAGATACTGCAGATCCGAGATGTCGGTGAAGATCGCCGTCACCGAGGGGGCCTGGTCGCCCTCTCGCTCGAAGGTCGTCGTGCTGAGCCCGATCGGGAAACTCCGCCCGCCATGGCGATGCACCGAGCCCTCGGCCCGCGCGACCCGATGGCCGCGCTCGATCCCGGCGACGATCGCGTCATGCAGCTCCGGCGCGCGGGTGGCCAGCAGGTCCAGCACGGGACGCCCGAGCTGCGCTCCGGCGTCGATCTCGAGCAGCTGCTCGGCCGTCGGGTTGATGAAGGCGAGCATCCCCCGCCCGTCCACGTTGACCACCCCCGAGCGGATGTTCCTCAGGATCTCGTCGGCCTCCAGCCGAACCCGCTCCAGCTCGGTCTCGAGCTGGGTCTGCTCCGCGGCCGCAGTCCGCAGCCGCTGGCCGAGCCCCGCCACCACCAGAAAGACGATGGTGAAGACCGCGACCTGCCCCCACAACCCCGGGGCCACGTCGGCGTTGCCGAGCCCGTAGTAGGCGTCGGCCAGATAGATCGCCGCGCCGAAGAGCGCCACGAACAGCCCCGACCGGAGCGGCATGATCAGGCCGTAGATCGCGATCAGCAGCACGTACAGCGCCACCCAGCCGGTCTGATGGCTTCCCGCGAAATGCACCAGCACGGTCACCAGGAGCAGGTCCATCATGGCCTGCGCTCGGAGGTGCCAAAGCGTCGGTCGCTCCCGCTGCGCCAGGCTGACGTAGCCGCCGTAGAGGGTGACCATCACACCCAGCGCGACGATCACCAGACCGGCGACCGCGAACTCGGCCGAGGCCGCGCGATTGAGGTAGGCCTGCGTCAGGGCCGAGACGGCGAGCAGGATCCGGCCGCCGAGCAGCCAGCGGAACAGAGTCGGCGAGTTGACCAGCTTGAGTCGGCGGTCGAATCGGGGCTGCGCCCAGAATTCGCCGGTCGGCTGCGCAGCCGGCGGTACCGGCCGTTCGGGAGGAGGTTTCGTTGGCGACGTCAAGAGTGGCTCGAAGCGACTGCGGCAACATAATATTGCTGACGCCCCGTTCCGAGGCCCGCTCGGCCGTGGTGGCGCCCGACCGATTCCCCGTGAGGCAGTCATGGCCAGCTTCGGCGGCTTCTCGCCAGCCGCGTTCCGCTTCTTCCGCGGCCTCGCCCGCAACAACAACAGGTCGTGGTTCGAGAAGAATCGGCCGATCTACGAGACCGAGGTCCGGGAGCAGATGCGCGCCCTGATCGAGGAGATGGACGTCCGCCTCGGCGCGTTCGCGCCCGAGATCATCGGCGATCCACGCCGCTCGATGTTCCGGATCCACCGCGACATCCGCTTCTCGAAGGACAAGTCGCCCTACAAGACCAACGCGGGCTGCTGGTTCTATCACCGCGACGCCGGCAAGCGGGTGGGTCAGGAGGCCGAGGGCGGGAGCGCGGGGTTCTACTTCCACTTCGAGCCCTCGGGCTGCTTCGCGGCCGGCGGCATCTGGATGCCGCCTCGCGGCTCGCTCGCCAGGATCCGTGACGCCATCGCCGAGGCACCACGCGCGCTCACCGGCATCGTCGGCGCGCCGGCCTTCAAGCGCCGATTCGGCCCGCTCGACTCCGAGGCCAAGCTCACCCGGGTGCCACGCGGCTACGACGCCGAGCACCCCGCGGCGGACTACCTCAAGCTCCAGTCGTTCACCGTCCACCGCGAGATCGAGCCGGCGGTGGTGGGCTCCGGGCGACTGCCCGGCCGCCTGAGCGCCGACTTCGAGCGGATGCTGCCCCTGGTGCGCTGGGTCAACGCCGCCCTCGGCTACCGGGCGGCGAAGAGCCGGATCTGAATGCGCCTCGACCTCTGGCTCTGGGCCGCCCGCTTCTTCAAGACCCGATCGCTCGCCGCGGCGGCCATCGACGGCGGTCGGGTCGACGTGAACCAGGGCCCGGCCAAGCGAGGCAAGCAGATCAAGGTGGGCGACCGGGTGGCCTTCCGGATCGGGCCTTACCACTACGACGTGACGGTTCGCGCCCTGGCCGAGCGGCGGGGCCCGGCCACGGTGGCCGTGACGCTGTACGAAGAGACCGAGGAGAGCAAAGCCGCGCGCCAGGCCCACGCCGCCCGGCTCAAGCAGCAGCACCCGATCTTCTTCGACGGCGCGGGCCGACCCACCAAGAAGCAGCGGCGCGCCATCGATCGCTGGAAGGGACGCGACTAGTAGTAGATTCTCGCCCGGAGAAAGGCGCCGGTGCCGCCGGCCCCGAGCTCCGACTCGTCGTCGCCCAGCGAGACGAAGCCGTTGAACAGCAGGTCCACGTTCTGCGCCAGGGAGTAGCCAACGAGCGGGATCAGCGCGGCGCTGCCATCGCCCGGGTTGGCGATCGCGGATCCGCCGACGGTCCAGAGCTCCGTCACCGTGCGCGAGACCCCTCCGTAGAGCAGCACCCGGCCGAGCGAGCGCCGATCGCCCGAGATCCGCGCGAGCCAGCTCTCGGCCCGATACGGGGCCCCGCCCTCGCCGCGGCCGTTGAAGTAGCCCTCGAGCGTGAGACGGGTCCCGTCACCCAACGTGTAGTTGCCACCGGCGCTGGCCTCGAGCCAGCGCGCTCCGTCAAACCAGGAGTAGAGCGCCTCGCCCCAGACACCGAAGCCCGCAAGCTCCGCCGAGAAGTCCCCGCCGAGCGCCCGGCGGCGCGCGAGAGTCCGACCGCCGCCCGGGGTTGCCGCGGCGATCGGCTCGTGGGTCTCAGCCACCAAGGCCGAGAGGTCGACCCCACCGACGTGATGCCGCGCCCGAGCCACCTTGCCGCTCCGCTCGAAGCCGCCGTCCGGCACGACCGCCACCAGCAGCTCGCTCAGCGGGCCGAGCGCCAGCTTGGTCGTGATCGCGCCGAGGCCCTCACGGTCGTACCCGGGCTCGAACGGGTTCTTCGGGCGGAAGAGCTCGGTCGGATTGAAGACCGCGGCCGCGCCCCAGGCGAGATACTGCTTGCCCGCCACCAGCTCGACCGGACCGGCTCGCAGGGAGAGGTAGAGGTGATTGACGAAGTGGCGGTCCGCGATCTCGACCGACGCCGTGTCGACCAGGCCCGCCAGCGACCGCGGCAGGAGCCCCGCGAGCGGCACCCGGGTGTCGCCGCGATAGAGTTGATAGACCACCCCAATCGAAGCCGCCGCGTGGGCCCCGGCCGTCTGATCGAGATTCACGCGGAAGCGATCGTAATCGAGGTAGCTGCCATCGCCGCGGCGCAGGCTGCCGCTCAGCTGGTGCTCGTAGTAACCGCCCAGCCTCGGCGCCGTCTGGGCCGGGGCGGGGTCGATCGACCCGACACCGGTCGCCAGCGCGCCGACGAGCGCGCCGACGGCGAACGCTCTCACCGAGTGCGCTCGAGGTGGCGGAGGGTGAAGACCTCCGGCGGCACTCGGGTTCCCAGATCGAGCTCGAGGAAGTCGACCCGAGTGCTGGTCTCCCGCTGCAACGCGTCGTCGAGCTCGACCGAGAACGGGTACCAGCGGTCTCCGACCCGGCGCACGTCGCCGAGCGTGGCGGTCTTGAGCAGCTTGCCGCTCTTCGCGAAGCGCTCCTCCCTGAGCGGGATGAAGCGCTCCGCGTCCACCCAGATCTTCCGGCCCGGATAGGCCAGATCGTCGCGCTTGGCGGTGAGATCGAGCACCAGCGCCGGCCTGCCACCCACGCTGTCCCGCCCCGAGACGACCGCGTCGTAGTCGTCCACCATGCTGGGCCGCTCGCTCGCGTCGCCATAGGAGAAGTCGGAGCCCATCATGCCCTGCCGGAGCATGTGACCCTGGATCCGGACGCTCTTCCCCACGGTCGGGAGGAAGATCCACATGTTGTCCTCGAGACGCAGGAAGCGGCTCCCCGCATCGCGGGCGGGCGCCGTGAACTCGAGGAACGAGCGATCCGTGCCTTCGCTCCAGGAGCGGAACTCCAGGGATCGCACGTCGCCCGAGCGGTACGTGATGATCATCCGCGCCCGAGCGATCGCGGAGCGGATCGTCATGTTCGCGTCGATCCGGCGCAGGACCTCCGCCGGCGCCGGCTGGGATGCCGCGGCGCCCGGCAGCCCGATCAGGGCCGCCGCCGTCAAGCCGATCCATCTCACGAGCGCAGCGCCTCCGCGGGTCGAAGCCGTCTGAGTCTCCAGGCGGGATAGAGCGTGGCCAGGGCCGCCGTGGCGACCCCGACCACGACGCCGAGCATCGAGTGCCACCAGGACCAGACCGGGTGGATCACGCCCTGGAACGGAGCCGCCACGGTGCGCGCCGCCTGCGAGGCGTCGATGCCGATCCGGCCGAGCGTCACCGCCACGACCGTCCCTGCCACGGCGCCGGCCACCGCGCCGAGCGCCCCGATGACGGCGCCCTCGGTCACGATCAGGCGGAGCAGATCGCGCTTTCGCATCCCGAGTGCGGACTGGACGCCGTGCTCCTGGGCCCGCTCCATCACCGTCATCAGCATGGTATTCACGATCACCAGGCCGGCCATGCCCATGAGCAGCAGGAAGACGACCGAGTACCCACCCCGCGCCGACTGCAGGGTCCGGATCAGCGGCCCCTGCTCGAGCCAGGTCCGCACCTCGAGCGCGTCCGTCGGCCCGAGGGCCGCGCGGATGGGCTCGATCGCGGCGGCCGCGTGGTCGGGATCCCGGAGCAGCACCACGATCTCGGTGGCGCCATCGCTCAGGTCGAGCAACCGCTGCGCCTGATCCAGCGGCAATACCGTGACGATGTCGTCCCAACTCGGGATGCCGCTCTCGGCCAGCCCGCCGACGACCAGACGAATCCCGCCCAGCGACCGGTAGGCGGTCTGACCCAGCAGCACGATCGTGTCGCCGACTTCCACCCCGAGCCGCCGGGCCAGGCCG
>JBFXAS010000304.1:0-5767 GCA_050184075.1 Gemmatimonadales bacterium
CATAGGACATGTCAGAGCCCCGACCCGACCGAGCCGGTCGGGCGGGGCTTCGTCTTTCGGTCGCCACCTTCCCTGGTGCCTGTAAGCCGGCGGGTCGCGGCCGGACTACCCCGAAGGGCCACCGCGCCAACCGTCCGCCGAGGAGACTCCTGATGAACGCAGCTCGTCGACCCGTCGCATTCGCGCTCATCGCGGCGTGCCTCGGTCTGCTCACCTTGCCCCTCACGGCGCAGCAGAGCGCCTCGATGGGACCGGACGCCCGGCGCTTCGTCGCCATCGACGCGCCGGTGGTGGCGCTCACCAACGTGCGGGTGATCGACGGCACCGGCGCGCCGGCACGAGAGCGTCAGACGGTGGTCCTCACCGATGGCCGGATCTCGGCGATCGGCGCCGGCGTAGCCATTCCCGCAGGCGCCAGGGTCCTCGATCTCGCGGGCCACACGGTGACCCCCGGCCTCGTGATGCTGCACGAGCACCTCTTCTATCCGGTGGGCCGGATGCAGCCCGGGCTCCTGAGCTACGTGGCGCAGAACTCGACCTTCCCGAAGCTCTACCTCGCCTTCGGCGCCACCACCATTCGCACCGCGGGCACCACGTCGCCCTATTCCGACATCTCCGTCAAGCACGACATCGACTCGGGGCTGCAGGCCGGCCCGCACATCGTGCTCACCGGGCCCTTCATCGATCGGCCCGGGTATCCGATCCCTTACTTCAAACACATCGACAGCCCCGAGGCCGCGCGCCGGGTGGTTCGCTATTGGGCGGACGTGGGCATGAGCTGGTTCAAGGCCTACACTTTCGTCACCCGCGCCGACCTCGAGGCCATCATCGACGAGGCCCACCGTCTCGGCCGCAAGGTGACGGCGCACCTCTGCTCGGTGACCCACGGCGAGGCCGCGGCGCTCGGCATCGACGAGCTCGAGCACGGGTTGCTCACCAACACGGAGTTCCTTCCCAACAAGGAGCCCGACCGCTGCCCGGGCGAAGGCCTGATCTACCAGGCGGCCGCCACGCTGGACCTCGAGAGCCCCGCCGTCCGCCGCGCGATGCGGAACCTGGTCGAGCGGAAGATCCCGATGACCTCCACGCTCCCGATCTGGGAGACGATGGTGCCGGGGCGGATCGTGCAGCCGGGCGCGCTCGAGGCGCTGAGCCCCGAGCTGCGCGAGGACTACCTCACCATCCAGCGCCGGATCGCCAGCGACGAGACCTCGACCTTCGCCGCGGCCTTCGCCAACGCGCTCCGCTGGGAGCGCGAGTTCGTGAGGGCCGGCGGGCTGCTCGGTGCGGGCAGCGATCCCACCGGCTACGGCGGGACGATCGCGGGCTATGGCAACATCCGGGAGCTGGAGCTCCTGGTGGAGGCCGGCTTCACGCCGATCGAGGCGATCACGATCGCGAGCCGGAACGGCGCCCGGATCCTCGGCATGGAGGAGCGGATCGGGACGCTCGAGGTGGGCAAGCAGGCCGACCTGGTCGTGGTGCGGGGCAACCCGGTCGAGCGGATCGCCGACATGGAGAATCCAGTCTACGTCTTCAAGCAGGGCATTGGATACGATTCGGCCAAGCTGATCGCGGCGGTGAAGGGGCTGGTCGGACGGTTCTAGCGGGAGACCCGCTTGCGCGACCCGAGCCGCCGGCCTGACGCGGCGGCGTCAGGGCGGCGGCCCGGTGATTCGAGTCCAGATGACGAGCGCGCCGCACGCATCGCCGGTGCCACCGTACTCGGCGGGCGTTTCGCCCGGCCCGCGATAGACCTCGATCGCCTCCACCCGCTCGGTCAGGAACTCGTCGACGTCGGGCGGCGGCCTCCCGTCCGAGGGGTCGTATCGCCTAACACCATCGACGTAGACCGAGAAGAAGCACGCCGGCATCACCGTACATCCAGCACTCCTGAAGGAGCGGGTGCTCCCGGCCGCGAAGCCTCCTCCGCACACCGGCGAGCGCGGAACGAGCGTGACCCCGCGGATCGTCCTCATGGCGGTGCTCAGCGGCAGCGGCTCCCAGGCCGCGAGCGCGGCCCGATCGAGGAAGCTGCCCAAGCCCAGCCGGCGTCGCCGCTCGAAGTCGAGCAGCTTGCCCGGCAGACGGGGCGCCGCGCCCGTCACCTCGAGCGTTGCGAGACGCTGCGCTTGGGGGGCCAGGATCAGCACCGTGTCCAGCTCGCGGGCGCGGTGAGACAGGTCGATGGCCGCCACGACCGGCTGAAAGCCGACCGCCGTCGCCCGGAAGCGGAGCACACCCCGAAGCGCGGTCGTGAGCGTCACCCTGCCGTCGCCATCGGTGACGAGCGCGGTGTCGAGGCCGCCCAGGGCGAGTCGCGCGCCGCGGATCGGGAGCGAGTCGGGCGTGAGCACGCGGAGGCGGAGGTCGAGCAGCTCGGTCGTCGTGGCGATCACCCGCGGAGCGTAGCCTTCGAGATGGAGCACGGCGTCGCCGGCGAGGCGCGCGGTGCCGCCTTCGTCGAGGAAGCCGACGATGGTGTCGCGAGTCGCGCCGTCCAGCCCGGCGACTCGCACCCGGTCCGGGAGACGGACGTGCCAGTCCCCGACGACCACCCGGCCGCCCTCCAATCGAAGAGAGGAGAGCCGTCCCCCGATTCCCGGGAACCGCACGGCGCTCGGCGCGTCCTGATAGGTGAACTCGATCTCCCTCACCCAGGCGGAGTCCCGGTCCAGCCAGACCACGCCTCGGACGTCCGGCACCCGGCGTTTCCCGTCGGGCTCGAATGCGACGCCAACCAGGCCGGGCCGCTCCGCTCCGGCCGAGACGGCGGCGAGGCAGTGGACCAGGAGGAACTCCTCCGAGAGGAGAGCGGCCGCGTCGGGCGCGAGGAAGCGATACCGGCCATCCGCTCGCTGGATGAAGCCGAGGGCGAGCAGGCTTCCGGGATCCTCGCTGACGAACGCGGGTGGCGCCGTCAGGTAGGTCGCCAGGGTGCTGTCGGATCGGAGCGTGCCACCGAGGGTTCGCCGCCGGCGGAACTTCCGCACCACCAGCCGCAGCTCCTTGTCCTCGGCTGCGATCTCGCTCGCGAGGAGTCCCTTTCGAGCCTCCGACCAGACGCTGGCAAGGTTGAGGTCTCCGGTCGGCCGCCCGCCCTGGCGGCAGCTCGTCTCGGCCGTCGTGACGACGTCAGGCAGTCTCACTCGGGCGAGTGGCATCAGGACGGTGAGCGAGATCGTGTCGGCGAGCGCGAACGGCTCGGTGGTCGTGCCCTCGTGACCGAGGCGATCCGCTCGAAGCCGATAGGTGCCGGGGCCCGGGGGGCGGAGCACGAGGCGACCGCGCTCGTCGGTCAGGCCGCGGGCCCACAGGCGCCCGACGCTGTCGAGGGCCGAAACGATCGCGCCCGCGACGGGCCGGTCCGTCTCGGCCTCCACGGCGCGAACCCGAATCGCCTGGGCGTCGGCGCGGCCGGCGGCGGAGCCGACGGCAAGCCCGATCGTGCACCAGAGACGACGGAGCACGGGCCGGATGATCTGCTGACACAACGGTGGGTGCGCGAACATCGCTCGAAGCGGGACCCCTGACGCTTCAAGCTAGTTCGCGCCGCTGGTCGGCGCGACTCGACGAACCGAGCTTTCCCTGGGCTTTACCTCGAGGCGACGGGCACGGCGGGCGTGCTAGACCGGAGAGAGCTCGGCTTCCTTGCGCGACTCGCCCATCGCGAGCACCTCGTCGGCGAGACGATCGACCCGGGTCCAGTCGGTGCCCTCCCAGTCTCGCGAGGTGTCGGTCGGCCGGCCGGTTTTCCGACTCACCTGCTTCATCAACCAGCGGGTGAGCGGGCCGTAGGCCGTGTAGCGGACCGCGCCGGCGAACGACCGGATGATCCGCGGCCGCCAGCCGGTCTCCTCGACGAAGCGGGCCAGGTATCCGCGGGCCGTGGCCGGCCCCTCGGCCCAATCGCCGACCAGCGCCCCGCAGACTGAGATGAAGGCGGCGGGCATCCGCTCGAGGGCACGCCGATGATCCGTCGCGTAGCGGCGCACCGAGCGCTGGTGCTTGCCGAACCGCACCGACCCGGCCACGACCGCGGCGTCGAAGTCGCCGGGCGAGGGGATCGCGGTCGGCTGGTCGGCGCGCCGAACCGTGACGTCGTGCCCGGCTGCACACCATCGTGCCGCCATCCGCTCGACGATCTTGGCCGTTTGACCGTGATCGCTCGCGTAGACTACCAGGATCCGCAACATGTCCACCAACCTCGCCTTCGCGTCAGCGGAGCAACGTCCGCACCGTCCGCCTTGGCGTGAGCGGCGCCTCCGAGCCGATGCCGAGTCGGAGCACCGCCTGTGCGTGCTCGCCCTCGCCGTAGCGGCTCGCCAGCTCGCGACGGATCGAGCTCACCTCGACGGCCTGATTGAGAAACGAAGCCGAGATCCCGTCGGCGGCGAGCGAAAGCAGCGCCCGGACGAGCCCGCGGCCGGCTGCCACCCAATCCGCCCGCCCGTCGCCCCGGGTCCAGAGGATGGCCAGGGCGGGGCTGCCGGTGGCCAGCCGATGGTCGATCGCGGCGATCCCGTCGCCCACGTCGAAGGTCCGAACCAGGAGCGGGGCTATCGGGCGGAGCACCGGCGGCGCTTTGCCGGCGGATGACGGAATCCCGTCGTGCTTCCGAGTGCCGACCGGCCGGAGCCAGCGGGCGAGCTCCCGCCTGAAGGCGGGGTCCGCCATCTGGAGCCGGTCCGCGGCGCTCACCCACTCGGCGAGCAATTCGCGGTCGCTCGGTCGGACCAGGATCGTGAGCCTGACGCCGCGCTCGGCCGCGTGGCGGCTTGCCCGATCGAGCGTTCGGTCGGGGACCGCCTGCTGCCAGAACGGGTGTCGATTGGTGCGCCGGCGGGGCATCGCGTCGAAGAGCCGCCGGTCGCCGGGGTTGACGCGCTGCATCGCTCCCGGCTCGATCCGGGCCACCAGGCTGCCCGGTTCCTTCGAGACGGTCACCGAGCCTTCGAACCCGAATCGGCGGAGCACCAGGTGGAGGTACTCGACCAGGGCGCCGACGCTCTGCAGCAGCCAGCGGCCGTCGGGGTCGGCCACCCGGAGGCGACGCGACTCGTCCGCGTGCACCAGGAACGACTCACCCTCGACGCTGCACCGCCAGGGCTGGGTGTTGTGAATCGACGGCGCCCGCCGCGCGAATCGGAGCGCGGCCTCGAGCTTTGCCGCCGTCGTCCCGGTGATCGGGAACTCGGCGATCGCCTCCTCGTATGGCTCGAGCCAGAGATCGGCCATGGGTGGCCTCCCTACCGCGGTTGCCCTGGACGCCGGCGAATCGTGCTGATGCCGAGCGCGGAATAGAGGGGGCAGCGACCGAGCAGGGCGGTGCCCACCGGGAGCAAGCCGATCAAGGTGAGGTACTTCAGCGGCGGGTCGACCGCGCCGTAGAGCCCCAACAGCATCGCTCCGATCACCAGTCGAACGAGTCGATCGAGCACTCCGATGTTCTTGCCCATTCTGCCCTCCAACCGACGAGAGGTCTAACCTGAACGTAGAGGCCGGGAGCTGACGAATTCATGAAGGGGCGGTGAACGGCCCGACCGTCTGAATGGCGGGCAGCGCCCCGGTTCACCCCACCTTCAAGCGCTGCGGGGTAAGTTTGCGGTTGGTGTCCCGCTTCCTAGGTTGCGGTATGGCTCCCGTCGCAGGACAAACGCCCCGATCGCCCGCACCCCGGCCACCCGGCTGGCGGCTGGCCTTGCCGTGGGCGCTCGGGATGGTCGCCATAGTGCTGCTTACGCTCCGGGGCACCCTGGGTGGGGGG
>JBFXAS010000305.1:0-5742 GCA_050184075.1 Gemmatimonadales bacterium
TCTCCCTGATGCAGATGGCCAAGACCTCCTCCGCCATCGCGCAAGTCAAGCTCGCCGCCGTTCCCTACATCACGATCCTCACCAATCCGACCACCGGCGGCGTCACCGCCAGCTTCGCGATGCAGGGCGACGTGATCATCGCGGAGCCGGGCGCGGTGATCGGCTTTGCCGGCCAGCGGGTGATCAAGCAGACCATCGGGCAGGATCTGCCGGAAGGGTTCCAGACCGCGGAGTTCCTGGTCGACCACGGCCAGATCGATGACGTGGTCTCGCGCGGCTCGCTCCGCGACACCACCGCCCGGCTGCTGCGCCACATGCTGGGCCAACGCGCCTCCGAGCCCGCCTCCAAGGCCGGCTGATCGGTCCATCCCAGGCACGCGTCGCGCTCGACCCGGCGGTGACCACCGACCTCGACCGATCGGCGTCGGCCAGCGCCTATCAGCGCGCGCTCGATTTCCTCTTTCCGCGCACCACGACCATCAAGTTCGGGCTCGACCGGACCGAGCGGCTCCTCGCTTCGGTCGGCGACCCGCACCGGGTAGTGCCCACGGTCCACATCGGAGGCACCAACGGGAAGGGGAGTGTCTCGGCGCTGATCGCGGCCGCCCTTCGGGGCGCCGGGTGGCGGGTGGGGCTCTACACCTCGCCCCACCTGATCAGCTTCCGGGAGCGGATCCTGGTGGACGACCAGCCGATCAGCGAGGACGCCGTGACCATGTGGACGGAGCGTCTCCGGCCTCTGATCGAGGAGCTCGGCGCGACCTTCTTCGAGGCGAGCACGGTGATGGCGTTTGCCGACTTCGCCGCTCGGGGCGCGGAGATCGCGGTGGTCGAGGTCGGACTCGGTGGGCGGCTGGACAGCACCAACGTGATCCGCCCGCTGGCGAGCGGCATCACCAAGATCGCGATCGACCATCAGAAGTATCTGGGCAGGACCCTGGCCAAGATCGCGACGGAGAAGGCCTGGATCGCCAAGCCCGGGGTGCCCTTCGTGGTCGGCGAGCGGAGGCCCGAGCTGATCAAGGTGCTCAGGGGCGAGGCCCGCAAGGCGGTCGACGCAATCGAGCCGGGCGGTCGGCTCGACTTCCGGCTGCTGCCCGGGGACTACCTCTGGGAGGGTGACCTCGGCCTGCTGGGCCCACATCAGCGGAGGAACGCCGCGGTCGCGCACGGCGTCCTGGCGGCGCTGCCGGCCCCGTTTCGACCGGAGCCCGAGGCGATCGCCTCGGGCTTCGCGAGGGCCAGGGTGCCGGGCCGACTCGATCGGCATGGGCGCTGGCTCTTCGACGTGGCCCACAACCCCGACGGGATGCGCTCGCTCACGGCCGCGCTCGAGGCCCTCGAGCCCCGTCGGCCGATCCAGGCCCTGGTCTCGATCCTGGGCGACAAGGCCTGGCCAGAGATGCTGGTCGAGCTCGACCGGGCGATCGACCGCGGGATCCTCACCGTTGCCCCGACGGCCGAGGGGAGGCGGTGGGATCTCGGGTGGTTGGCGCGCTGGCTCGCGCGGCCGGATCGCCCGCCGGCGAGGGCCAGCTGGTCGCTGGTGCCGGATTTCGAGGAGGCCGTGCGCCAGGTCCAGGAGGGGGCCGGCACGGTGCTCGTGACGGGCTCCTTCCACACCGTCGGGGACGTGATGCACCTGCTCGGGCTGGGCACTGTCTAGCGGTCCAGTGCCGCAACGCCCTTCGCGGCGAGTCCCGGTTAGCCCGCGGTAACCCGGCCGCGGCCACTTTCCCGGCAGAGGGGAGCCCTGCGGCCCGCAAGTCTCCTCCGGGGCTGGCCCGGTTCGGTCGGCCGACGTAGCGGAGGGTCGCGGCGCCGCTCCTTCCAGGGGCGCAGCCCTCCTCCCGGTTCTCTCGGATCTTGGCCGTTTTCGTGGTCGCGGTGGGAGGTTCGGCCCCGTTATTTAGGGCCCATGTCGCACCAGGCTTTACCCGGGTTCCGTGATTTCTTCCCCGACGAGCTGGCGATCCGCAACCACGTGTTCTCCGCGATGCGGAGGGTGGCGGGGCGCTACGGCTTCGAGGAGTACGACGGCCCGCCCCTCGAGGGGCTGGAGCTCTATACCCAGAAGAGCGGCGACGAGATCGTGGGCCAGCTCTATCACTTCGTCGACAAGGGCGGGCGGGAGGTGGCGCTCCGTCCGGAGATGACGCCCACCCTGGCGCGGATGGTGGCGACCAAGCTGAACGGCCTCAAGAAGCCGGTCCGCTGGTTCTCGATTCCCCAGCTCTTCCGGTACGAGCGGCAGCAGCGCGGGCGGCTCCGGGAGCACTTCCAGCTCAATTGCGACTTGATCGGGGAGCCGGGCCCGCTCGCCGATGCCGAGATCATCGCCCTGGCGATCGACGTGATGCGGGAGCTGGGGCTCGGGGCCGCCGACGTGCGGGTGCGGATCTCGGACCGCCGGCTGCTCGGCGCGATTCTCGATGCGCTGGATCTGGGCGGCCCGCGGGCCCCGCTGGCGTTCCAGGCGCTCGACAAGCTCGGTCGCGCGGAGTACGCCCCCCGACGCGCGGCGCTGCTCGAAGCCGGTGCCGACGTCGCGTCGCTGGCTCGCCTCGAGGGGCTCGGCGCCATCACCGAATGGGCGGCGCTCGCCCGTGAGTTTCCGGGAGCGGTCGACGTGGCGGCCCCGTTCCGGGCCACCCTCGACGCGCTCGAGGCCATGGGGCTCGGCGGCTTCCTCGACCTCGATCTCACCATCGTGCGGGGGCTCGCGTACTACACGGGCACGGTGTTCGAGCTCTTCGACGCCGAGCGCAAGCTCCGCGCGATCTGCGGCGGCGGTCGCTACGACGGCCTGCTCGCCGCCCTCGGCGGGGTGGACAGCCCGGCGCTCGGATTCGGCATGGGCGACGTCGTGCTCACCGAGCTGCTCAGGGATCGCGGGCTGCTTCCGGAGACGCCCGCGGTGGTCGACGTCTTCGTCGCCATCGTGACCCCGGCGGAGCGGCCTCCGGCGCTCGCGGCCGCCCATGCCCTGCGTGACGCGGGGTACCGGGTGGAGTTCGCCATGGGCGAGACGGCCCTGGCTAAGCAGCTCAAGCTGGCCAGCGTCCGACGCGCCCGGGTGGCGATCGTGATCGGGCCGGACGACGTCGCCCGCGGCGAGGCCATGGTCAAGGACCTCGTGGCGGGTGCCCAGCAGGCCGCGCCCCTCGCGGAGCTGGTCGCCGCGGTTGGCTCGATGCTCGACCCCGGCCACCGCCCGAGCTCGACCGCGGTATGAGTCGGACCACCGTTCCCGTGCAGGACGCGCTCACCAGCACCACGAGGCCCCGAATGGCGGACCAGAAGGGTATCACTCCCCGCGCCGAGGACTTCAGCGCCTGGTACAACGAAGTCGTCATCGGAGGGGAGCTCGCCGACTACAGCCCGGTGCGTGGGTGCATGGTGATCCGACCGAACGGCTACGCCATCTGGGAGAGCATGCGGGACGAGCTCGATCGGCGATTCAAGGAGACCGGACACCAGAACGCGTACTTCCCCCTCTTCATCCCGCAGAGCTTCCTGTCGAAGGAGGCGGAGCACGTGGAGGGTTTCGCCCCGGAAACCGCCGTGGTGACCCACGGGGGCGGCAAGGAGCTCGAGGAGCCGCTGGTCGTCCGCCCCACGTCCGAGACGATCATCGGCGCGATGTTCGCGAAGTGGATCCAGAGCTATCGCGACCTGCCGGTGCTGCTCAACCAATGGGCCAATGTCGTTCGCTGGGAGCTGCGCACCCGGCTCTTCCTGCGGACGACCGAATTCCTCTGGCAAGAAGGGCACACCGCGCATGCAACGGAGGAGGAGGCCGAGGCGGAGACCCTGATGATCCTCGGGCTCTACCGCGGGTTCATGGAAGACACCATCGCGATCCCCGTGGTCACCGGGCGGAAGACCGACAGCGAGCGGTTCGCCGGCGCGCTCCGGACCTACGGGCTCGAGGCGCTGATGCAGGACAACAAGGCGCTCCAGATGGGCACCAGCCACAACCTCGGGCAGAACTTCTCCCGGGCCTTCGACATCACCTTCCAGACCGCGGCCGGAGGCCTCGATCACGTCTGGAGCACGTCGTGGGGGACCTCCACCCGGATGGTCGGCGGACTGATCATGACCCATGGCGACGATCGGGGCCTGGTCTGCCCGCCCAAGCTGGCCCAGTTCCAGGTGGTGATCGTGCCGATCTTCAAGGGCGAGGACGAGCGAGGGCAGGTCGTCGAGGCGGCGCACCGGGTCGCGGGTGAGCTCCGCTCGGGCGGCATGCGAGTGCACGTCGACGCGCGCGAGGGGCTCAAGCCCGGCGCGAAGTACTACGAGTGGGAGGGCCGGGGCGTGCCCTTCCGGCTCGAGATCGGGCCGCGCGACCTCGCTGCGGAGACGATGGTGCTGGCCCGGCGCACGGGCGGGAAGAAGGAGCCGATCCCGATGGCGGGGGCGGCCGCGCGGTTGGCCGACGAGGCAGTGGCGATGCAGCGGCAGCTGCTGGAGACGGCTCGAGCCCGACGAGACGAGAACACCCTGCGCGGCCCGAAGAGCAAGGACGACTTCATTCAGTACCTTGGGTCCGGGGGCGGGTTCATCTATGCCGGATGGAACGGCGATCCCGCCGTCGAGGCCGAGATCAAGGAGCGGACCAAGGCCACGATCCGCGTGCTGCCGGACATCGAGTTCCGCTCGGAGACGAAGCCGGAGCGCTGTATCTGGACCGGCGAGCCGGCCAAGCACGAGGCGCTGTGGGCCAGGGCGTACTGACCTCGGCCGGCGTGGCCGACACCGCGGCGCTGCTTCGCGACGCCGGCCTCACCCGTGACGGTGGCCGGCTCAGCATGGCGGGTGCCTCGCTCGAGGCGATCGCCGAGCGGATCGGCACGCCCGCCTACGTCTATGCGGCGGAGCCGATCCGCGCGAGGTATCGGGAGCTGGCCTCGGCGTTCTCGGGGGTTCCCCACCGGATTCACTACGCCGTCAAGGCCAACAGCACCCTCGCGATCCTGGGCGTCCTGGCCGACCTCGGAGCTGGCGCCGACATCGTCTCCGTCGGCGAGCTCGAGCGGGTGCGTCGCGCCGGCATCCGTCTCGACCAGGTGGTCTTCAGCGGGGTGGGGAAGACCGAGGCCGAGCTCGAAGTGGCCGTGGCGAGCGGGCTCTCGAGCATCAACCTCGAGTCGGCGGGCGAGCTCGAGCTGCTCGAGCGGGTGGTGGCCGGAACCGACGCCGGGCAGCCGGTGCGAGTCGGGATCCGAATCAATCCCGATCTCTCGCCGGTCACCCATCCCTACATCACGACGGGGTCGGTGGGCACCAAGTTCGGCGTGACCCCCGCCGAGGCGCTGGCGATGGCGGGTCGGATCGGCGACAACCCACGGCTGGCGTTGACCTCGCTGGCGATGCACCTCGGCAGCCAGCTGCTCGACCCGGCGCCCTACCGGGACGGCGCCATCCGCCTGCTCGACCTGCGCGACCGACTGGCGGGTCGAAGCCGCGAGACCGTGAGCGCGATCGACCTCGGCGGCGGGTTCGGGATCCGCTACCTCGACGAGCAGCCGCTCGAGCCCGCGCGCCTCGCGGCGGCGATCGCGCCGGTGCTTCGCGGGACCGGTCTCGAGCTCCACGTGGAGCCGGGTCGGTTCCTGGTCGGGAGCGCCGGGGTGCTGCTGACCAGAGTGCTCTACCGGAAGCGCTCCGGCAGGAAGACCTTCGTCGTGGTCGACGCCGCGATGAACGACCTGCTCCGGCCCAGTCACTATCAGGCCC
>JBFXAS010000306.1:0-5688 GCA_050184075.1 Gemmatimonadales bacterium
CGCATCAGGAAGAAATAGCGCGCCGCGTCAGTGCCCACCTCGTCGAGCAGGTCGCGCAGGGTGACGAAGGTGCCGGCCCGCTTCGACATCTTCACCTCTTCCCCGCCCTTCACGACCTTGACCAGCTGGACGAGGGGAACCTCGAACGATTCGGCCGGATGCCCGAGGGCGACCAGCACCGCGCGCATCCGGGGGATATAGCCGTGATGGTCGGCGCCCCAGACGTCGATCAGGTGGTCGAAGCCCCGGGCGAACTTGTCGACGTGGTAGGCAATGTCCGGCGCGAGGTAGGTGTAGCTGCCGTCGCTCTTGCGGAGCACCCGATCCTTGTCGTCGCCGAACTCCGTGGTCCGCATCCAGAGCGCGCCCTCGGCCTCGAAAGTGAGGCCGCGCGCGGCCAGCAGCTCCAGCGCCGTGGCGACCTTCCCGTCGTCGTAGAGCGCCTGCTCCGAGCTGTAGAGGTCGAAGTGGACCCCGAAGTCGCGAAGCAGTTGGTCCTGCTCCTCGCGCTGGGCTTCGACCGCGAACGCCCGACACCGGGCAACCCCTTCGGCCGTCGGCAGATCGGCGACGGCGCGCCCATCCCGGGCAATCAACGCCGCGGCGGCCTCGATCAGGTAGTCGCCGTGATAGCCGCCCTCGGGAATCGCCGCCTCGCGCCCGACGGCCTCTTGCACTCGGGCCCAGAGACTCTCCGCGAGGCGGTCGATCTGAACACCCGCGTCGTTGATGTAGAACTCGCGAACCACCCGATGGCCGGTCCACTCCAGCAGGGCCGCGATCCCATCGCCGAGGGCCGCACCGCGCCCGTGCCCCACATGGAGCGGCCCGGTCGGATTGGCCGAGACGAATTCGACGTTGACCGAGACGCCCCGGCCGAGCTCGGAGCGGCCGTACTCGAGGTCGGCGTCGATGATCGCCTGGATCTGATCGGCCAGCGCGTCCTCCGCCAGCCAGAAGTTGAGAAACCCCGGCCCGGCGATCTCGATCTTGTCGACGAGGCCGTCCGGCAGTGAGATCCGCTCCTTGATCTCGCTGGCGAGCTGTCTGGGGTTTCGCTTGAGACCCTTGGCGAGCACCAGGGCGAGATTGGTGGCCAGGTCGCCGTGGCCGGCGTCCCGCGGGCGCTCCAGGACGAACTCCGCGTCTGGCTGACCGAGGTCGCTGGCGGCCCGCGCCAGGGCGAGCCGGATCGAATCGGTCACGCCTTCGGCTTCCCGGAGGGCTTGGCCTTCTTCTTCTCGGCCGGCTTGTCCGCGGGCTTCTCGGCGGCCGGCTTCTCGGCCGACTCGGTCGACGTCCCGCTGGACTCGGTCGACTCGGCCTTGCGAGGACCCTTGCCGTCCTTGCCGTAGTCGGTGATGTAGAAGCCGCTTCCCTTGAAGATCAGTCCGGCCCCGCCGGAGATCAGACGCCTGGCTGCGGACTTACAGGTGGGACACTTGGCCACGGGCTTGTCCGAGATCTTCTGGAAGACCTCGAAGACATGCCCCTTGGTGCATTGGTACTCGTAGGTCGGCATAGCTCGTTTCTGGGAACCGTAAGCGAATACAGCACGCCAAGTTAGCTGGCCAGCCCCGAGCCTTCAAGCCGCCGCCCCGCCGGTCAGCCCTTCCGCCCCGTCGCCAACTCGCCGATGCTCTGGGGACCGACCGACGTGGCGGCCCCGGTGATCAGGCGCCGGTGGTAGTCCACCTGCCCGATGTGGTACGCGAGGTGAGACGCGAGATGGACCAGGAAGTCGCCGGTGACGACCGAGTACCCGCCGGGCGGCGCGGGATACGGCGCGTCGAGCGTGGCTTGGTCCAGGGTGGGCACGACCTGCTCGAGCATGGTCACTACGCTCTCGAGCTCGCGCTCGAGCTCCGCCCGGGGAACGTGACGCCGGGCGAACTCGGCGTCCCGATCCCGGCGGTAGCCACTCCCACCGAGCACCCCGCCCACGAAGTGGTTGAGGTTGCCCGCAAGGTGGAGAGCCAGCGTGCCGGCGGAGTTGCTGACGCCGGGCGGCGTGGCCCAGATCTGCTGCTCGTCGGGGTAGGCGGCGAGCTCGCGGATCAGGGTGCGGACTTCTCGGGTCAGGACTCCGGTGAGCCAACGGGCGAGCATCTCGACTCCTCTCGGGTTCAGGCCAGGGTCGCGAGCACGGTCGGGTCGACCATGTGGCCGCCGGGAAAGGTCCGGCTGTCGACCGTGAGGCCGACGCCCTTGAGGCGCTCGTCCTCCGCCCGGACGTGCTCGGCTGTGAGAAATTGGTCGCGGTCGCCCACGACCATGGCGATCGGGGCGCCGAGCAGGTTGCTGCGGAGCCGCTCGAGGTCGAGGTCCGGCGGGGTCGTCCCGCCCCAGAGCACCAGGCGATCGATCCGATGTCGGCCGAAGGTGGCCCAGCGCGCCGCGGTGGCGCAGCCTTGCGAGAAGCCGTGGAGCTCGAGCCGGGGTCGGGGGGGCAGGATGCCGAGCAGCTCGTCGGCCAGCTGGTCGAGATAGCGCACGTAGTCCTCGATCTCCGCCTCGCGGTCTTCGCGGGTCATCCAGGAGGCGCCCACGCGGCGGGCCTTGGACTCGTCGAAGTAGGACCTCGAGAGCGCCTCGGGCGCGACGATCAGCCGGCCGGGCCGCAATGCCGGCTCGAACCAGCGGAGAAAGTTGGTGGCGAGCTGGCTATAGCCGTGGAGGACGATCCAGACCTCTACCGCCCCATTCTCCTCGCCCGCCACCACGTAGCGCGCGGTCCGGGAGACCGTGATGTGGTGGATGGTGTGCCCCATCGCTCTCTCCTCGCCGCGCGGGCGTGGATCAGGTTCGGTATTCGCCCCAGGCGCGACGCAGGGCGTCGCTGATCTCCCCCAACGTGGCTCGCCGCCGCACCGCGTCCAGAATCCGGGGCATCAGCGCCTCGTTGGACCTGGCAGCCCGCTCGAGCGCGGCCACCGCCTCGCCGGCCGCCGCGCCGTCCCGCGCGGCGCGGGCCTGTTCGAGCGCCCCCCGCTGGCGACCCTCGAGCTCGGCAAAATCGGGCAGCTCCATCGGCGACGGGGGCTCGTCGGTGGTGAACTTGTTGACCCCGACCACCGTCACCCGGCCGTCCTCCTGCGCCTTCTGCAACTCGTATGCGCTCCGACCGATGGCCTCCTGGTAGTAGCCAGCCTCCACCGCCTTGACCGCGCCCCCCATCGCGTCGATCTCGTCGATCAACGCGGTGGCGCGACGCTCGATCTCGTCGGTCAGGCTCTCGACGTAGTAGCTCCCGGCCAGCGGATCGACCGTCCGGTCGAGCCCGCTCTCGAAGCCCAGGATCTGCTGGGTCCGGAGCGCCAGCGTGGCCGCTTCGCCGGTCGGGAGGGAGAGCGCCTCGTCGTAGCCGTTGGTGTGGAGCGACTGGGTGCCGCCGAGCGTCGCGGCCAGCGCCTGCACGGTCACCCGGACCACGTTGTTGAGCGGCTGCTGGGCCTGGAGGGTGACCCCGCCGGTCTGGGTGTGAAAGCGGAGCTTGGCCGTCTGGTCGTCCGCGCCGAGACGAACGCGCGCGATCCGGGCCCAGAGCCGTCGCGCCGCGCGGAACTTGGCGACTTCTTCGAAGAGATCGTTGTGGGCCGCGAAGAAGAAGCTGAGCCGGGGCCCGAAACGCTCGATCGGGATCCCGGCGCCGATCGCCCGGCGGCAGTACTCGAGGGCGTTCGCGAGCGTGAAGCCGACCTCCTGCTCCGCCGTGGCGCCCGCCTCTCGGATGTGATAGCCGCTGATCGAGATTGGATTGAACTTGAGATCGTCGTCGGCGACGAACCGGAAGATGTCCGTGATCAGCCTGAGCGACGGCTCGGCCGGATAGATGTAGGTCCCGCGGGCGATGTACTCCTTGAGGATGTCGTTCTGAATCGTGCCCGAGAGCTGGCTCCGCTCGACTCCCTGCTCCTCCGCCACCACGACGTACATCGCGAGCAGGATCGCCGCCGTGGCGTTGATCGTCATCGAGGTGGAGACCCGATCGAGCGGGATCCCGCTGAAGAGCCGGGCCAGATCGTCGACCGTGTCGATCGCCACGCCAACCCGGCCGACCTCACCGGCGGCCATCGGATGGTCCGAGTCGTAGCCCAACTGCGTCGGGAGATCGAACGCGGTCGAGAGTCCGGTCTGTCCGGCGTCGAGCAGGAGCCGGAAGCGGGCGTTGGTCTCCTCGGCGGTGCCGAAGCCGGCGTACTGGCGCATAGTCCAGAGGCGCCCGACGTACATCGACGGGTAGACACCACGCAGGTAGGGCCACGCTCCCGGACGCCCCGGGTCGCCGGACCAATCGGCCGGCCCGTAGAGCGGCTTGACGGGCACCAGACCGGGATGCCCCTCGCTCACGCGGGCTCCTCCTCGGCAAGCACCGAGGCGACGAACTCGACATCCGATTTCGAGCCGATCACCAACGGCGTCCGCTGGTGGAGGCGCTCGGGTCGGATACCCAGGATCCGGCGTCGGCCGTCCGTGGCGGCGCCCCCGGCGTGCTCGGCGATGAAGGCCATCGGATTGGCTTCGTAGGTGAGGCGCAGCTTGCCCTCGGGGTTCTTGGTGTCGGCCGGATAGAGGAAGATGCCCCCGGCCACCAGGTTGCGATGGAAATCGGCCACCAGGGAGCCGATGTAGCGGCTGTTCTTGCCCTTCATCCGGTCCGGGAAGTCGCCGTGGAGGCCGCGCACCGCGCGCTGGGTGAGCCGGTTCCAGCGGCCGAAGTTGGACTCGTTGACGCTATAGTAACGACCCACCTCGGGAATTCGAATGTTCTCATGGGAGAGCAGGAACTCGCCGAAGGTCGGGTCGAGCGTGAAGCCGTGCACCCCGTTGCCCGTGCTGTAGACCAGCATCACGCTCGAGCCGTAGATCACGTAGCCCGCCGCCACCTGCTCGTCACCCGGCTGGAGCACGTCGTCCAGGGTCCCGGCCCCCTCCATCGAGGTCCGGCGGTAGATGCTGAAGATCGTGCCGACCGCCGCGTTGACGTCGATGTTCGACGAGCCGTCGAGCGGATCGAAGAGCACGGCGTACTTGCCCTGGGGGTAGCCGGACGGGATCGAGATCAACTCATCTTCCTCCTCCGACGCCATCACGCAGACCCGCCCCGTGTAGCCCATCGCGTTCTTGAGCGCGTCGTTGGCGTAGACGTCGAGCTTCTTCTGCTCCTCGCCCTGGACGTTGGTGACACCCGCGGAGCCGAGGATGTTTACCAGACCCGCGCGCCGGATGGAGGCGGCGATGATCTTGGCGCCGAGCGCCAGGTCGTAGAGGAGGTTGGAGAGCTCACCGGTGGCCTCCGGGTGCTTCCGTTCGGCCTCCATGATGAAGCGTTCGATGGTGACGAGCGGCTTGGTCATACCGGTGTCCGATTCGAGAAGTGGGTCTCAGTGCAGCGGATAGCCCCGTGCTCTCCGCCGGCCCTTCACCCGCACGGCCTCGTCGTCGACCATCACGGTCACGGTGCCGTCCAGGTCGGTCCGCCAGACGTCCGCGCCGCTCGCCGCGAGCCGGGCGAGCGCCTCGGGTGAAGGATGTCCGTACCGATTCGGCCCCGTGCTCACGACGGCGATCGAGGGGTCGAGCTCGGCCAACCACCCGTCGGTGGTCGCGGTGGCCGATCCGTGGTGCCCGACCTTCAGAAGATCGACCCGCCCAGCCCGCCCCGCCAGCAGCGCCTCGACCGGCTCG
>JBFXAS010000307.1:0-5632 GCA_050184075.1 Gemmatimonadales bacterium
GGTTGGCTGCTGATTCTGTAGTTGTCGGTCTTCGAGCTGGCGTTCGCGCTCCCCTGGCTTACGAGCACGATTGCGTTGCTCGCGGTCGGGGATCTGTTGCTGGCCGCCGCGGTGCCCTCGATGTTCGCCGCGCTGCACGCGGTGTGCGGGTCGGCCCGACGGGCCATGTCGGTGGCCGTGGTGTTCTTCTTCGCCAACCTGATCGGCGCCGGTCTTGGCCCGATTGTCACGGGACGCCTGAGCGATACCTTCGCGCCGAGCGTCGGGTCCGCCGACGGCCTGCGGTATGCGATGATGATCGTGATGATGCTGTTCGTTCCTTGCGGGTGGTTCATGCTTCGGGCGGGTCGAAACCTCGCGCGGGATGTCGAGCCGTAGCGGGGATCGACCTGCCGCACCTCCGCCATCGGCCTCGCTCCGCGCGGGCGGCGGGGCCCCTCCCGTCGGCACCGTGAAGCAGTCGCTCCCCGGCCGCTCGAGGTCGGATGCCAGCACGCCGGTGTGCAGCACCGACGGATCCGGCGAGCGGCCGCTGCGTCGAGCGCCGTCCGGTGGCGGCACCCGAGGACCTCGGCCAGATCGGTGGCGGCGAGGGTCAGAATGTCGTCGGATCGTGGCATGGCCCCTCGCGGTGCGCCCCACGATACCCGATGGCGGACCGGCTCGCACCCACCGGCCAACCGGAGTTGGCAGCGTAGAGGCAGGGCCAAGGGGACCTGGTGACCGCGAGAGCTCGGACGTGCCGCGCTCGAAGCTGACTTCGCTGGACGTCGCTCGAGGCTGAGGCCAAGACGGGCCTGCGTTCGGGTGCCTCAGCTGCGGGGGCCGCCCGCGCGCTCGAACGGATGGTGTCGGAGGTGGCCCACGCGGCGCCGAGCACCCGGCTGGCTAGTAGCTGACTTCACGGCGTGGGGTCCCAACGGCCTCTCCGACACTCGATCTCGTGGCTTGCCCCCTTCGTCGGATTGGCTACTCTCCGTCCGTTACGTCCGGAACCGCCGACGGTCGACGACCGACGCTGGATGCCCAGGACCCGGAGGGAGCCATGAGAAGTCGAGCCGTGTTCGGATTCGCTGGGACCCTGGCGTGGCTGACGGCCTTCTCGCCTGGTCCCGTCCGCGCGCAGGCCGGGGCGGATTCGGTCAAGACCTCGTTCTCCATCGCCCTCACCGGCGACGCGATCATCACCCGACCGATGTCCGGCTACCAGGAGCCCGCCTTTCTCCGGCTGATCGACCTACTCCGCGGCCAGGACGCGGCCTTCACCAACCTCGAGGTCAACCTCCACGACTACGAGCCGCATCCGATGGTCGAGTCCGGGGGCCTGCACCTTCGCGCCGCTCCGGAAATGGCCCGGGAGCTGGCCTGGGCCGGCTTTCGCCTGGCCTCGTTCGCCAACAACCACACCACGGACTGGGGCGTGGAGGGGATGCGGATCACCCAGCGACATGCCCGCGAGGCCGGTCTGGTCGTCGCCGGGGTCGGGGAAAGCCTGTCCGAAGCCCGCTCGGCCAGGTTTCTCGAGACGCCGAAAGGCCGCGTCGCGCTGATCGCGAGCGCCTCGACCTTTCCCACCAACTCCCGCGCAGGCCGCTCATTGGGAGATATCCCCGCTCGGCCCGGACTGAGCCCGGTCCGCTATGCCACGACCAACGTGCTGACGGGGGCAGGGATGTCCGCGCTGCGGACCGTTGCCGCGGACCTCGGGCAGACGCTGTCGGCGTCGGACACCGTCCGGTTCCTCGGTCAGGCGTTCGCGGCCGGAGCGCGTCCGGGTCGCCGCACGACGCCGCATCCGGGTGATGTCCAGGAGATCGCCGCCGCCGTGCGAGCCGGTCGGGGCGTGTCGGATCTCGTGATCGTGAGTATTCACGCGCACGAGGGCGGTGCGGACCGGTCGGTGCCGGCCGACTTTCTGGTGAGCTTCGCGCGTGCGATGATCGACGCCGGAGCCGACGTCTTCGTCGGGCACGGGCCGCATTTGCTCCGCGGGATCGAGATCTACAAGGGCAAGCCGATCTTCTACAGCTTGGGCGATTTCATTTTCGAGAACGAGACCGTGGAGCGGCTGCCCCTCGACGACTTCGAGAACGTGGGCGTGGACCCCGCCACGGGCGTGGCGGGCCTGAACGACGTGCGGTACGACACCGACAAACGGGGCTTCCCGGCGGATCCGCTGGTGTGGGAGAGCGTGGTGGCCGTGCCTCGATTCCGCGGTCGAGCCCTCGAATCGGTCGAGCTCTACCCGATCTCCCTCGGCTTCGGCAAGGCGCGCACCGAGCGCGGCCGGCCCATGCTCGCGGACGAGCCGCTCAGCCGCAAGATTATCGGGGACCTGCAACGGCTCTCGGCACCGTTCGGGACCAGGATCGACTATCGTGACGGGGTCGGCATCGTCTCGCTCTGGGCGAGTGAGGCGTCGCAGCACTAGCCTCGCCTTGCCGCGTCGTGGCGTGGCATCGATGTTTAGCGAGACCGCACCCCGCTCGAGAATGCGCTCGATGCGAGCGGAGCGTGTCCCTGACGGACACGGAGATGGCCGGCGAGTCTCGCCGGGCCAGGCCCACCGGTACCCGGAGGAGCCATGGGCAGAGCGAAGGGAATCGTGGCGTGCCTCACGCTGGTCGCGAGCGTCGGCCCGCTCGCGGCCCAGTCGTCGGCGGATCGGCTCGGGCAGGTGCTCGAGCGGGCGGACTTCAGCGGCGCGGTGCTCGTCAGCAAGGGCGGTGAGGTGGTGTTCGAGGCCGGCAAGGGGATGGCGGACCGTGCCGCCGGCCGCCGGAACACGCCGGAGACCCAGTTCCGCATCGGCTCGGTGACCAAGCAGTTCACGGCGATGGCCGTGCTGATCCTGCAGGACCGCGGTCGACTGGACGTGAAGGACCCCGTGGGGCGCCACGTGCCCGGCCTGCCCGAGGCCTGGCGGAGGCTCACGATCCATCAACTGCTCACCCACACCTCGGGGCTGATGCACTCGTGGGCCCTCCCGGGGTTCCGCGAGACCATGGCGCGGCCCACCACGCTGGATCAGACCCTGGCGCGATTCTTCGAGCAACCGCTGTTGTTCGAGCCGGGGAGCGGCTTCCAATACAGCGGGGTGGGATACTTTCTCCTCGCGAAGCTGATCGAGCAGGTGTCGGGCCAGTCGTACGGGGCGTTCCTCCGGGCCGAGGTCTTCGAGCCGCTCGGCATGAAGGACACCGGCGCCGACGATCCCAGCCGTCCCCCTCCCAGGTTGGCACAAGGCTACGATCGTGATCAGGACGGCTCGATTCGAGAAGCGGCGGAGATCTACGTGCCGCTCCTCGCCGGCGGCGGCGATCTCCATTCGACGGTCGGTGATCTCGCCCGGTGGGACCGGGCGCTCGCGAGCCGCCTGCTGGTTTCGGAGCGGGCCTACGCCGCGATCTACCGGCCGGAGCGTGAGAGCTACGCCTACGGCTGGCGCGTCGGCCAGGTCGAGCAGCACGAGGCACTGTCACATTCGGGCGGGCTGCCCGGGTTCAGCGCCTACAATCTCCGGCTGCCAGCGGATGGGATCGACGTGATCGTCCTCAGCAACCACTCGGCGGGGTCGGTCCAGCAGGTCGCCCTGGAGCTCGCCAAGGTCATGCTGCGCGCACACGACGCGTCGGCCAAGTCGCCCTGAGCGTCTCGGGTCGTCAGGTGGCGATCCGGCCCCGACGGCGCGACGGCACGCCAGGCCTCCTCACTTCACCGTTTCCCACGCGAGCGACGCGATCTCGCCTAACGCGCTGCCGGCGATCGTCGCCGGGTTGCCCTCCGCGACGGCGAGGTTGTTGAGGTAGATCGCGAAGGCGATCTCCCGTCCGCTCTTCGAGGTGAAGTAGCCCGCCAGCCCCTTGCCGTGGATCAGCATCCGCCGGTTGAGCGGATCGTAGGAGCCATAGGTGCCCGTCTTGGCGAAGACCTTGCCGGCGCCCGGGCTGCCCACCTGGACCTCCGCCAGGGTCCCGTCCTCCCCGAGGATCGGCATCGCCGCTTTGAAGTCCTGGGCCCAGGGCTTGGCCCAGGCTTTCGCCAGGAGGCGGGTCATGAGCCGGGGCGAGAAGTAGGCGTTGCCGCCGGCGCCGTCGCCTTGCACCGCGCCGTCGAGGTCGAGCCCCTCGCCCTGTAGCCACTCGCGCGCGACGTCGAAGCCGCCGCGCCCGCCCTGCCCATCGAGCGCGCCGAGCAGGAACGGGAGGCTGCTCGCGTGGAGATTCTGCGAGGTCTTGAGCAGGACGACGGCTTCCTTCGAGAGGGGCAGGGAGACGTGCTCGGCCACCAGCAGCGAGTCGGCGCGAGCCGCGGTCAGGACGCTGCTCTCCACCGTGCGTGAGCCAAGCCGCGGAATCGCCGCCACGCCGGCGTCGGCGAGGGCCTCGGCGAACGCGATCTCGCCGAATCGCGACGGCACGGGCACCACCCACCGCGGATTGCTCGGCGGACCCACCGGGACCGAGCCGGTGATCACCAGATAGCGGCGATCCTTGTTGGTGCTGTCCTCGACTCTGCGGATCGCTGGCGCGGTGCCGGAGTCGGTGGTGGTGAGCGTGGCTTGCACCGTGAGGAGCGAGGTTTTGGGCGTGACGGTGACGGTCGCGGGCTCGCCCGCCCGCCGTCCCGGCGTCACGACCAGGTCGATCACGTTGTCGTTCACCATCATCGGCGAGAGGGCCACCCGGGTCCCCAGCTCGCGGTCTCCCTCCGGGTAGAGCGAGGCGTCGACGATCACCTGGCCCGTCAGGCCCCGGATTCCCTTCGCGGCGACCTGCCGGGCCAGCTGGCGCAGGGTCTCGAGCGGATCGCCGGGCAGCGGTTGGCCGCCGTAGGAGTGATCGTGGTCGACGAAGGCGTAGCGATCGCCGCCCTGGACCCGGTTGGAGAGGTTGGGGTCGCCGGAGGCCACCAGCACCAGATCGCCCTGCACGACGCCGTCGCGGATCGGTCCGGTCCGGTACACCCGGGTGTGGAAGCGATGGTCGGCGCCCAGCGTGGCGAGCGCGGTCGCCATGGTGACGACCTTGGTGGTCGAGCCGGGGACGAAGAGCCGCTCGCCGTTGTGCGAAAACACGACCTTGCCGCTCGCGATGTCGTAGAACTCCATCCCCCACTGGGCGTGCTTGAACTCGGGACGGTTCATCACCGCCTGGATTCGGGAGGGGGGAGCGGGCTGGGCGCCGAGCGCGGTGGGGGCCGCCAGGCAGATCAGAAGGGCGCTGAGGCGAGCGTGGCGCATGGGACTACTCCTCGCAGGGTGGACGAGACGATGCCAACCTAGCGCACCGGCGGCAGAGGTCAAACGGACGCGGTCCGATCCGATGGCCGTTTCAGGGGCGGTCGGCCTCAGGGCGGGCAGGTCCCGAGCAGCTCCCGCTCTTCGGGAGCGAGCAGGCCGCAAAAGCTGGCTCGGTAGATCGTGCCTTCGCGCTGGAAGAACAGCTCCCGACCGCCGGCCGCCACGGTCGGTGACAACTCCCACCCAGGGCCGTTCACTCCGTCGAGGAGGCGGGGTGCGCCCCAAGTCCCATCGGTTCGGAACGCGATCCAGAGGTCCACCGCCCGCGTGGAGTCGACGTAGCGATGAAAGACGAGGAAGCGCTCCTCGGCGTCGACGAAGATGTCGCTC
>JBFXAS010000308.1:0-5621 GCA_050184075.1 Gemmatimonadales bacterium
CCCCGGCGTCTTCGCCGACCCTCCGGAGACCTCGCTGAAACGATACGTCGCCTTGTTCGTCAGAGCCCTGGGAGTGGAGGAGCCGACACCGTGAAGGCAGTCTGGAAACGCTCGAGCCCGATGCTCGCCCTGCTGGCGCTGGCCACGACGGCCACGGCCTTCGGCCAGACCCGATCTCTGTCCCTCGAACAGGCGCTCTCCCTGGCCGCGCCGGCGAGCGAGGCCGTGGGACTGGCCCGGATCGCGATCGAGCGTGCCAACGGCGACCACTACCGGGCCCGGAGCGGTCTCTTTCCCCAGATCACCGGGTCGGTCGGGTACACCCGTCAGATCAAGTCGCAGTTCGACGCGGTCTTCGGCGACGCCGAGCCGGATTCGGCTGCGGCTAACGCCCCCACGAGCTGCCCCGCCTTCAATGGCGATCCGACCCTGCCGGTCGACCAGCGGCTGGCCGCGCTCGAGACGGCGGTCGAGTGCGCCACGACCGTCAACCCCTTCGCCGGCTTCAGCCGCCTGCCCTTCGGCCGGAAGAACACCTACACCCTGGGCCTGAGCGGCTCGCAGCTCCTCTTCGACGGCGGCCGGGTCTTCGGTCAGATGCGAGCCACGGACGCGGCCCGCGAGTCGGCCCGGATCGGCCTCGCCTCGGCCGAGGCCCAACTGGTCCTCGACGTCGCCGAGGCCTACTACGACGCGACGCTCAGCGACCGGCTGGTCGAGATCGCCCGGGCGACCCTGGCGCAGACCGACACCACGCTCCGCCAGACCCAGCTCCGACGCGAGGTGGGCACGGCTCCCGAGTTCGATCTCCTCCGCGCCCGGGTGGCCCGGGACAACCAGCGCCCCGTGCTGATCCAGGCCACCACCAATCGGGACCTGGCCTACATCCGGCTCAAGCAGCTGCTCAACCTCCCGCTGGAGGACGCGCTCAGCCTGACCACGACGCTCGGCGACACCGCCCTGGCGACCGTGCCGACGTTCGCCCGGCTCGCCTCAGCCGGCGTCGACACCGCCGCGGAGCACCGCGCCGGCGTGCGCCAGGCCTCCGAAGCTGTTCGGGCTCAGGAGGGCCTGGCCTCGGCCGCCCGCGCGGAGCAGTTCCCCTCGGTGGTGCTCAGCTCGCAGTACAGCCGGCTGGCGTATCCGTCGCGCGGGCTGCCGGGGTGGAGCGAGTTTCTGACCGACTGGAACGTCGCCCTCGGCGTGCAGATCCCGATCTTCACCGGCGGCCGGCTCAAAGGTGAGCGGATCGCGGCCAAGGCTGCGGTCGAGGAAGCCCGTCTCCGCCATCAGCAGGCGGTCGAGCTGGCCACCCTGGACGCCCGCAACTCGCTGGCGCAGCTCGAGGCCGCGGAGGCCTCCTGGCTCGCGAGCGAGGGCACCGCCGCGCAGGCCACCCGCGCCTACGAGATCGCCGAGCTCCGCTTTCGGGAGGGCATCTCGACCCAGACCGAGCTGCTCGACGCCCGGATCGCGCTTCAGCAGGCCGAGGTGAACCGGGCTCAGGCGGCCCGGGATCTCCAGATCGCCAAGGTACGCGTGGCCCTGTTGCCCGACCTCCCGCTGGGAGCCGGGGCCTCGAGCGCCTCGCCCATGATCAGCGGAGCCGGAAGCTCCGCGAGCTCTTCGCGCGCTACGCAGCAGGGACAGACACCATGAGCAGCACAGTCGACAGGGGCCGGCTGGCGCCGGTCATCGCATCGATCTCGGGCCTCGCGGTCGCGGCGACTCTCGCGGGCTGCGGGGGCGCGTCCCAGGCCGAGACGGCGACCGACGAGACGCCCTCGGTGATGATCGGCGTCGAGAACCTCTTTGTCGCGGAGCAGCGACTCCTCCAGACGGGCCCGGCGATCTCCGGCACGCTCCAACCCGAGCGCGAGGCGACGGTCCGGGCCGAGCTCGGTGGGCGGCTGGTGCGGGTGAACGTCGAAAACGGCCAGCCGGTCCGCCGCGGTCAGCTGCTCGGGCAGATCAGCGATGACGCGCTCCGCGACCAGCTGCAGTCCGCGCGCTCCGGCGTCCGCACGGCCACCGAGGCCGCCGAGGTTGCCCGACGGAACGCGGAGCGGGCGGAGCGGCTGGCCACGGGCGGCGCGATCGCGGAGCGCGAGCTCGAGCAGGCCCGCTGGAACGCCACCAGCGCGGACGGTCAGGTCGAGGACGCGAAGGCCCGGCTCGCGTCGATGGAAGAGCAATGGGGCCAGACCCAGCTCCGCTCTCCGATCGACGGCATCGTGGCCGAGCGGCGGGTGAACACCGGCGACGTGGTCACGTCGGGCACCGCGCTCTTCACGGTGGTCGACCCGTCGAGCCTCCGGTTGGAGGCCCTGGTGCCGGTCTCCGCGCTCGGGGCGCTCAAGGTCGGGACCCCGGTCCCGTTCCTGGTGGACGGGTACGGCGCCCGGCGCTTCGACGGTCGGATCGAGCGGATCAATCCGGCGGTCGATCCGAGCACCCGGCAGGTCCGGATCACGGTCGCGCTGCCCAACCAGGCGGGCTCGCTGGTGTCCGGGCTCTTCGCGCAGGGCCGGGTCGCGATCGAGTCGCGGGAGGGCGTGGTGGTGCCCACCTCGGCGATCGACCGGCGCGGGCTCCGCCCGCAGGTGACCCGGGTGCGCGCCGGCGTGGTGGAGCGGGTGGAGGTGACGATCGGGATCGAGGACCCCGGGCTGGAGCTGGTGGAGCTGACGGCCGGCATCGCGGTCGGAGACACGGTGGTGATCGGCGCCGCGCGCACGGTGCAGGCTGGCGCCAGGGTCTCGGTGGCGTCCACCGCCGAGCGCGCAACCGGAAGCAACTGAGCAGCGCCGCCGTCGAGGGAGTCAGGTCGAATGGTCATTTCGGATTTCGCGATTCGCCGGCCGGTCGTCACCGTGGTCGCCATGCTGACCCTGGTGACCTTCGGCATCTTCGCGCTCTTCAAGCTCGACACCGACGAGTTTCCGGAGATCAACCCACCGGTGGTCTCGGTGGCCCTGATCTATCCGGGCGCCTCGCCGGACGGAGTGGAGTCCGAGGTGCTCGACCCGGTGGAGGAGGCCACCGCCGGGATCACGGGCGTGAAGAAGATCATGGGGTCGGCCGAGGACGGCTTCGGGCTCCTGATCGTGGAGTTCCAGTTCGGCAAGCCGCTGGCCGAGGCGACGCAGGATGTCCGTGACGCGATCTCCGAGATCCGCGGCGACCTGCCCCAGGAGCTCGAAGAGCCGATCATCAAGAAGTTCAACGACACCGATCGCCCGATCGTGTCGCTCGCGCTCTACAGCGACGTGCTCTCCCCGGGCGAGCTGACCCGGGTGGCCGACCCCGGCATCACCCGCGAGCTCCGCTCGATTGCAGGCGTGGCCGAGGTGACCGTGGCGGGGAAGCAAGAGCGGGAGCTGACCGTCGAGCTCGATCCGATGGCGATGGAGGCGGCGGGCGTCAGCGTCGGCCAGGTGGTGCAGGCGCTCCAGCTCCAGAACCTGGCCGTGCCGGTGGGCCGGCTCGAGACCGCGGACGCCGAGCGCTCCATCCGGCTCAAGGGGCGGCCGGAGACGCCCGCCGAATTCGCGCACCTGGTGGTCGTGGAGCGGGCCGACCGGTTGATCCGCCTGGGCGAGGTCGCCCGGGTCCGCGACGGGTTCGAAGAGCCGCGGACCGTCGCCCGCTACAACGGGCGCGAGGCCGTCGGCATCGACATCAAGAAGTCGAAGGGCTACAGCACGACCGAGGTGAGCGACAAGATCCTCGAGCGGGTCGAGGGCATCGTCGGCAACCTGCCGAGCGAGGTCTCGCTCGACGTGGTGCGGAACGCCGGCAATCGGGTGCGCCAGTCGGTCTGGGAGGTGCAGAAGGCGCTGATCGAGGGCGCCCTGCTCACCGTGCTGGTGGTCTTCGTCTTCCTCAACTCCTGGCGCTCGACGGTGATCACCGGCCTGGCCCTGCCGGTCTCGGTGCTCGCCTCGTTCATCGCGGTCTGGGCCTTCGGCTTCACGCTCAACGTGATGTCGTTGATGGGGCTCTCGCTCGCGATCGGGGTGCTGATCGACGATGCCATCGTGGTCCGGGAAAACATCGTCCGCCATCACGAGATGGGCAAAGACCATCTCCAGGCCGCGCACGAGGGCACCGACGAGATCGGGCTCGCCGTGGCGGCGACCACCTTCTCGATCCTCGCGGTCTTCATTCCGGTGGCGTTCCAGGGCGGGATGACCGAAGAGTGGATGAAGCCGCTCGCGCTCACCATCGCGAGCTCGGTGGCGGTCTCGCTGCTGGTCTCGTTCTCGCTCGATCCGATGCTTTCCGCGTACTGGCCGGATCCCAAGCGGACCCGCGAGGAGATGGGTTGGATCTCCCGCCGTCTGGAGGACTTCAACGACTGGTTTCAGCGCCAGGCCGAGGGCTACAAGCGGGTGATCGCCTGGGCGCTCGACCACCGACTCTCGATGGTGATCCTGAGCGTGGGGACCTTCTTCGCGTCATTCGTGCTGCCGTCCAAGGGCCTGCTCGCCCTGGTCGGGGCGCTGGCCGGGATCGCGCTGATGGCTTGGGCCGTGGCCCAGCGATCCATCCTGGTGAAGGCGGGCGGTTTCGCCGCCGGCCTGCTGGTCACCTACGGCCTGGTCCAGGCGGCGCCGGAGTACCGAAAGGTGGGCACAGGGTTCTTCCCGATCGACGATCGCTCGGAGTTCAACATCAAGATCGAGACCCCGCCCGGCTCGAGCCTGCCGTACACCAAGAGCAAGGCCCGGCAGATCGAAGACCTGGTCCGCAGCATCCCCGAGGTGACCTACGCCTACACCACACTCGGCGGCGGGATGAGCGGGGCCGTCGACCAGGGCACCATGTACGTCCGGCTGACACCGAAGGCGGAGCGCACCCGGAGCGCGGAGGACATCGCGGGGGTGGTGCGGGATTCCCTGGGCCACTACGTGGGCTTCACCACCTCCGTCTACACCGCGGACTTCGGCCAGGGGCGCAAGCAGCTGGCGCTCAACGTCCGCGGGTCCGACCGCGAGCTGATCGCCAATCTGGCCGAGCGGATCCGGGTCGAGGTCGCCAAGGTCCCGAACGTGGTCGACCTCGGGCTTTCGACCAAGGGCCAGAAGCCGGAGCTCAACGTCGAGATCAACCGGGGACTGGCCGGCGCGCTCGGGATCACGATCGGTCAGGTGGCGCAGTCGATCAGACCGGCCTTCGCTGGCGTCGACGCCGGAGACTGGGAAGACCCGAGCGGTGAGATGCGCGACGTGCGGGTCCGCCTGGCACCGGAGTATCGCGAGCGGGTCACCGACCTGGCCGCGCTCCCGCTGGTCGTGCCCGGCCCCAACGGGGGTGTGTCGACACTCCCGCTCGGCCAGGTGGCAGACATCAGTCAGAGCATCGGCCCCGCCGTGATCAACCACCTGAACCGGGATCTCAACGTCGGCGTCGAATGGAACGTGTCGGGCCGGTCGACCGGCGAAGTGATGGCCGACGTGCAGGCCCGGATCGCCTCGATCCCGATTCCGGCGGGCGTCACCCTGTCGGAGGGCTTCGACCAGGAATTCCAGAACGAGACCTTCGCGAGCATCGGCTTCTCGCTGGTGGTCGCGGTGCTGCTGATGTACCTGGTGCTGGTGATGCAGTTCGGGTCGTTC